>JANNTQ010000097.1:0-32152 GCA_031394435.1 Betaproteobacteria bacterium
CCGTGGGCGTTGGAAGTTTGAGGGGGGCTGCTCCTAGTACGAGAGGACCGGAGTGGACGCACCTCTGGTGTACCGGTTGTCACGCCAGTGGCATCGCCGGGTAGCTATGTGCGGAAGCGATAACCGCTGAAAGCATCTAAGCGGGAAACGTGCCCCAAGATGAGACTTCCCGGAGGCTCGACCTCCCTGAAGGGTCGTCCTAGACCAGGACGTTGATAGGCAGGGTGTGCAAGGGCCGTAAGGCCTTGAGCTAACCTGTACTAATTGCCCGTGTGGCTTGACCCTATAACCGTGAGCATAGCGAGCGGCTTATAGCGCGCTTGGCGCAATCTCACCCCTGGCTTCACTTCAATCCGGATCGCGGCTCGTGCCGACGGCGGGACAACCCGCCCGCGGGGCGAGCCCAGAGTCAATCTGGCGGCCATAGCAGCCTGGACCCACGCCTTCCCATCCCGAACAGGACCGTGAAACGGGTTTGCGCCGATGATAGTGTGCATTCGCACGCGAAAGTAGGTTACCGCCAGGCCATCTTCAAACGAAACAGCCCGGCCTCGAAAGAGGACCGGGCTTTTTTATTACTACCTCGCGATCATGAGAATGTCCTCCCCGAGGCTGGGGATGACCTGCCCAGGGATCCCTGGACCATTTGCTGCTTGAGGATGGCCCCCGGTGATGCTGCAGCAGCCTCGAGTTTCCGCCAAATGGTCGTGCAGTGCCTCATACAGCAATTCCCCTTCTCGCCCGCTGAGGAAACGGGCAGGGCAGGGGCTGCGCGAATCCCGTCTTCAATTGGTGGGGCCGATTGCATGTCTTCCCGTTCGGCATCGCCATAATGCCGCTGCATTGAACGGCGCTCCGCAGCGTGGCGTACAATTTCCATGCGAACAAGGGGCGACCAAGTGCTGGAAATCGATGTCGATGCGCTCTGTGACCTTCAGGCGACCAAGACCGCTGAATGGCATGAGCGCGCGTTTGTGGCGTCGCGGTTGGCCTGGCTGGCCCTGGTCGAGGAGAATCATCGCTGGAACTTCGAGTTGTGGCACGAGGAGGACAAAGCCCGGCGGGACGACCTGGGGCCCGAGCATGTATACAGGGCGAAGCGCAACATCGATGCCTGGAACCAGCGTCGAAACGACGCCATCGAAGGAATGGATCATTGGCTATGGGAGCGACTCCCGGCGGCGCCGGAGGAAATACCGAAGCACACGGAAACTCCCGGCATGATCATCGACCGACTTTCCATACTCGCGCTCAAGGAATTTCACATGCACGAAGAGGTGCAACGCGCGTCCGCGCCCGCTGCGCAGCGGGAGTTGTGCGCGCACAAGCTCGTGGTGATTCGGCAGCAGCGTTTGGATCTGCGTGAAGCCCTCAAGCGGCTCCTGGACGACGTCCGCCTGCAGCGCCGGGGATTCCGCCTGTACCGGCAGTTCAAGATGTATAACGACCCGGCGTTGAATCCGGAGCTCTATGCCGCGCGGAAATGATGCGGCCGCTCAGGCGCGCTGGCTAGCGAGGCCCGGCCGTTGGCCGATCATGCGCAGGAACGCGGCGTAAAGCTGCGCAGGCGTGATCGCTGCAATGCAGGGATTGCGCGCCTGACAGGCATGCGCGTGCCCGCTGCAGGGGCACGGTGCGCCTTGCAGCCATGTGTGCGTGGCGCCCAGGGGCGCCCAGCGCTGGGCCGAGTGCGGTCCGAAAAGACTGATGGTGGGCACGCCGAGCGCCGCGGCGAAGTGCATGGGCGCGGAGTCTGTCGAAATTAAACCCTTCAATTGGGCGAGCGAAGCAATGAGGCCCTGCAACGGCTCCGCGGGCTCGAGGACGATCGCCTGTGGAATGCGTTCGCGCAACTCGCGCAGGAGTGTCCTCTCCCGCGCGGTATGGCCCCCGCTAAAGCCGATGGTGACTCCGTGCGCGCAAGCCATCGCATGGAACTTGGCCCAATGCGAAAGAGGCCATTCCCGCTTCGGCTGGCTTGCGTTAATGAAGCACAGCACCTCGACCCGGTTGAGTTCTGCCTTCGCCTGGGCAAGCAACGCGGGATCGGGCGCGATGTGCATGCGCAGCTCGTCCGGAAATGGAACTCCAAGCGCGGCGACCACCGACCACAGGCGCAGGGACTCGTGGCGGGTGGCATCGAGGGTTTCGACGGCTTGGGTGTAGCAGGCCCGACGCCACAGCGAACTGCGCGGCGCGAGCATGCCGATTCGTTTCGGCGCGTGAATCAAGGCGCTGAGCAGGGCGCCGCGATCGTTTCCGGCCAGGTCCACGGACACGTCGAACCGCTGCGCACGCAGTTCCTTCACGGCCGGCCACGCCGCCCGCAAATTCATGCGCCCGCGCCGTCTTGGGAAACCCCACACCCGATCGATCCAGCGCACGTGCGCCAGGATCGGCGTCGCCTCCTCGGGGACCAGCACGTGGAGTTCTGCTCCTTTGCAGAATTCCTTAAGAGCCCGGAGCGCGGGGGTCGCAACCGCAACGTCTCCCAGATACTTGAACTGGAGGGTCAGAATTTTCCGGGGCATAGGTTCGCTGCGCCTCCGCGCGATCCTCAACCGAGCCTGCGCTTGAGCGCGCTCTTGAATTCCTGCAGACGCCAGCGCCATGTCGTCTGGGGATCCTGCAGCACGAGTCCCCCGGCGCCGGGCAGGGGCGCCTCGCCGCGCCTCGGGCAATGGCGGTCGAAGGTTGAGGGGCTCATGCCCCATTTCATCAGAAACTGCCGCCGCCCGCCGTTCTTGCAGACGCGCGCGGTGGGCGCCTTGGCGAAGTGATAGAACAGGTTGTCGCCGACGCCCAGGAAAGTCCTGCAGCCAGCGTGCCACAGTTTAATCGAGAAATCATCGTTGCTGCCCATGTCGGGTGAGAACTCGGTGCTGTAGCCGCCGACCAGATGCCACGGGTCGCGGCTCACTACCGTGGGGGCCAGGTGGCGCCGAGCCAACCAGCGCGGGCGTGGGCCCGCAGCGTGGCCGAGAAACGCTCGAGGTCGAATGCTGCCGGCTCGCGCCCGCAATCGGCGACCACCACGCAGCGGTTGCCCGTATCGACCGGCTCGATCATCGTCCCGGAAAGCATAAACATCGGTTGCATGGTCACGCGCGCTAGCGCAAGCTCCAGCGCCGCGTCCCAACCAGGCGCAGCGAGCATGTCGTCGTTCGTGCACATCGCGTAGTCGGTGCGCGCACGCGAGGCGGCGAGGTTCACCGTGAAGCAGATCCCCAGGTTGACGCCGCTGGCCGTGTGCTCGATGCCCTCGCGGGCGATTCCGTCGCGCGTCCCGTCGCTGCCGTCATTGACCTGCACCAGGATCTGGTGCTGACGCTGCGAGTCGCGCCGCAGGCTCTCCACGCAGAGGCGCAAGTAGGGAAGGTTGTTCCAGCTCAGGATAACGATCGAGAACATCGTGACGCCGGTAGTTTGGCATAGCGGTAAACTTCAGGCATGAGGCCCACGCCACCCGGGAAGGAATCCGCCATGTCCGAACGCAAGCCTGCTCCGCTTTGTCATCGCATCCTGCTGCTGTTGTCCGTCATTGCCATTGCCGGCGGTTGCAGCCTGGTCAAATTGACCGCAGGAGGGGAGGGCGTACGGCTGGCGGCGCCCGGAGCGGTCACCGCGTGTACCGGCCTCGGCAGGACCACCGCCAGCGTGGTGCACGAAGTGGGTTTCATTCCCCGCCATCCGGACGCGGTGCAGGAGAACGTCAACGTGACCGCCAGGAACTCGGCCGCCAGCATGGGTGGTGACACCATCGTGCCGGTCGCGCCCCTGGCGGACGGCAAACAGACCTTCGAGGTGTATCGCTGCATGCGGCGCTGAGCGCGCCGGCGGCGGAGCGGATCCGCGGCACGCGCAGCCAGCCGGGGGCTCTTGCCATGACCGCCGATACTGTATATAAATACAGTATTCAGGCAGATCCCCATGGCAACTTCCTCCACGGCGCTCGATGCCGTCCTCCTGCATCACCCCGTCTGGCGCGGCGGGGCGTTGGCGCAAGCTGCCCCGCAAGCGGTGCCGACGGGCTTCGAGTTGCTCGACCGCGAGCTGCCCGGGGGTGGCTGGCCCGCCGGCGCACTGACCGAAATCCTGTGCGCTGACGAAGGTATCGGCGAGCTGCAACTGGTGATGCCCGCGCTCGCCGCGCTGTCTCGCGCCGGTAACCGCGTTGCCTGGCTGGCGCCACCGCACCTGCCTTATGCACCGGCGCTGGCCGCCGCCGGCGTGCGCCTGGAATTCCTCACAGTGATCAAGGCTCCGGGCAGGCGCGACGCGTTGTGGGCGGCAGAACAGGTGCTGCGCGCCGGCACTTGCCGCGCGCTGCTCGCGTGGCTGCCGCGCGCCAACTATGCCGAACTGAGGCGGCTGGCAGTGGCAGCGGAGGCGGGCAGGGTTTTCACTGCGCTGTTCCGGCCGCCGCAGGCGGCGAGCGAATCCTCTCCTGCGCCCCTCAGACTGAGGCTCGAACCCGACGGCGAGCGGCTCGCGGTGCGCATCCTCAAGCGCCGCGGAGCCCTGCTTGCCGTCCCGCTGCGCATCCCGATCCAGAGGCCTGTCCATGCTGTGGGTGGCGCTTTGCTTCCCGCGCCTTGCACTCGAAGCCTTGCTGCGCGGCCGTGCCCCGCCTGAGGGCGCGGACGATCCCTGGGCCGTAGCCGAGAACCGCTCGGTGCTGGCCTGCAATGGGGCCGCGGTGGTGGCGGGCGTGCGTCCGGGCATTGCACTGGCTGCAGCCTGCGCGCTTGCGCCGCGCCTGCGGGTACTACCGCGCGATGCTGCCGCCGAAGCCGGGGCGCTCGAGGCGATCGCCGCCTGGGCCTGCCAGTTCACCTCCAGAGTTTCGCTCGAGCCGCCACAAGCCGTCTTGCTCGAAGTCGAAGGCAGCCTGCGGTTGTTCGGCGGCGCGGGCCCCCTGATGGTGCACTTGCGCAGCGGCCTCGCTGGGATCGGCTTCGAGGCCCTGCTGGCGGCGGGACCGACGGCACGCGCCGCGCTGTGGCTCGCCCGCGGCGAAAGCGAGACACTCGAGGCGCTGCCGGTCTGCGCCATCGCCCCGGCCCCGCAGGCGCTCATGCTCCTGCACAGGATCGGCGTCAAGACGCTGGGCGAACTGATGCGCCTGCCGCGCGCCGGTGTCGCGCCGCGCTTCGGCCAGGGGCTGCTCGATGAGCTGGACCGCGCCCTGGGGAAGATCCCGGAACCGCGCGCCTTCTTCGTTCCGCCCGAGCGCTTCAGTGCGCAACTCGAGTTGCCAGCGCCGGTGGCGCAGGCCGAGAGCGTGCTGTTCGCAGCGCGGCGCTTGCTGCTGCAGCTCGAGGGTTTTCTCGCCGCGCGCCAGGCTGGCGTGCGCGGTTTCGCGCTGAGCCTCCTGCACCGCAGCACCCGTACTACGCGCATCGAGATCGGTTTTGCCGCGCCGCGCCGCGACGCAGAACACGGCCTGCGCCTGCTGCGCGAGCGCCTCGGCGTGCTCGCCCTTGCCAGTCCGGCCGAGGCGCTGCAGCTCGAGACCGGCGAGCTGGCACCGCTGGCCGGGGCAACCCCTGGCCTGTTCGGCGACGCGCGCAGCGAAGCGCAGGACTGGGAACGGCTGCTCGAGCGCTTGCAGGCGCGTCTTGGCGATGCGTTGGTGCATGGGCTCGCGCTGCACGCCGATCATCGCCCCGAGCGCGCCTGGCGTGCGGTGGGCGATAGCGACGCGGCGGCGGCGGCCGTTCCGCGTCCGCTGTGGCTGCTTGAGCCGCCGCGCCGGCTGGGCGAAGGCGATTTCACGCTGCTGGTGGGACCCGAGCGCATCGAATCGGGCTGGTGGGACGGCGAGGACATGCTGCGCGACTACTTCATCGCCCGCACGCAGGGCGGTTCGCTCTCATGGATCTACCGCGCCCCGGAGGGCTGGTTCCTGCATGGCCTGTTTGCCTGACTACGCCGAGCTGCACTGCCTGTCGAATTTTTCCTTCCTGCGCGGCGCTTCGCATGCGGAGGAGCTGGCGGAGCGGGCCGCGGCGCTCGGCTACACGGCGCTCGCGCTCACCGACGAGTGCTCGCTCGCGGGCATGGTGCGCGCGCATGTCGCCGCCAGGGAGCACAAGCTCAAGCTGATCGCCGGAACCGAGCTGCGGCTCGCGGACGGCACGCAGCTGGTGCTGTTGGCGACGGACCGCCGCTCCTACGGCGCGCTTTCCTCCTTGATCGCAACCGGCCGCAGGCGCGGGAAGAAGGGCAGTTACGCGCTTGCGCGCGCCGACATCGAGGCCTGCGCCGCGAGCGGGCTGCTGGCGTTGCTGCTGGCCGGAGACGGGCACTGGCTGGCCGCACATTTCCCGGGCCGGGCGTGGATCGCCGCCGAACTGCACTGCGGGCCGAACGACTGCGCCCGGCTCGACGCGCTGCGCGAGCGGTCGCGGGCCTGCGGGCTGCCGCTGGTCGCGGCGGGCGACGTGCACATGCACCTGCGTTCGCGCCGGCGGCTGCAGGACGCGCTCACCGCGATCCGCCTCGGCACGCCGCTCGAGCGTTGTGGCCAGGCGCTCTACCCGAACGCCGAGCGGCACCTGCGCGCGCGCGCGCGCCTCGCGCAGCTCTACCCGCTGGAGTTGCTCGTCGAGAGCGTGGCCATCGCCGGGCGCTGCGCGTTCTCGCTCGACGAGTTGCGCTACGAGTACCCCGAGGAGCTGGTGCCGCCGGGCGAAACGCCGGACAGCTGGCTGACGCAGCTCACGGCGCAGGGCCTCACCTGGCGCTTTCCCGGCGGAGTGCCGCCGAAGGTGCGCGGACTGGTCGAGCACGAACTGAAGCTGATCGCGGAGCTGCGCTACGAAGCCTTTTTCCTCACCGTGCACGACGTGGTGCGGTACGCCCGCTCGCAAGGCATCCTGTGCCAGGGGCGCGGCTCGGCGGCCAATTCCGCGGTGTGCTACGCGCTCGGCATCACCGAGGTGGATCCGGGCCGCATGGCGACGCTGTTTGAGCGCTTCGTGTCGAGGGAGAGGAACGAGCCACCCGACATCGACGTCGATTTCGAGCACCAGCGGCGCGAGGAAGTGATCCAGTACATCTACGGAAAATACGGCAGGGAACGCGCCGCGCTCGCCGCCACTGTGATCTGCTACCGGGCGCGCAGCGCGGTGCGCGACCTGGGCAAGGCGCTCGGCCTGGCGCGGGAGCAGGTGGAGCGCGTGGCAAGGTCGCTCGCGTGGTGGGACGGCCGCCAGGTGCTGCCGGAGCGGCTCGCCGAGGCCGGCCTCGATCCATCGAGCCCGGTGCTGGAGCGCCTCGCGCGGCTGGCGGAAGAACTGGTGGGTTTCCCGCGCCACCTGTCGCAGCACGTCGGGGGGTTCGTCATTTCGCGTGGGCCGCTCGCCGAGCTGGTGCCGATCGAGAACGCGGCGATGCCCGGGCGCACCGTGATCCAGTGGGACAAGGACGACCTGGAAGCGCTCGGCCTGCTCAAGGTGGATGTGCTCGCGCTGGGCATGCTTTCGGCGATCCGCCGTGCGCTCGATGCCCTGGGGATGAAGATGCAGGACATCCCGGCGGAGGATCCCGCGGTCTACGCCATGATCCAGCAGGCCGACACCGTCGGCGTGTTCCAGATCGAATCGCGCGCGCAGATGAGCATGCTGCCGCGCCTGCGCCCCGCGAGTTTCTACGACCTGGTGATCGAGGTGGCGATCGTACGCCCGGGGCCGATCCAGGGCGGCATGGTGCATCCCTACCTGCGCCGGCGCCGCGGGCAGGAGCCGGTCGTCTATCCGAGCGAAGCGGTGAAGAACGTGCTCGAGCGCACCCTCGGCGTGCCCATCTTCCAGGAGCAGGTGATGCAGCTCGCGGTGGTTGCCGCCGGCTTCACGCCGGGCGAGGCCGACCGGCTGCGGCGCTCGATGGCGGCGTGGAAGAGGAAGGGTGGGCTCGAGCCGTTCGAACAGCGCCTGGTGCAGGGCATGCTCGCGCGCGGCTACCCGCGCGAGTTCGCCGAGGCCATCTACCGCCAGATCCTGGGTTTCGGCGAATACGGCTTCCCCGAATCGCATTCGGCCAGCTTCGCGCTGCTGGTCTACGTCTCGGCCTGGCTCAAGTGCCACCATCCGGCGGCGTTCTGCGCGGCGCTGCTCAACAGCCAGCCGATGGGTTTTTATGCGCCCTCGCAGCTGGTGCAGGACGCCCGGCGCCACGGCGTCGAGGTGCGCCCGCCCGATGCGGCGGCGAGCGAATGGGACTGCACGCTGGAGGCGGGCGCCTTGCGCCTCGGCCTGCGCATGGTGGGAGGCCTGGGCGAGGCCGCGGCGGGCAGGGTCGTCGCCGCGCGCGCGGCAGGACCGTTTGCTGCGGTGGAGAACCTGGCGCGCCGCGCCGCACTGGATCGGCGCGAGCTCAGGTGCCTGGCGGAAGGCGGCGCGCTCGTCGCGCTCGCCGGGCACCGGCGCCAGGCGCATTGGGCCGTGGCCGGCCTGGCTCCGCCCGGCGGCGTCCTGCGCGAAGCGCGCTTCGATGAGCCGCTGCTACAACTGCCCGCGCCCGGTGAAGGCGAGGACATCGTCGCCGACTACGCGAGCCTCGGGCTGACGCTCGGCCGGCATCCGCTTGCGCTGTTGCGCGAACGCCTGCAACACCTGAAGCTGATGCCGGCCGAGGCGCTGCGGCAGCGACCGCACGGCAGCACAGCGCGCGCCGCGGGGCTGGTGACCTGCCGCCAGCGGCCCGATACGGCGAGCGGCGTGGTGTTCGTCACCCTGGAGGATGAAACCGGCACCATCAACGTGATCGTCTGGCGCGAGCTGCTCGAGCGCCAGCGCCGCGAGCTGCTCGGCGCGCGCCTGCTCGCGGTGGAGGGCACGATCGAGCGCGACGGGGAGGTCGTGCACCTCATTGCCCGGCGCCTTACTGACCACAGCCGCCTGCTGGGCGATCTGCTGACGTGCTCGCGCGACTTCCACTGAGCCGCTAACCCTCTGACCGGGTTTGACAAAGCACAAGGCCGGGCAGTGGCAAACGACCTATAATCGCCTCCGAAATGACCGAAAACAACCACACTGTTGTCATCGCAAAAGACCTCGCCGACCTGATCCCGGTGTTCTTCCGCAACCGCCAGAAAGAAATCGAAATCCTGCGCGTGGCGCTCGCTGCGGGCGACTTCGAGCAGTTGCGGCAGCTGGGGCACCGCATGAAGGGCGTGGGCAATTCCTACGGCTTCGCCAAAGTCTCGGATATCGGCAAGCGCGTGGAGGACGGCGCCAGGATAGGGGACAAGCCAGGTATCGACGCCTGTGTCGGCGAATACGCGGATTACCTCGCCAAGGTGCAAGTTGTCTATGAATGACCGCGCCTCCGGGGGCAGCCCGGCTGCCGCCGGGGCCGCCTACCGCGTGCTGGTGGTCGACGACGATCCGGACATGGCCGCGTTTCTTGTGCGCCTGTTGCAAAGCGAGGGGCTCACGGTCGAGACGGCGGTTGATGGCGCGTCGGCGGTGCTGCAGGTGATGACCTCGCCGCCCGACCTGATGCTGCTCGACGTGATGATGCCAGGCACCAGCGGTTTCGACGTGTGCCGCCAGATCAAGAGCGACGAGACGACGGCGCTGATCCCGATCGTGCTGGTCACCGCGCTCGATGACAGCGAGAGCCGCGTGCGCGGCATCGAAGCGGGCGCCGACGACTTCCTGTCCAAGCCGGTCAAGCGCGAGGAGCTGATCGCGCGCGTGAAGACGCTGCGCCGCCTGCACGATACGCGCAAGGAACTGGAAAGCCGCAGGCTTGCAGCCGAAGTGCAGCGCAAGGAAGCGATCCGCAAGGCGTTTTCGCGCTACATTTCGCCGCGGCTGGCCGACCGCATCAGCGAGGCAGCCGGCGAACCTGGCGACCCGTTCCAGGGGCGCACCCAGCGCACCAGCGTGGTGGCGCTGTTCGCTGACCTGCGCGGCTTCACGCGTCTGACCGAGCAGAACGAGGTGGGCGCGGTGGTGGCGATGCTCAACGAGTACTTCGCCGTGTTGACCGAAGCGGCGTACCAGCACGACGGCACCATTTTCAATATGGCCGGCGACAGCCTGCTGGTCGGATTCAACGTGCCTTTCCCGCAGCCGGACGCCGCGGAACGCGCCTGGCACACAGCGCTGGAAATGGTGGCGCGTTTCGGCCCGGTGGCCGCCGCCTGGCGGCAGCGGCATGGCCTGTCTGTCGGAGTCGGCATCGGCATGTGCGCCGGCGAGGCGATCATCGGCAACGTCGGCTCGACGCACTACGCCAGCTATACCATCATCGGCAATCCAGTCAACACCGCCGCGCGCCTGATGCAGATGGCGGCGGCGGGCGAGTTGCTGTTATGCGGGCCGTTGTACGAGCGCATCCGCCACCTGGTGCCGGCCGAGCGGGTGGCCACCCGGGGCGACGTTACGCTGCGCGGCAAGTCCGAGGCGATCCCGGTATTCGCAGTCAGGGCCGCAGCGCCGGCACACGCATGAGAGTCCTGATCATCGATGACGATCCGGACTTGCGCAACCTGCTGGTGCACTTCATCCGGCAGCAGTGGCCGGCGGGCGACATCGAGGAATTCGATCCCCTCGAGCGCGACATGCCGGACGAGAAATTCTCGCTCGCCGCCTATGACGTGATCCTTCTGGATTACATGCTCGGGCGCGGCGATGGCCTGCAGTGGCTGGCGGAATTCAAGAAACGCGGCGACTGCCCGCCGATCATCTTCCTCACCGGCGCCGGCAACGAGATCATCGCGGTGCGCGCGATGAAGGCCGGTGCGGACGAATACCAGCGCAAGCAGGAGCTGACCAAGGAACGCCTGATCACGGCGATCCGCGACGTCGCGCACGACAAGACCGAGAAGACCGTGGCGCCCGATATCGCGGCGCGCATGGAGGGCCACCTGCTCGGCGCCCGCATGCAGATCCCGGGCATCAAGGTGCTCAGGCTGATCGGCGAGGGAGGCATGTCGCGCGTCTACCTCGCCTCGCGCGACAAGGACGACGAGCCGCTGGTGGTGAAGATCCTGCGCAGCGAGGTGACCCAGGACAAGCGCTCGCTGGCCCGCTTCATCGAGGAATACAACCTGGTCGAGCGCCTGCGCAGCCGCCACGTGGCGCGCATCCACAGCCATGGCGTGTCCGAAGGAAACGCCTACCTGGTGATGGAGTTCTTCGACGGCGGTGATCTCAACAAGCGCCTGGCCGGCAAGGCGCTGCCGTCCGAAGAGGCGCTGCGCCTGATTCGCGAGCTGATGTTCGCGCTGGGCGATATCCACGAGCAGGGCATCCTGCATCGCGACCTGAAGCCGCAGAACCTGATGTTCCGCGCCGACGGCAGCTTGGCGATCGTCGATTTCGGCATCGCCAAGCACGTCGATTCGATCGACCAGACCAACCAGGGCGAGATCCTGGGCACGCCGCGCTACATGAGCCCGGAGCAGGTGCAGGGCAAGGCGCTCGACCTGCGTACCGACATCTACAGCGCGGGTGTGCTGCTGTACCAGATGATGCTGGGCGAGCACCTGTTCAGCGGCGACACCGCGGTAGAGGTCGCGTTGCACCACCTGAATACCCCGCCGCCGGCGCTGCCGCAACGCCTCGATCGCTACCAGCGACTGTTCGACAAGCTGCTGGAGAAGGACCGCGATGCGCGCTTCCGCAACGCCGACGAGGTCATCGGCTACCTGTCGCGCAAGTTCTACCAGGGGAACTAGGTAAGAGTCTCAGGGAGCCTGCCCTACGGCAGGCTCTGCCAGATCGCGCGCAATTGCTGGGGCAGGTCCTTGGGCGAGAAGGGCTTGGAGATGGTGCCGGCGGCGCCCAGCGCGCGCAGTTCGTCCAGCTCGCGCTGCGAAGCCTTGGCGGTGATGAACACCACGGGCAGGTCGCGCACTTCCGGCACTTCCTTCATCTTGCGATACAGCGTCGGCCCGTCCATCCCCGGCATCATCCAGTCGAGCATCACCAGTTCCGGTTTGAACGCCTTGATCGCCTCGAGCGCCAGCAGCGGGTCGCCGATCACCTCCACCGTCATCTCGCCGATGCGCTCGAGCGACACGCGCACGATCCTGCGGATGTCCTCGTCGTCCTCGACGTAGCAGATGCGGTTGAGCGGTTGCGCGGGCATGGTGGGGATTCTAAGCCGCCGCGTGCTTGGGCAGTTCGAAGAAGAATACGCTGCCGCCGCCCTCGCGATCGGTGAAGCCGATCTGTCCATCCATCAGTTCGATCAAGCGCTTGCAGATGGCGAGACCCAGTCCGGTGCCGCCTTTCTGGCGCGTGGCGCTCGAATCGGCTTGCGCAAAGCGGCCGAAAATGCGGCTGCGGAAATTCTCCGGGATGCCCGGGCCGTGGTCATGCACGCCGATGCGCACGCGCGTGCCGAGGTCTTCCATCGACACTTCCACCGCCTCGCCCGCGGGCGAGAACTTCGCCGCATTGGACAGCAGGTTGGTCATCACCTGCAGCAGCCGCTTGCGATCCGCCTTCACCTGCACCGGCAGCAGGGCGCCGCGCGGCTGGTAGCGCACCTGGAAGCGTTCGGCGAATCCCTTGTTGAGCACCAGCGACTCGCCTACCAGCTCGTCCAGCGTCAGCAGTTCGGGCACCAGGGTCAGCTTGCCGGACTCCATCTTTTCGATGTCGAGGATGTCGTTGATCAGGTCGAGCAGACGCTGGCTGTTGCGCTCCGCGACGCCGGTCAGTTCGGCGACGTCCTTGTCCACTTCACCCAGCACGCCGGAGTTGATCAACTGCAGCGAGCCGATGATCGAAGTGAGCGGCGTGCGCAGCTCGTGGCTTAGCGTGGCGGTGAACTCCTTCTTTGCCTGCTTGGCCTGCATCTGGCGCGTGATGTCCTGGCCCTGGGCGATGACACCGACCACCTCGCCCTCGGTATTGACCAGCGGGGTCACGTTCCACTCGCACACCACTTCCAGGCCGTCGCGGCGCGGGTTGTTGATCTTCAGGTGCGCTACCGGCGTGCGCGAGGCGATGAGATCCCGCCACTTGGTGTCAAAGTCGGCATGAAACTCCGGGCGGATCAGGATCTTCACCGAAGCGCTCCTCTCCACCAGCTCGTTGGAGGTCCAGCCGAACAGGTTCTCCGCCGCGTGGTTGATTGCCTGAATGCGGCCTTCGCTGTCCAGCTCCAGCACCGCGATCGGCGCGCGCTCGGCAAACAGCGCCAGCTTGCGCCCTGAAGCCTCGACCTGGCGCTGCGCGTCGCCCAGTTCCACCAGCTGCTGCTCGAGCCGCTGGTTGAGCGCGGTGTAGTCCGAGGTCAGGCGGCCATAGGCGTGGCGCAGCCGGTAGCCGGAGAAAAACACCTGGTTCAGGCGGTAGGCGATGGCGACGTTGACTAGCCAGAACAAGGGCACCAGCAAGGCGATTTCGGTGAACAAGCGGTTGCCGAAGGTAGCCAGCACATAGGCGAACGGCAGCACGATGGCGCCGGAGTAGATCGCGAACATCGGCCACGAGGCTGCGTAGGTCGGGATTCCGGCCGAAGCGATGCCGGTAAGCAGGAAGGCGAGGAACACCTGCTGCTCGTCCGTATGCGACGGGAAGAACACGGCGCCGGCGAAGCCCCAGTTGACGCCGTTGGCCAATGCACTGATGCCGAGCCAGCGCAGCCACTGCGCAGCTTCGGCGAGCCTGTCCTTGCTGGCGCGGTAGCCGTAGTAAAGCGCCGCGCGCGCGGCGGTGATCAGCAGCAACAGCCCCCACCAGAACAGCACCAGGTCCCTGGTGCGGGTGTCCCACAGCTCGTAAGTGGCGATGCCGCCGATGACCAGCGTCACCACGATGCCCAGGGGCATCTGGCTGTAGAGCTGCTCGACGCGGTCCGCGAGGACCCGCTGCGGGTCCGCGTTGTCGCGCGCATCAGTGCCCCGAACAGGAACGGCGAGGGGCGGCGCAGCGCTGCGGGGAATCATCGGTGGGCGTGAACTCCGCCCCAATTATATCGGGTGCTCCGGCGCGCGCCGGGTCTGCCGCTGACCGCCTGCCGCCTTAGAGGACCCTCGCCACGCTCCTAGAGGCCCTTGCCGTTGCGGATCACGCCGACAGCGACGCCTTCGATGGTCAGCGCATCGCGGCGCAGGTCGACCTCGATCGTTTCGAAGTCGGGATTTTCCGCCAGCAGCTGCACGCTGTGGCCGCGCCGGCGGAAGCGCTTGACGGTGACCTCGTCCGCAAGGCGCGCCACCACCACCTGCCCGCTGCGCGCCTCCTGGGTGCGATGCACCGCGAGCAGGTCGCCCTCCAGGATCCCTGCGTCCCGCATCGACATGCCGCGCACCTTCAGCAGGTAGTCGGCGCGCGGCGTGAACAGGTTGGTGTCCACCTGGTAGCGGCCCTGCAGGTGCTGCTCCGCCAGCATCGGGCTGCCCGCCGCCACGCGGCCCACCACCGGCAGTTCCATCAGGCGGCCCACGCGTGCCGGCGCCTTGTCGCGCACGCGCAGGCCGCGCGAAGCGCCCTGCAGGATCTCGAGCGCGCCTTTTCTCTCCAGCGCGCGCAGGTGCTGCTCGGCGGCGTTCACCGAGCGAAAGCCCATTTTCTGCGCAATCTCGGCGCGCGTCGGCGGGAAGCCGGAGGACTCGGTCAGGTCGCGGATCAGCTTCAGGATCTCGCTCTGGCGGTCGGTCAGAGGTTCGACGAGGGCCATGCTGTGCCTCCTTACAGTGCTGGGATTATATCCAGTATCGGCGCGCGCGCAAGTGGCGTGCGGCGGGCAGGTGGGTAGAATCCCCGCATGATCGTCCGCTCGCTGCTCGACACCGACCTGTACAAGTTCACCATGATGCAGGTGGTGCTGCACCACTTTCCCGGCGCGCAGGTCGAGTACCGGTTCAAGTGCCGCACCGAGGGCGTGGACCTCACGTCCTGCTTGGAGGAGATCGGGCGCGAGGTCGCCGACCTGTGCCAGCTGCGCTTGCGCGAGGACGAACTCGCCTACCTGCGCGGCCTGCGCTTCATGAAGTCCGACTTCGTGGATTTCCTCGCGCTGTTCCACTTCAACGACAAGTACATCCGCATAGCGCGCGCTGCGGCGCCGGGGGAGATCGAGATCGCGATTCGCGGCCCCTGGCTGCACACCATCCTGTACGAGATCCCGGTGCTGGCCATCGTGTCCGAGGTGTATTTCCGCCGCACCCAGCCGCGAGCGGAGCTGGGCGAAGGCCGCAGGCGACTCGCCGGCAAGGTCGACCTGGTGCGCAAGCTCGAGCCGGCGCTCGACTTCAAGATCTCGGATTTCGGCACGCGCCGGCGCTTCTCGCTCGCCTGGCACGAAGAGATCATCGCGACTCTCAAGCGCGAGGTGCCGCAGTACTTCGCCGGCACCTCGAACGTCTGGCTGGCGTTCAAGAACCGCGTGACGCCCCTGGGCACCATGGCGCACGAGTACATGCAGGCCTGCCAGGCGCTCGGCCCGCGGCTGCGCGACGCACAGGTGTTCGCCTTCGACAAGTGGGCGCAGGAATACCGCGGCGACCTGGGCATCGCCCTGTCGGACACCTACGGCATGGACGCCTTCCTGCGTGACTTCGACATGTATTTCTGCAAGCTGTTCGACGGCGCGCGCCACGACTCGGGAGACCCCTTCGAGTGGGGCGAAAAGATGATCGCGCACTACCAGAAGAACCGCGTCGACCCGCGCAGCAAGACGCTGATTTTCTCCGACCAGCTGTCGTTCCCGCTGGCGATCGAAATCGCGCGGCGCTTCGATGGCCGCGCGCGCACCGCTTTCGGCATTGGCACCAACCTGACCAACGATGTGGGCTTCGAGCCGCTCAACATCGTGATCAAGATGACCGAGTGCAACGGCCAGCCGGTGGCCAAGGTGTCGGACTCCCCCGGCAAGACCGTCAGCACGGACGCGCGCTACCTCGCCTACCTGCGCCAGGTATTCGGTCTCGAGCCGGCCCAGCCTTGAGCCGCAGGAGTTCAGGAACCTGCGCCGGCAATCGCGCGCAAGCGCATTTCGCGCTCGCGCAGCGTGCAGCCGCGCAGGTCCGCGGCGCCGCGCTCGGTGACCACGACGCCGGCTTCGTTGCGCGGCGTGGCCACCGGCCCGCTGAGCTTCTGCACTATGCGCGACGCCGGAATCAGCATCAGCGACACGCCGCCAGGCGACTGATTGGCGGCGCGGATGAAATCGAGCGCGCCGCCGACCGCGCCGAGGTAGCTGCCTTTGGCCACTTCGGCGTTGACCTGGCCAGTGAAGTCCACTTCCACCGCGGAGTTGATGGCGACAAAGCGCTCGATGCCGGCGAGCACGCGCGGGTGGTGCGTGAAATCCGTCGAGCGCAAGCGCACTGCCGGATTGTCGCGTGCGTGCTCGAACAACCTGCGCGTGCCCATCAGCACGCCGCAGTCGGCTTGCGTGACGATGCCCCGTTCCATCAGTTCGACCGCGCCGTCGCCCAGCGAACCCGTGTGGAGAGTGAGCCGCTTGCGGTCGCCCAGCATGCCGAGGACTGCGTCGGGCAGAGCGCCCAGGCCCATCTCCAGCGTGGCGCCTTCCGGCACGAAAGGCGCGGCGTGCCGTGCAATCGCTTTCTCCAGGTCCCCAGGCGGGCCGTAGGGCAGGGCGACAGGCTCGCGCGAGGTCTCGATGGTCAACGCGAAGTCGGACTTCTTCAGCAGCCGCTCGCTGTAGGTCCAAGGAATCCGGTCATTCACCTCGGCGATCACCGTCCGGCAGACTTCCAGCGCGGGCACCAGATACTCGGCGGCGAGCCCGAGGCTGTACTCGCCTTGTACATTCGGCGGGCTGACCTGGAGCATGACGATGTCAGCTCGGATCTTCTTCGAACGGATCAACGCGGCAAGCTGCGAATACGGATGTGGGTGAATGTCGAGCACGCCGGCATCCGCCAGCGCGCGATTGTGGCCGGAGCCGCAGTAGGCGGAAAGCCGCAGGTGGTCGGCGTGCTCGGGTTTGACGATGCCGGACCAGTTCACGCCCATGAACAGCGAGGCGCCGGAGAACGCGGCGCGCTGCGCGACCAGCGCCTCGGTGAGCGTCTGCGGCTCGGCGCAGGCCTGGCCGAAGATCACGCCGTCCCCCGGCCGGATGTGGCGCGCAAGCTCCATGCGGCGCGATGCTAACATCGCTCCAGGAGGTTCCAATGCTCGACGACAAGTCCCAGGATCTCATTTTTCGCGACGCGCACACGCCGCAGGGTTTCCTCGACACGCCGGTGACCGACGAGAAGCTGCGCCAGGTCCACGAGCTGATGAAGTGGGGGCCGACCACCTTGAATTGCCAACCGATGCGCATCTTGTTCGTGCGCTCGAAGGCGGCGAAGGAGAAGCTCGCGCCGGCGCTCACGCCCGGCAACCTGGACAAGACCATGAAGGCGCAGGTGACCGCGATCATCGCCTACGATTCGCGTTTTTACGAGAACCTGCCTAGGACCTTTCCCAACAATCCGAAGGCCAAGGACGGCTTCGAGGGCGAGGACAAGAAGGCGATGGTGGATCGGGTGGCGCTGAGGAACGGCTCGCTACAGGGCGCTTACTTCATCATCGCGGCGCGCTCGCTCGGACTGGATTGCGGACCGATGTCCGGTTTCGACAACGCTAAGGTGGATGCTGCGTTCTTTCCCGACGGGCGCTGGAAGTCCAACTTCCTCATCAATCTGGGCAAGGCGGACCCGGCGAAGGTTTTCCCGCGCAACCCGCGCCTCACATTCGACGAGGCCTGCAGGGTCGAGTAGGGTCAGTCCTGGTACCCCGCCTCCCGCTGGTGGCGGATGGCCGCCACGCGGAGCAGGCCTTCGCCTGCGGAGTGCTCGTAGAGGGCGACGTAGCCGGACTTGCCGTACGAAATCACCAGTTCGCGTAACGTCGAACCCGGAACCGGGCGTCCGATCTCAGGGTGGGTCTGCAGGATCAGGACCGCGCTGCGCACCCTCTCGATGTGATCGAGCGCTGTCGCCGGGTCGCGCGCGAAATTGAACTCGAAGATGCGCTCGAGATCCGCGAGCGCTTCTCCGGCGAATACGATCACGCGATCTTGCGTGTCTTGGGCCGCACTGGCTTGCGTCCTCGCGCGCGCGCCAGCAAGTAGTCGAAAACCAGATTTTCCGGAATGCCCGCGCCAGAGCGCTTCATTCTCGCCAGCCGGCGTTTCGCCTCGACGTGGAACGCCGCGCGCGCTTCCTCGGCCTCGAGCTTTTCGTGGATCGCATCCAGCATGAAGGCGTGCGCGGTCGTTTGCTGCGCCTGGGCGCGCCTGGCGACGCGCTTTTTCACGGCTTCGGGGATGCGGAGCGATACCGGCATGTCAGCCCTCTGTATCACAAATGAGATACGAAATGCTAGTCCGGCCCGGTGGGCCGGTCAAGCTGCGGCGGCTCGGCATTCGACGCCAGGACAGCGTTAGCCCCGAACGGATAGGAAAACTTATCCGGCCGCCGCGCGCCTGCTGCGAAGGGTAGAATCGCCTGCATGAGAATGGTTGCGCTGGCGCTGGTCATCGTGCTGGCAGGCTGCTCGGCAACGGTGATGGTCAACAGCGGGTCGTCCGTGCCCTCGCGTTCCTCCGTCACGACCGGGTCTGGCGGGCTGCAGGTGCACGGCCAGATCCACAGTCGTTCGCTCGCTGCGGTGGTTCTCGCCGGCTTGCTGATTGGCGCTGCGCTCGAGGATGCGCGCGAGGAGCGACCCTTCCCGAGCCTTTCGGCGTTCTTCTCGGACTGGATGGGCAACCGGCCTGCGCCCGAGTTCCTGCCGGGCCGCCACATCAGCGAACAGGACTGCTCGCGACCGATCGATCATTCCCTTGGGAATACTCGCTGCAAATAGTGCGGTGACGCGATGATCGCGCAGGAGCTCGAGGTCACCCTGCACCAGGCATTCGTCGAGGCGCGGAAGAAGCGCCACGAGCTGATCACCGTTGCACACCTTTTACTGGCGCTTCTCAACAATCCGACCGCAGCGGAAGTGCTGCATGCATGTGGCGCCAATTTGGACGAACTGCGAAAGCTGCTTACGCGGTTCATTGCCGAGAACACGCGGCAGGCGGCGTCCGATCTCGAAGCCGACACTCAGCCCGCGCCCGCCTTCCAGCGCACAATCCAGCGCGCAATCCTGCACGTTCAGTCTTCCGGGAAGAAGGAAGTCACCGGCGCGGACGTGCTAGTGGCAATCTTCGGCGAGAAGGATTCGCACGCCGTGGGGTGCCTGCAGCAGCAATCGATAACGCGTCGTGAGCTTGCTGTCTTCGTGTCTCACGGCGCCAAGGCTACCAAACGCGCCAACAAGCCCGAGGCCGACGACGATACGTCTGACGTACAAGTCGTCCTCTATAACGACGACTTCACTCCAATGGAATTTGTCGTCCGCGTTTTGCAGGACTTCTTCACGATGGATCGACAAGAGGCCACCGAAGCAATGCTAGAAGTGCATCGCAATGGCAAGGCAGTCTGCGGGCTCTACTCGCGAGAAGCGGGGGAGGCGGTTGTCAAAGAAGTCCTTGCCTTCGCCAGCAAGCATGGCCATCCGCTGCATTGCGCCGCGGAGGTTTCGAAATAGCGCTCTACAGGCGAACCGGTCCGGGTCTGCCGTCCTCGACGACGTAAGTCGCTAAGGTGCTGCAAGGTGCATCGCTCCTTTGCACGGATTCGCGTCCCCTTTAGTCGATGCGCAGCTTGCCGTCGACGCAGGTCACGGCTTCGCCGCCGATCTGGATCGCGTTGGCGCTGACCCGCACCTGCACGCGGCCGTCGCGACCCACCTGCATGCCCTGGCGTGCGGTGTAGCTGGGGCCGAATTCCTTCAATAGCCCGGTCTGGCGCAGGAACGCGCCGACCGATACGTTGCCGCTGCCGCACACCGGATCCTCCGGCACGCCGTGCGCCGGGGCGAACGAGCGCACGTGGATCGGGGTTGCCGCATTCCCGGTGCGGCCGAAAACCGTGACGCCGGTGGCGTGGAGTTCATGGCTCATCTTCTCGATCGCGGGCATATTCGGATCGAGCGCATCCACGGCTTGCGCCTTGCCCAGGTCCACGACCACCCAGATTGGCCCGACGTCTACACGCAATGCTTGCGCCTTTCCGAACAGTGGCGCTTCGACCGGCTTGACCTTCGGCTCTGGCGCACGCACGTAGATCCGCTGCGCACCGCCCGATTCCTCGACCGTCAGATCCAGCACGCCGGCGCCGCATTCCTGCTTCAATCTGCCGTTGGACGCCTTGGCGAATCCACTTTCCAGCGCAGCGTGCGCGCTCCCGACCGTCGGATGGCCGGCAAAAGGCAGCTCTTGGCGCGGTGTGAAGATACGTAGCTTGTAGCTCGCCTCTGGCTTTGTCGGGGGCAACAAGAAAGTCGTCTCCGACAAATTGGTCCACGCGGCGATGCGCTGCATGGCCGCGGTATCGAGCCCGTCGGCGCCGATCACCACCGCCACCGGGTTGCCGTAGAACGGCCGGGATGTAAAGACGTCCACCTGCTTGAACGGGAGTTGCCTCATCGGCGTACCGGCGTGGCGCCCCCGCTGTCGAATTCGTAGTGCAGGATCAGTTGGTCGCGCACCGGTCCCGCAAGGCGCAACTTTACCGCCCACACGCCGAGCATTTCCAGATCCAGCTGGGCGCGGTATTCGCCCGGCGCCTGCGCCGGCTGTGCCTTTACCGGTTTGACGGTGTGCGCCATCGGCATCGAAGGCATGTCCGCGCCAACGGTGATCCGGGCGCCCTCGAGCGGCATGCCGCCGCGCGAGACGCGGATGGTGCAGTCGTAGACAAAATCGGTTCCTGTGGCCTTGCATTGCAGGTCCGCCTTCGGCGCCTGCGCAAGCGCCAGGCCGGGGAGGAGGGAAAGGATCAGGAAAAGCGCCGTCTTAGCCATTGCACGGTCCTTTCGTCGAGCAAGCCGCGCGGACGCCACACCAGCAGCAGCGCGACCAGTCCCCCGAATACGATCATGCGGTAACCGTGGAAAATGCGGCTGCCCTCGAGCGCGCCGATGTCCAGCGCCACGCCGAGCAGCGGCCCCACCGCCGTCCCCAGTCCGCCGATGAGGGCATAGGCGAGGCTGTGCACTCCCAGCATGAGGTCGAAATTGCGCGGCTCGATGTAGGTGTTGTGGTGAGCGTAGAGCACGCCGCCGAGTGCGGCCAGCGCGCCAGCCGCGGCGGCGACGCCGAGCTTGACCCGGTTCACGTCCACGCCGAGCGATGCCGCCAGCTCCGGGTCCTCGCCCACGCCACGCAAGGTGGCGCCGAGCCTGGAACGCTCGACCAGCAGGAAGCCCACCAGCGCGAGCGCGAGCATGGCGTAGATGATGCCCATGTACTCCAGTGGCTCGACGCCATGCGCGAATACCCAGCGGATGCCGCGGAATCCCTGCGAGCCGTCGGGGCCCACCATCTCGCCTTCAACCTGGCGCTGGAAATGGAACAACTCGAACAGGATGCGTGCCATCTCGGCGGCTGCCAGGGTGGCCATGGCGAAATAAAGGCCGCGCAGGCGCAGGGTAGGCAGGCCGACCAGGAACTGCGCCAGCGCGCCGAGCGCCATGGCGGCCAGCGCGGCGAGCGGTAGCGGCCAGCCGTACATCGCCGTGAGCATCCCGCCGGCGTAGGCGCCCACCCCGAAGAACGCCTGCTGGCCGAAGGACATCTCCCCGGCGATCAGTAACAGGTAGGCCGACAGGGCGAGAAACGAGATCAGCCCGATGTTGGTCAGGACGCCGATCGCGTAGTCATCCATGGCACTCTCGCAGCGAGCAGGATGAACAGCAGGGCATAGGCAATCAGGTCGCGGTACTGCGGGCCGAGAAACCACTGGCTATGCGCTTCGAGCAGGCCCAAGGCCAGCCCGCCCAGCACGGCGCCGGGCAAGGAGCCCAGCCCGCCCAGCATCATCGCCAGCAGCCCTTTGAGCGTGGACCACATGCCGAGCATCGGCGTGACCTGCTCGTGGCTGGAGGCGATCAGAAAACCGGCGAGCCCACCGATGGCCGAGGCGAGAGCGAAAGTCAGCATGAAGATGCGCGGCACGCTGATGCCGGCGAGCTGCGCTGCCTGCGGCTGGTCGATCACCGCACGCACCGCGATGCCGAAACGCGTGCGATATAGCATCCACCAGAGAAGGGCGCACACCGCGATTGCGGCGCCGAGCATGACGAGGGATTCGATGCGCAGGGTCAGGGCCCAAAATTCCAAGGGCGCACCGCCGTACAAAGGCGGAAAGTCGTAGATGTGCCGGGGCAGGGCGAGGGTGGCCAGCTCCTCGAACTGCATCCACAGCGCAAAACTCGCCACCATCGCCGCGATTGCCGAACCATTGCGGTGCGGCGCGAAGCACAAGCGCTCGACATAGGCGCCGGCGAGGACCGCGCCGGCCAGGGTAATCAGCGCCAGCAGCAGCAGGCCGGCGCCGAAATTCAAGTGCGCCCAGGTGGCGGCGTAGCAGCCGAACATGATCGCCGGGCCGAAGGAGAGATTCACCCGGCGCAGCACGCCGAAAATCAGGGTGAAGCCGAGCGCGAGCAGCGCATAGGAGGAACCGAGGAACAGCCCGTCGAGCGTGTTCTGCGCGAGGTCGGTCAAGTCTTGCTCGAACCCAGGTAGGCCCGGCGGATGACCTCGTCCTCGGCGAGCGCGCCCGGCGTGCCGCTGAAGCTCACCTTGCCCTGCTCCATGAGATAGAAATGCTGCGCCACCTTGAGCGCCATGTGCGCGTTCTGCTCGACCAGGAAAATGGTGGTGCCGTCCCGGTGCAGGTCGGCGACGATGCGGAATATTTCCTCCACCACCAGGGGAGCGAGCCCCAGGGACGGCTCGTCCATCAGCAGAAGCTTGGGCCGGCTCATCAGCGCGCGCGCCACCGCCAGCATCTGCTGCTCGCCGCCGGACAGCGTGCCGGCCTGCTGCGCGGCGCGCTCCTTCAGGCGCGGGAAGCGCCCGAACATCCGATCCACGTCCTCGGCGACGGCGGCCTTGTCGTTCCGTTGATACGCGCCGGCGTGCAGGTTCTCCAGCACCGTCATGGTCGGGAACACCAACCGGTTCTCCGGTACCAGCGCCACCCCTTTGGCGACGATGGCGTGCGAAGGGCGGCCGGCGATGTTCTCGCCGCCAAAAAGGATTGCGCCTCTGCGCGGCTTGAGGATGCCGGCCACGCTCATCATCAAGGTGGTTTTGCCGGCCCCGTTCGGCCCGAGCAGACAGGTGATCGAGCCCTGCGCGACTTCCAGCGAGACTCCCTTTAGCGCCTCGATCTTGCCGTAGGCGGTGACCAGGTCCTGGACCTTGAGCAGGGTCATGCCTTGTCCCCGCCCAGGTAGGCCTTGCGCACGGCCGCATGTGCCTGGATCTCGGCCGGCGTGCCTTCCGCGATCTTCTGGCCGAAATTGAGCACGGCGATGCGGTCGGTGACGCCCATCACCAGCTCCATCACGTGCTCAACCAGCAGGATCGTGACGCCGCCGTCGCGCAGCTTGAGAATGCGCTCGCGCAGTTGGCCAATCTCCTCGCTGTTCATGCCGGCGGCCGGTTCGTCCAGCAGCAGCAGCCTGGGCTTCGCCGCCATGGCGCGAGCGAGCTCCAGGCGCCGCTGCTCGCCGAAGGCGAGGTTGGCCGCCAGCTCATCCTGCTTGTGTGCCAGACCCGAAAACTCCAACAGCTGCGAAATCTCCTGTCGCACGCCGGCCTGTCCGCCCAGCCAACGCGCGAAGAAACCCTGACGTGCCTGGTCCTCGGCAGAGTTCTGCGCCACCCAGAGGTTCTGCCACACGCTCATTTGCCCGAACAGGCGGATGTTCTGGAAAGTGCGCGCGATGCCCGCACGCAGCCTCAGGTGCGTCGGCAGCGAGGCGAGGTCCCGGCCACGGAAAACGATCCTGCCCAAGGTCGGAGGCAGCAAGCCGGTGATCACGTTCACCGTGGTGCTCTTGCCCGAGCCGTTGGGGCCGATCAGGCCGAAGATCTGCCCCTCCGTCACCTTGAGGTCGAGACCATCGACCGCCTTCACGCCGCCGAAATGACGCGACAGGGCCTGCAGCTCAAGCACGGCGCCGCGCTCCGAGGAAGCCGCTGGGGCGCAGATTCATCGCCAATACGATCAGCGCGCCGAACAACAGGTTTCTCCAGTCGCCGAGGAAGCGCAGCCCCTCGATCAGGATAGCCTGCACGAAGATCACCGCCAGCAACGTGCCGAACACGTTGCGCAGGCCGCCGACGATCGGGTAGGCGAGGGCAAAGGTCGCCACCAGGATGTTGAAACTGGTGTGCTCGATGTGCGTGGTGTAGTGGGCGTACAGCCCGCCGCCGACCCCGGCGATGGCGCCGCCCACGGTCATCGCGCTGACCTTCACCGCCGTGAGGTTGATGCCCACCGATTGCGCTGCCAATTCGTCCTCGCCTACCGCGCGCAGCACCGAGCCGTAGCGCGAGCGGTCGAACCACCAGAGCAACGCCATCGCCGCCACGGCGAACGCCCAGATGAACAGCATCACTTCACCTGTGGTCCAGCCGTGCTCCGGGAAAAAGCGGATCTGGCGGAAGCCTTCGCCGCCGAGCGGACCTACCTTGATGTCACCTCTGGCGATCTGGTAGTCGAAGTTGAAGAAGAACAGGCGTACGCCTTCGCCGAAGGCGAGCGTGGCGACGACCAGCATCAGGCCCTTGACGCGCAGCGCCGGGAAACCGACGGCGCAGGCGATCGTCGCGCCGGTAAGCGCGCTCGCGCCCAGCGCGGGCACCAGGTGCCAGCCGGCGAGCACGGTTAGCATGCCCGCCGTGTAGGCGCCGACGGCGAAAAAGCCCGCCTGCGCCAGGCTGACCTGCCCAGTGAGCAACACGATGTAGGCGGACAGGCCGAGCAATGTGTGCACGCCGATGATTTGCGCCAGGCCGAAATAGAAGTCCATTGCCTAGTCCCTACCGCCTTTGGGAGAAAAAATTCCGCCTGGGCGGAACACGAGGAACACGAACAGCAGCAGCATCACGTAGAGGTCGCGTTCCGTGACGCCACGGTAGAGCTGCAGCACGTTTTCGAAGCCGCCCACCAGCAGGCCGGCCACGATGGCGCCGGGAATGCTGCCCAACCCGCCGATCACCGTGACGATCAACCCCTTCACGGTCAGGGGAGTGGTCAGTAGCGGCGACAGCGTGCCCACGGAAGCCCCGATCAGTGCCCCGGCGATGCCGCCGAGCAGCCCGGTGATGACGAACGTGGCGGCGTTGACCTGCTCGAGGCGCATACCGCACAGGCGCGCGGCCACGGGCTGCTGCGACACCGCGCGCGTGGCGAGGCCCAGGCGCGTGCGGTACAGCAGCAGCAGCAGCGCGGCCATGCACACGATAGCCACGCCGAACACCAGCAGCAGGTCGCCGCGCAAGGTGAATTCCCCTGCGCGCAGCATCACGTCGTCGAACATCGCCGGGTAGTTCTGCGGCATGCCGTCGGTGACATGCACGATGACCTCGTCGATCAGCAGCAGCATGCCGACAGTGGACATCAGCGTGGCGAGAGGGCTGGACAGGGGAATGAAGTGGAAACAGGTGAGGTAGACCATCCAGCCCAGCAGCCCGCCCGCGGCGAAGGCGCACAGGAACACCAGCGCCGGCGGCGCGGCCGCCATCACCTTGAGCACCAGCAGCCCGGCATACGCGCCGCCGACAGAAGCCGCGGCGTATGCCATGTTGATCTTGTGCATCACGCCAAACACCAGCGTAAAGCCGATGCCGATCAGCGCATAAGTGGCGCCGAAGAGGACCCCGTCGGAAACTGACTGGAAGAAATCCAGCATGGGCAAAAAAACGGGCGCGGATTCACCGCGCCCGTTGGCTCCCTCCCCTCGCGCTCAGAGCGGGTTGTGCAGCACGACCCAGTCGTTGCCCTTGGCCTGCACGAACAGGTAGGGCTTGTCCGCCTCGCGGTCGTCGGTGCGCTTGGTCACGCCCATCAGGCCGTTGGTCTGGCGCAGCTTGGCCAGGCCGTCGCGGATCTTGCGCCGGTCGCCCTGCACGTCCTTGCCGGTGATTCTCTCCGATTCCATTACCGCCTTGAGGATGAACATGTTCTCCCAGGCGGCCATCGAATGCAGGTCGGCCGCGCCCTTCTTCTTCGCGGTCTCCGCCGAGGCGAACTTCCCGTCCTTGGTCACCGGGGCGAAGGAAGTCGGGATGATGATGCCCTGCGCCTGCTTGGCGCAGCCCTGCAGCGTCTCCATGCTCGAGGAGGAAGTCAGGCCGACCAGCACCTTGGGCTTCACGCCCTGCCGCGCCATCTCCTTCAGCGCGCCGCACAGGCTGAACGGATGCGCCGAGATGGCGATGATGTCGGCGTTGGCCTTCTTCATCTCGCGCACCTGCGTGGCGAAATTGGTATCGGCAAGCAGCCATTTGGACTCGCCCACCACGTTGAAGTTGTTGGCGTTAGCGCGGTCCTTCATCACGATGTGCCAGGAGGCGCGCGAATGCGCGAAATCTTCCTCGACGCCCCCGTACACCGTCTTCAGTTCGGGCCGCGTAGTGCGCAGCCAGTAGAACACGGACGAGTACATGGTCATCTCGTTGGGCACGTTGCGGAACGCCCATTCCGAGATGCGGGCGAGGCCCACCTTGATCGCCACGTCGGTGAACACCGGGAACTGCAGTCCGGAGTCACTCGCGTCGCCGACCTTCTTTTGCAGGATGCCGAACAGCGGCTCGGCCACGTTGGAGCAGGTCGGGCCGACCGCCACCAGCGCGTCGGTGCCGGCGATGCGGCGGATCACGGAGATGCCTTCCTCCGCGGTGCAGCGGTCGTCGTAGAAGTCGACGACCATCTTGGCGTTCGTGCCGTCGGCGAGCTTGACCCCGCCACCTTTGTTGATCACGTCGGCGGCGGCGAGCAGGGCGGCCTCGCTATTCACGCCGAAGGAACGCACCGGGCCGGTCTTGGCGCCGAAGCCGGAAATCCTGATGGTCTTCTCTTGTGCCATGGCGCCGCTGGCTGCGAATGCCAGGGCGATGGCGAAAGCGAGCTTCTTCACTGTGTCCCCCTCCTTGCGGTAGATTGGCGAGAACAGTGTAAGGCGAGGAGCGGGAGATGGCCAAGCAAAAAAAGAAAATTGCTGCAGTGCGCAAGAATATTTGGCAGGGACTCAAGCCTGGCGTCGCCAATCACACTGCGCTCTCGCCGATCGTGTTCCTCGCGCGGGCGGCGGAAATCTACCCGGATCGCGTCGCGGTGGTCCACGGCACGGCGCGCATCACCTACGCGCAGTTCTACGATCGGGCGCGTCGCCTCGCCTCCGCGCTCGCGAAGCGCGGCGTGAAGCGCGGCGACGTGGTGGCGGCGATGTTGCCGAACGTGCCGGCGATGCTGGATGCGCACTACGGCGTGCCGATGCTGGGCGCGGTGCTGAATGCCATCAATACGCGCCTGGACGCGGAGACTGTGGCTTACATACTGGAGCACGGCGAGGCCAAGGTGTTCATCACCGACCGCGTTTTCGCCGGCGTGGTCGGACCGGCGCTGAAGAAACTGAAGAAAAGGCCTTTCGTCATCGACGTCGACGATCCGCTGTACACCGGTCCCGGCGAGAGGCTCGGTGCAGTGGAGTACGAGAAATTCATCGCCGGCGGCGATCCGCGCTTCGGCTGGTCGCTGCCCGCGTCGGAGTCCGATCCGATCGCGCTCAACTACACCAGCGGCACGACCGGGCGCCCGAAAGGCGTGGTGTACCACCACCGTGGCACCTTCCTCGAGTCGCTCGGCAATATCGTCGCCTGGGCGATGCCGGCGCATCCGGTGTATCTCTGGACCTTGCCGCTGTTCCACTGCAACGGGTGGTGCTATCCCTGGTCGGTGACGGCGATGGCGGGGACGCATGTCTGCCTGCGCGCGGTGGACCCGGCGCTGATTTTCCCCATGATCGTCGAGCACGGCGTCACCCACATGTGCGGCGCGCCCACGGTGCTGACGATGCTGATCTCGGCGCCCGAAGTACAGCGGCGCAGGTTCGCCCAGCCGGTGCATATCATGACCGGCGGCTCGCCGCCGCCGGCGAAGGTGATCAAGGGCATGGAGGAGCTGGGATTCAAGGTGCTGCACATCTACGGCATGACCGAATTGCAGGGGCCGTCGACGTTCTGTGCCGTTCAGGACGATTGGTCGGCACTGCCGCCGGAAGAGCGCGCCAACCGGATGGCGCAGCAGGGCGTGCGTTACCAGGTGGTGGAAGGCCACATCGTCGGCGACCCGAAGACCTGCAAGCCCGTGCGCAAAGATGGCCAGACCATGGGCGAGATCCTCGTTCAGGGCAACACCGTGATGCTTGGTTACCTGAAGGACCCGAAGGCGACGGCGGAGGCGTTCACGGGTGGATGGATGCACACGGGAGACCTCGCCGTGTGGCATGCGACGAACTACATCGAGATCAAGGACCGCAAGAAAGACATCATCATCTCGGGCGGGGAGAACATTTCCTCGGTCGAGGTCGAGATCGCGTTGTACAAGCATCCGTCGACAGCGCTCGCGGCCGTGGTATCGCGGCCCGACGAGAAGTGGGGCGAGACACCGTGCGCGTTCGTGCAGCTGAAGCCCGGCGCCAGTGCCACCGAGCAGGAATACATTCAGTGGTGCCGCGACAACCTGGCGAAATTCAAGGTGCCGAAGAAGGTCGTGTTCGGCGACTTGCCGACGACGGCGACCGGGAAGATCCAGAAGTACGTGCTGCGGGAGAAGGCGAAGGCGATCTAGCGCGTCAGCCGCCGACGGCGGGCACCTGCACCTTGATCCAGTCGGCGCCCAGTATGGCGCCCGCAGGCTGCAGCTTGACTTCGACCTTGCTTCCCTGCCGGAGGTCCGCCAGCGAGCCGCTCTGATTGGTCTGCTTGAGCGCGCTTTTATCGAGCCAGATCCTGGTCTTCTCGGTGATCGCGAACGTCTGGGGGCCGCTCGGCCCCGTGACGGTCAGCGTTCGCGCCGCGGCATTGAGCGCCTGGACGGTCCCGACCACGCTCGTCTTGTTGGAGATACCCGGGGATTGCCCCATGGGAACGTACATCTCGGTCGCCTCCTGGGCGTTGGCCCGCGCAGCATTCCCCAGGGCGCCGATCACGATCGCCAACGCGAGAAAACGGTTCAGCATGGCTGGTACTCCTTCCTCTGTTTTACGGCAATGCGCGGCCGGGTGCTCAGGACGATGCGATGAGCAGCCGGCGCGCCTTTTGCTGCTCCTGGATCGCCTCTTTCGCGAGGCTGCCGCGCCTGAAGAAACTGCACGCCGCCTTTTCCGCAAGCTCCTTGGCGCGCTTCAGATGAGCGACTGCCTCCGGGTGGAGGCCTCCGGCCTCCAACACCCGGATGCTATCCCCGGTCTCGCTCACCGCGAGGTTCAGCGACTGCGCGGCCTCTTTGCGGGCACTGAAACTTTTTGCTGCGCCCGCTTCGAGCAGCTCGATGCTCTGTCGGATATTCTCCAGCGTGTTGAGCACCCGCAGGAACGCGGCCACCGCCACCACCTGCGTCGCGTCGAGCCTGATACCCACGCCGTTCGGGTCTGTGCTCGCCAGGAAGCGGCCGGACGGTGAGTTGTTGAATGCCTGACCGTTATAAAACGCGACCGCGCCCTCGATCGTCTCGATCGCGTTGCTGTGGAAAAACGGCCCGGTGTCGGCGGCTTCCACCAGGGGCGGCGTGCTGAAAGTGCCGTCGCCCGGCCTGCCGAAACCGTCGTCCCGCGGGACCTTCTCGCCGGTAAGCCGGGCGGGCTGGTCGGGGAGATCCTCCACGCCGGTGTTGAAATTGACGTTGTTGCCGGCGGCCACATTGGCTCCGGCGTTGCCGTGGCAGACGTTGCACTTGCCGAGCCCGTTGTTGAGGAAGATCTCCTGCCCGCGCTTCGCCACGGTCCCGCGGAGCGCGAGCGGCAGCGCGAGGTCTTGCTGGCGTCCGAGCGAAAGCTGGAGCGCCTCGAGCGCGTCCAGCTCCGCATCGGTCGGGAGCCGGAAGTCGACGCCGGCGACGCGATTCAAGGTCCTGGTGAAGTGCTGGATCACCGCGCCGGTGGCGAAGGAGCGCAACGAACCGTCGCCGGGCGCGCCATCGCCCGACCAGCCGGTGCGCGGGCCCTGCGGGCTGTCGATCGAGGTGCGCAAGCCCAGCACGTGCGGCACGCCGCGCATGACGAACCTACTCTGCAGATCGTCGAAGCCATCCAGATTCTCCAGGATCAGCCCGAACTCGCGCATCAGCTTCGGGTTCTCGAAGTTTTTCTTGAGGTCCGGGTTGAATTCGGCGACGAACAGCGCATCGTTCGGCGGCAGCGTGGCGATGAAAGCGGCGTCGATGGTGAAGTTCCGCTCGGCTCGGTGGCAGGTCCCGCAGGTCCTGCCGTTACCGCTGAAGGTCTCGTTGAAGAAGATCTCCCTGCCCTTGGCAATCAGCGCCGCTTGCTGATCGGGAGCCCTGGAATTGCTCGCCCCGAGCAACAATGCAACGGCCAGAAGCGCTCCGGCCACGCGTAGCGTGGGGGAGCGGTGCGGCTCCGATGAATAGGTCCAAGCAGGCATGCGCTCCTCCTCCGTCATCACGTGAGTGGGGGGGGGCTAACCTCTTCCGACGAGCGATATACGTGCCAGAGTTGAAAATGGCACGAAATCAAACCATTGACGTCATGGCAGGTGCGTGCAGCGGGGGCGCAAGTGTCCCCGGTTTGCGACACTATTCCGCGCGCATCCGGCAATCGGCTGATTTGCGGCTGGTTTCCGTGTCACCGATCGGCGACAGTCGGCCCGTCGCGCGCGAGTCTGAGTCTATTGGCCGCTAATATTTCCGCACTCTCACGGAGGATTCATGCGACTTGATTCAGCGCGAGATTTGAAGGCATCTATTCTGCATAAATATGTAAGGCCGCTGGCCATGCCGGCGTTAGCCACAGCACTGGGGATTGCTGCGCGGTCGGTGAGTTCATTGGAAGCGACGCCGCGCACCATGGCGCTTGGGATTGCCCGGAAGGGGAAGAAGGACTTTCGTCTTGCGGTGCGCGTGCAAAGCCGCGCGCTTTGGGGAAGCGAACAGCTGGAGGCCATCCGCAAGGCGGCCCGAGGCGAGGTGGACATCAAGTACGTTGGGCGCGTCGTGAAGCGGGCGCCGTGGCATCAGTCCCGCCAGCGGCCCTTGCTGAGCGGATGTTCGATTGGTCATTTCCGCATCACCGCGGGAACTCTGGGTTTCTTCGTCCGGCGCGGCAGCACCTATTTAATCCTTTCCAACAACCACGTTCTCGCCGATGAAAATGCGGGGAAGAAGGGCGACGCCATCTTCCAGCCGGGCAGCTTTGACGGCGGAACGCGAGGAAAAGACACGGTCGGTACGCTGGATCGTTTTGTGCGCCTGCTTCCCGGCCAAGTCAATCGGGTGGACGCCGCGGTGGCCAGAATTAAACCTGGCGTGCTGTTTGATCCACGCAGGCTGCGGGGCCTGGGAACTCTGCAAGGCGTCGGCCAAGCACCGGACGTAGGAGATCGCGTAGCTAAAGTCGGGCGGACCACCGGGGTGACCCGCGGGCGCGTGACGGCCATCGAGCTGGACAACGTTGTTGTGGGGTACGACATGGGCAACCTGCGGTTCGACGATCAGATCGAGATCGAGGGCGCCGGCAGCAGGCCATTCAGCCAGGGCGGGGACAGCGGTTCACTGATCGTGGACGCCGATTTGAAGGCTGTGGCATTGCTGTTCGCTGGCGGCGATGTCGGCGGCACGAACGGGCAGGGACTAACCTATGCAAATGCCTTGCCTCTCGTGTTGTCGGCACTGAGCATCACTTGGTAGCATGCAAGACATGAAGGGTTCCTCCAAGGAAGGGGCGCGCGCGGCGAAGGCAAAGGCGCTCGCGTTGCTGGCTGGGGTGACTGCGCTCAACGGCGTGGGCATTTGCCGTGTGGGCAACGGTTACGGTGTCAAGATCAACTTGAGCCAGACCCTCTCGCGAGTCGATCGCTTGCCAAAGGAAGTGGACGGGGTTCCCCTCGTCGTCGAGATTGTCGGGCGGATCGTCAAGCAGCCGTTGGCCAAACGGACGTCCTGACCGCCGCACTGAACGTGGTCGGCGAGATTTCCGTGCTATTGCGATATCGTCAATCCGACGCTGTGACGCTTCAGAGCCGCAGCAGACGTGCGGCGGTTCCACCCCTTATCTGGTCGCGCTCCGCGTCA
>JANNTQ010000098.1:0-9665 GCA_031394435.1 Betaproteobacteria bacterium
TTTATACGATTTGGGCTGAGGCGGATCGCGCGAGCGTCGCATGGTCGCTGCTTCATTGTTCTCTGGGCGACGTCCTGATTGCGCTCTCGATGTTCGCGCTGGCCGGCACTGCGCTCTGGCGCGTGGACTGGCCGGCGTCGCTTTTTACCAATAGCGGCTTTTTACCAATAGCGGCCCGTGACGCGACATAAGCGGCATTGTGCAACGTCACGCGGGGGCGCGGATGCAGGAGGATGGCAAAAATCGTGGTGAGGCTTGCGGGCAGGGGCGGATAGACTTTCCTATCCGTTTCAGATAACCGCGAGATCGAGTTCGTAATCCCGCCAGGCCTTGTCCGCGGAAACAGCGCGCAATTTTTCCACGCGCGCCTGCGCGATCAGCATGCGGTCGAAGGGGTCGTCGTGGTGGCGCGGCAACGCGGCGGTTTCGATGGCATGCGCATCGGACACCGCCAGGATCTCGGCGCCGGATGCGATCATGCGATCGCGAAACAGCGCCGGCCCGACGGGCAGCTTGCCGAGGCGGTGCTTGATGGCGACCTCCCAGACGCTGGCCGCGGACAATACGCAGGCTGACTCGGCGAGCAGTTTTCGCGCCGGGCCGCCCAGCCGGCGGCTGCCGACGAGCCACCAGAACGCCACCTGAGTATCGAGCAGCAGCGTCACACGCGGCCGCGGAAAAGCCGCGCAACCTTGCGCTCGACGGCGGGCGTGAAAGCCTTGCCGATGATTCCGCGAACTCGTCCTGCCGCTTTCAACGAACCGAAACCCTTGAGTCCGCCGGATGCCGCAACGGGCACCAGCCGCACCATCGGCCGCCCGTTCTTCGCGATCACGACTTCCGTGCCGGCGCGCGCCGCGCGCACCAGCTCGGACAGGCGGTTTTTTGCTTCAAGGATGTTGAGGCGCATGCCTGTCTCCGTGGCTCAGCGGGCCAGTATACGCATATCTGGCCAGGCTGGCCAGACCGGAGAAAGGGCAGCGCCATTCAGCCGATCAGGCCGGGCAGCCAGGTCGCCACGGCTGGCACGGCGAACACCAGCGCCAGCACCACGATGCTGATCGCGAGGAAGGGTATCACCGCGCGGAAGATGTGCATCATGGTCACCTGCGGCGGGGCCACGCCTTTCATCGTCATCAGCAGCAGCCCGTGCGGCGGCATCAGCAGCCCGAGTTGCATGCAGATCAGGAACATGACGCCGAACCAGACCAGATCAACGCCCATCTGCTGCACGATCGGCATGAAGATCGGCAAGGTGATCATCATCATGCTCACCTGCTCGACGAACACGCCGAGGAAGATCAGGAACAGCATCATGCCGGCGATCACAGCGAGCGGCGGCAGGCCGAGGCCGGTGATGGTCTGCGCCAGGCCGTTGCTCGCGCCCGAGAACGACAGGATTTGTGAGAAGGTGGTGGCGCCGACGATAATGAACAGGATCATGCCGGAAATACCCGCGGTGCCGCGCAGGGCCTGCACCAGGTTGCGCAGCGTCAGCGCGCGGTAGAGGAAGGCGAGGAATAGGGTGGCGAAAGCGCCCAGGGCGGCGCATTCGGTGGGCGTCGCCCAGCCCGCGATCATGGCCCCGACCACGACCACGAAGATCGACACCAGGGGCAGCACGTACTGCAGGAAGGGCTGCAAGCGCCGCCAGCCGTGGTACTCCTCGAAGCCGGTCCTGGGCGCGAGCTCCGGCTGCAGCTTTACGCGAAGCACGATGTAGGCGACGAAGATCGCCGACAGGATCAGCCCCGGCACGATGCCGCCGATCAGGAGCTTGGAGATCGAAATGCCCGACAGGCTGCCGAGCAGCACGGTGAGCGCGGAGGGCGGGATCAGCATGTCCACCGCGCCGATCGCCATGATCGGGCCGGTGGCGATGGTCGGGTGGTAACCGCGCGCGAGCATCACCGGGAGCATAAGGCTGCCCAGCATCGCGGTGGTGGCGATGGTCGAACCCGAAATCGCCGAGAACACCGTGCCGGCAACGACCGCGATCACCGCCAGCCGGCCGGGCACCTCGCGGATCAGGCGCTCGACGCCGTCGATCACCTTCACCGCCAGGCCGGTGTGGAACAACACCTCCCCCATCAGGATGAACAGCGGGATCGGCGTCAGCGCGAAGCTGGTCACCGACTGCACGCTGTTGCGCGCGAGTTGCATCATCCCGGCATCGCCGCCGAGGAAGATCGCGGCGCCGACGAGATTGATGGCGAGGAAAGCGAAGGCGACTGGCAGCCCGAGGAACATCAGGGCGGTCGAACCGCCCAGCAGGAGCCAGGCTGCGGCCTGCCAGGACATGGCGGCGCGCGCTCGCGGTCCGGCTACGCCGCCGTGACCGCGTCCGTGCGCGGCGCGCGCTCGCCCTGGGACAGGCGGTGCATGCGGAACAGGACCTCGATCGCGAGCAGGGCGAAGGCCACCGGCAGCGGCGCCAGCAGCCACCACTCCGGCACCGAGATCACTTTGACCACCATGCCGCCGATGGCGTGGCTCGAGAGCACCGCCTTGAAGCCGTACCAGGCGATGGTGATGCAGCAGGCGAGCCCCAGCAGGTCCACCGCCCACTCGCAGAGCCATGCCGCACGCGCCGGAATCGCGCGCAGCAATACGTCCACGCGGATGTGCAGGCCCTGCCGCAGCAGCCAGGGCGCGGTCAGCATGGTGATGAAGTACAGCGCGTACTCGGTGACCTCGTTCGCCCAGGGCACGCCGAGCATGCCGGGCACCAGGCGGACGTTGCGCAACAGCACGTCAACGCAGATCACCACCATCATCAGGAAAAGCACCGCGCAACCGGCGAGCGCTAGGCCCGCCAGCAGGCGGCCGTAAACCGCGGCAAGACGCCGCATCAGCGGCTGAACAGCTGCCTCATCTGCGGGCCGTACTGCGGGCTCACCTTGATGAGGTTGGTCCACGCCACGTCATAGGCCTTGTCGCGATACTGTTTGGCGGTCGCCGCGTCGAAGGTGATGGTCTGGATGCCGGCCTGCGCCTGGCGCTTGATGTCTTCCTCGTTCACCTTTTTCCAGGACTCATTGGCCGCTTCGTGCGCGACGACGTGGCGCATCAGGAAATCCTTCTGCGCCTGCGACAGCGCCTTCCACTTGTCCAGGTTCATCACCAGAGACACCTCGGCGCTGTAGAAGCCGGGATCTACGCGGAACTTGGTCTTCTCCTGCCAGTTGAAGTCGAAGATGCCGTTGATCGGCCAGCCGTAGCCGTCGACCACGCCGCGCTCGAGCGCCGTGTACACCTCGCCCGGCGCGGTCTGCACCACCGTCGCGCCCAGCGCCTGGAAGAAGTCGCGGTACACCGGCGTGATGCGCAGTTTCAAGCCGGTGAGGTCCGGTTTGTCGATCTTCTTGGTGAGGTAGAGGTGGAACGGCGTGAAATCGATGACGCGGCCGAGGTACTGCATATTGGCCTTCTCGTTCCACACCTTGTTGATCAGGTCGACGGCGCCATTCCTGCGCAGCTCCGTCGCCGGGAGCTGGGTCAGCTTGAGCGCGTCCGCCTCCGGCATGATGTTGGTGTAGAACGCGCCAGTGCTCATGCCGATGTCCACCACCCCGGTGCGCACGGCGTTGCCGACCTCGAACGGCGGCATCGCTTTCGGGCCGCCGACGAAATTGAGCTGCAGCACGCCCTTGCCCTCGGCGTTGAGTTTCGACATCATCGGCTCGAGGTTTTTCACGTAGGTGGTGTTCTCGGCGAAGGCCGACACCAGGCGCAGGGTGACTTCCTGCGCCGATGCCGCACCCGCGGCGAGACCGAGCGAAGCGCACAGCGCCGCAGTGAATGGTTTCTTCATTTCATCCTCCTATGGGGTGGGATCATTCTACGCCGAGGACTTCGGCGGACGGCGGATTGGCGTGCAGGATTTCGACCAGCGCCGCGCGCCGCGCCAGCACTGCGCGTTGGTTAATGTATCCCTTGTCGGTAATCTCCCCGGCGTCAATCGACGGCGGCTCGGCGAGGACCAATGCGCGCGTCGGGTGCGTGGAGCTGCCGCCCTCGGAGGCGAGTGCTGTCAGTGCCGCCGTGATCCTGGCTCGCAGCGCCTGCGGCGAAAGGTCCCCGGCCGCGGCACTGAGGAACAGCAGCGCGCCGACCGCGTCGCGGTCATGGCCGGTGATCACGGCGTCCTGGATCAGCGGGTTGCCCGCCGCGATCAGTTTCACGCGGATCGCGCCCACGTGCACCCAGGTCCCCGTGGCGAGCTTGAAGTCCTCGGCGACGCGGCCGTCGAACACCAGGCCCTTCTCGGGAACCGCCGGGTCGGCGAATTTCATCGCATCGCCGATGCAGTAAAAGCCTTCTTCGTCGAACGCAGCCTTGGTGAGGTCGTCGCGCCGGTAGTAGCCCGGGGTCACGTTGGGGCCCTTGACTCGCACTTCGAGCTTGCCCGCCGAGGGCACCAGCTTCAGTTCGCAACCCGGATTCGGCAGCCCGATCACGCCGGCGCGCTCGATCGGATAATGCACCGCCGCCGCCGAAGGCGCGGTCTCGGTGGAACCCCAGGACGAGACCATGGCGAGTTCGCCGCCCTTCTCCGCGATGGCAAGCTTCTCCAGCCGCTCCCACAGATTTTGCGGCAGCGCGGCGCCAGCGTAGAACAGCATGTCCAGTTCGCGAAAGAAATTGCGCCGCAGCGCCGCGTCGCTCTCGAGCATCGGCAACAGCAGGTCGAAGCCGCGCGGCACGTTGAAGTACATCGTCGGCGAGATCCCGGCCAGGTTCCTGGCCGTGACTTCGATCAGGCCCGGCGCGGGCTTGCCGCCGTCGATGTAGAGGGAGCCGCCGTTCCTCAGCACCACGTTGAAGCAGAAATTGCCGCCAAAGGTGTGGTTCCAGGGCAGCCAGTCGACGATGGTCTGCACCTTGTCTTCGAGGAACGGCCAGACCTGCGCCAGCATCTGCTGGTTGGCGCACAGCATGCGGTGGGTGTTGATGACCCCTTTGGGCGTACCCGTCGAACCCGACGTGAACAGAATCTTCGCCACGGTCTCCGGCGTGAGGCGCGAGAACGCCACTTCAAGCGTGGAGCCGGGGTTGGTTTCCAGCAGCCTTGACACCGGCATCGAGGTCGCGCCGACCGCCGCGAGCGCGGGCGCGAATTTCTCAGCATCAGCAGCGAACACCAGGCCCGGTTTGAGCAGATCGAAGATGTATTCCAGCTTGGCGAAATCCTTCGACATCAGGGAGTAGGCAGGAGAAATCGGCGCCACCGGGATTCCCACGTGCATCGCGCCCAGCGCGAGCAGCGCGTGGTCGACGCCATTGTCGGAAAGGATTGCGACGGGCCGGTCGGCGTTGAGTCCCAGGTTGAGCAGCGCCTGGCCGATGCGCCGCGCATCCGACAACGCATCGCGATAGCTGACCCGCCGCCAGCCGTCGCCCTTGCGCTCGGCAATGAAAGTTCGATCCGGTGCGCGCTCGTACCAGTGCACCAGCCAGTCGCCGACCGCGCGTGCGTACGGCCTGAGCGCCTGCGGCGAGCGCAGCACCAGCGTGCCGTCGGCGCGCTTTTCGACCAGCACTTCGGCCGGCGCGAAGCGCAGGCGCGAATGCAGAGCCATGGCTTTCCCTCCGTTTTTCCATAGTACTTTAGGCGCTCATGCAGATCACTGCCAGCGGCCGCACGCTCCATCTGGGGCTAATATGGCGTGCAAAGGGGGGGACATGCGCGCGAATCTGGCACTGATCGGCTTGGCGGCAGTGGCCTGGGGAGCGGTCGCGCAGGCGCAAATGAATCCGCTTCCGCAGGGGCTCGCCACTCGCTCGGGCTGGGAGGCTGGCGGTCAGTTGGCGCGCTACCGCTACGAAGAGCCGAATTTCATGTGGCTCAAGGGGGACCGCATCGGTGTGACGGGCTCCTATACGCGCGTCAACCAGAAGCGCGTCTATGGGCGCATCGAAGGGCGGTGGTCCTACGGCGAGCTGGATTACCAAGGCTCGGGCGCGCTGAGCAACGTGCCCGACTCCCTTTACGAAGTCCGGGCGCTGGCGGGCAGGGACTACGGCATGGGCGGCACGATGGCGTGGTCGCCGTACGTCGGATTCGGCTTCCGCCATTTGTACAACGACCTGAGGGGCGTCACGTCCACCGGCGCGATCGGCTACCGCCGCGATTCAAGCTATTTCTACGTGCCCTTGGGGATCACGCTACGCATGCGGCTCGGCGAGGATTGGGTGCTCGCGCCGCAGCTCGAGTACGACGGTTTCGTGCATGGCGTGCAGCGCACCTACCTGTCGGACACCGGAATCCCGGGCTATCGCGACGTCACCAACCAGCAACGGCGGGGGCGCGGTCACCGCGCGCAGGTGATGTTCGAGGGCCGGCGCTGGGCGTTCGGCCCGTGGATGCACTACTGGAATGTCAAGGATTCCGACATTCAGCCGGCCGGCCTGGAGCCCGCCAACTGGACGCGCGAGGCGGGCGTGGAACTGCGCTACCGGTTCTAGTCCAGCACCTCGCGCAGCTTCTCCGCCGGCACGCGCGGCGCGACGCCGGCGCGCTCTTCCTGCAGCAGCATCGTGGCGCGCGAGTCGCGTTCGCCCCAGCCGCGGCGCATCGCCTCGTCGAACTCCGCCTTCGCCCGCTCGGCCAGTTGCATCGGCACGCCGACTTCGCGCGCCAGGTCCAGCGCGAGTCTCAGGTCCTTGTGCGCGAGACGCAACGCGAAGCCCGGCGGGTCGTACTTGCCGGGCAGGAACTGCTCGGCCAGCCGGTCGAAGGTGCGCTTGCGGCCCGTGGCCCCCTGGCGCAGCGCCTTGAACAGCGCGAGCGGCTCGACTCCGGCTTTCACCCCGAGCGTGAAGATCTCGGCGAGCGCAGTCTGCACGGTGAAGCTGGCGCAGTTGTGCGCCAGCTTGGCCACCGAGCCGGCGCCGATGGGACCGACATAGATCGGCTGGTCGCCGATCACGCGCAGCACCGCCAGGTGGCGCTCGAAAGTTGCCTGGTCACCGCCGACCCACAGCGCGAGCTTGCCGCTCTTCGCGCCCTGGGGTCCCCCGCTCACGGGTGCGTCGAGCAATTGCACGCCGCGCGCGAGCATCTCGCCGTGCAACCGGCGCACGCAAGCGGGCGAGTTCGTCGTCAGGTCGAACCAGGCCGTGCCGCGGGCCAGCACGTCGCGCATCTGCGCCGCGACCGCCTCGACCTCGGTCGGTCCGGGTAGCGAAGTGAACACGATCTCGGCATCGGTTGCCGCGCGGGCTGCGGAGTCTGTCCATGTGGCGCCCGCGATCTCGACGCGACGTGCATCGTGCGCCTTGAGCAGATGGCCGGCGCGCACCAGGTTGGCCGCCATCGGTGCGCCCATCACGCCGAGGCCGACGAAGCCGATTCTCATGCGCCGCGCTCCTCGTACACCTGCTTGGCGACCTGCGCCGCGCTGATGCCGTTCGCCCAGCCGGCGTAGAAGGCGAGATGCGTGAACAGTTCCGCGAGTTCCTCGCGCGTCACGCCGTTGTCGAGCGCGCGCCAGATATGGCCCTTCAACTGGTCCGGGCGATACAACGCGATGAGAGCTGCCACCGTGGCGAGGCTGCGGTCGCGCTTGGACAGGCCGGGGCGCGCCCAGACGTCGCCGAACAGCACCTTCTCGGTCAGCTCGGCAAGCTTGGGCACCACGTCCTTCACGGTGCTGATGGTGGACGGCGGGGACTTCGCTGCGGGCATGACGTTTTCCTCCGGAGGATGGGATTCCCGGGAAGTCTAGCTGTTGCCGCGCGAGGAGATGTAGCGGTTCATCCAGCCCGCGGCGCCGGTGACGCCGCCGAAGGTAAACAGGTGGACGCCGACCACGTTGCAGTGCGCGTGCGCGCCGCAATAGTGGGCGATCGCGGCCAACTGGTCGCCCGGATCGGTGTGCGTCACCAGCCGCACCGCGTTCAGGCCCTGTGCCTGCAGCGCGCGCAGCGAGGCGCTCACGCCGCAGCGCTGCGCGAAGCGCAGGAGCGTGGCGGGCGAGGCGGGTGCGGCGAGGCCGACGTAGAGCGGCACGCCGGGCGCGCTGCGCGCGAGTGACGAGCAATACTCGAGGATACGCGCCGGCGCAAAGCAGAATTGCGTGACCACGTAGGCGCCCAGGCCGTGCCCGGCGGCCAGCGCGAGCTTCTCGGCAAAGGCTTGCTCCAGGGCCACCTGCGGAATGCGCGGGTGCCCTTCGGGGTAGCCAGGCAGGCCGATCTCGCGCAGGCCGCTGTCCTTGAGCAGCCCAGTGCGCATCAGCGCCGCGCCGTCGCCGTAGGGACCCTGCGCCGCGGGTTCGTCGCCGCCGAGGACCAGCGCCTTCCGCACGCCGGCCTCCTGTACCGCGCGCTTGAGAAAGACCTCCAGCTCCGCGCGACTTGCGATGCGCCGCGCGGCGATGTGCGGCACCGGCTCTAGCCCCGCCCCGCGTACGGCGATCAGCGACGCGAGCGAGTCCGCCAGGCTGTGGCGCGGCAGGTGGTTGACATAGACCGGCGTTCCAGCGGGCAGCAGCGCGGCGACGGCGCTCGCGTCCTGCGGGCGATGCGCGCCCATCTCGAGCGAACCGGCCGCGACCAGGTCGACCGCAATCGCGGCGGCTGCTTCAGGCGCGCTTGCGGGAGACGACATAGGACTCGTCCAGGAACCACAGTCCGCCGTGCGCGTGCAGCACTTCGCGCGTGGCGTCGAGGTAGTTGCGTTCGCCGATCACCTTGCCCAGGCGCTCGTCGTCGATCTGCGCCACGTACACCGCCGCGTTCCAGGCCGCGAACAGTGTCGAGGTGCCGATGCTGTTGGACACCTCGGTGGGCAGGGTGTGCATGTCGTAGCGGAATACCGCGCGCGTGTCGGCGTAGGCGTTGAAGTTGTAGCGCCTGGCCTCCTTGCCGAGGTCGGCGCGCACCGCGCGCAGCAGCGGCATCAACTCGCGCGGCAACACCGGCGCGGTGGCGCCGCGGATTGCCATGTAGGTGCTCACGCGCACCAGCGTCTCAGGCGTGATGCGCGCGCCGTCGCGCAGGCGCGCGACGAACTTGCCGTCGTTCACCGCACGGCGGCCGAATGTGGATTCCGCCATGCCAGTGCGGCAGCAGAAATCGGCGATACTGTCGAGCAGGCCGTCGCCCTGTTGTGCGAGCGTGTCCAGCATGTCGTGCCTCCTTCCGGCGCCAAATTAGCGAGCCAGGAGGTGGGAAGGCAACCACAGTTTCTTTGTACTGAAACATGGGATGCATCCGAACTATAAGAATCAATGAGTTAGCGTCATCTTTGGATGAAGTAGGGGCAGCACGCAGAGGGAGGCAGCATGAATGGGTCTTGGGCAGGAATCCTGACGGTCAGCGTGGTGCTTGCCGGTTGCGCAGATGGCAGCCGGCCGTTCACGCACACGGAGAGCGGCGCCATGATCGGCGCCCTCGGCGGCGCGGTCGTGGGCGCCATGGCCTACAAGAAGAACCGCACCAAGGGCGCGGTGGTGGGCGCCGTTGGCGGTGGCCTTGGGGGCGCCGTCGTGGGCGCCTACATGGACAGCCAGAAGCGTGACCTGGAGAAGAACCTCGGCGAGGAGATCCGGTCCGGGCAGGCGCGGGTGGAGAAACTTCCCAACGACGTGGTGCGCATTACCATGACGAGCCAGACCGCGTTCGAGACGGATTCGTCGGCCATCAAGCCTGGATTCCAC
>JANNTQ010000176.1:0-20658 GCA_031394435.1 Betaproteobacteria bacterium
AATGATAACCGGAAATTGATCGTGTTCCACTCACGGACCGAGAATTCGGCCTGTGGATTGGTCCGAAAGCGCCTGAATCCAACGGAAAACCGATGGTTTTATGGGTCGTTAAAGTCTCATGCGAAACGCAGGCAATAAATCGGCGGCAAATGGGTGGTCACGCAGTTCCAACTGTCCCCCTGATCCTCCGTTGTCCAAAGCGACCCGGTGGTGCTGCCGAAGGCAAGCCGGCTCCCGGATGCGTCCACATCAAGACAGTGCCGGAAAGTGAGGTCGTAGGCGTGCTCCTGCGGCAGGCCCTTGCGCAGCACAGCGAAACTTTTTCCGCCGTCGCGCGTGCGCGCGACGACCAGCTTCGCGTCCACCGGCACGCGGCATTCGTCCTTGATCGCCGGCACGAACCATGCGATTTCTGGATCCTTCGGGTGCACCGCCACGGCGAAGCCGAACTTGGAAGGCTGGATGGCGGTGACCTCCTGCCAGCTCTTCGAGCCGTCGGTGGAGCGAAACACGCCGTTGTGGTGCTGGACCCACATGACGTCAGGCCGAGCGGCGCATAGCACGAGCCGGTGGATATCCTGGACATTCTGGTCGAATTTCTTTTCCGGCGGCATGTATTCCGCGTACATGCCCTGCGCGGCGATGGACCAGGTTTCGCCGCCGTCTTTCGTCTGCCAGGCGCCGCCGGTGGAAATAGCCACGGTGATGTGCCGTGGATCGCGCGGATGGATGGCAATGGAATGGATGCCAGGGTGGTCGTAGCCGCCGCCCGCCCATTCGGCGCGCTCGGGCCGGTTCCACAGGCTCTCAACGAGCGTCCAGGTTGCGCCGCGGTCCTTCGACTGGAACAGGCCGCCCGGGATGGTTCCGGCCCAGAGGCGATCGCCGCCTGATTCCAGCGACCAGAGCTGCACGAGCTTCCAGGGTGTCTTGTCCTGCGAACCCTCGGGCTGCGGCGGATACTCCGGCGCGGCGACTTCTTCCCAGGTGGCACCGCCGTTCACGGAGCGCCGCAGCTTTACGCCGAAGTGCCCGAGATTGAGCGCTGCGTAAAGGGTCCCATCGCGCAGGTCGGGCAACACCATGCTCACCGGGTCGCCGAGAAAATGCGGTTTGCCGATGCGGCCCCCTTCGACGACGAACAGTCCTTTCCTCGTCCCGACATAGAGTTTCATCCTCAGCCTCCTGTCAGCGCCTGCATCACGTACACTTCGCTCTCCTCGCGCACCCGGTCGGAGAGCTGCTCCCGGTCGCGCACGCGCTGGCCGTCGACGAACACGACGACGTGCTTGCGCAGGTGGCCCTGCTCGTCGAGCACGTAGCCGCGCGCCTGCGGCTGCGCCGCAAATACCTGTTGCAATGCCGTGCGCACCGTCCCAGCCGCAACCTGCGTTTCCGGGCAGCTCACGTGGCGCTGCAGGTTGGAGGTGAACACGACGCGCGGCATGGCAGCACTAGGCCTTGAGCTTCAGCGCAATTTCCGCCAGGCGCTTGCCCTGTGCGATGCACAGTACCCGCTCGGAATCCGCCACCGGCTGATCGTCCGCCACGCCCGCGAAGTGGCTCGGTCCATAGGGCGTGCCGCCTGCGCGCGTCGCGTTCACTTCGGCCTGCGTATAGGGCAGGCCGACGATCAGCATGCCATGGTGCAGGAGCGGCAACATCATCGTCAGCAGCGTCGACTCCTGACCGCCGTGCATGCTCCCGGTGGACGTGAACACACATGCGGGCTTGCCGGCAAGCGTGCCCTGCATCCATAACGCGGAGGTTCCGTCGAGGAAGTGCTTGAGCGGCGCCGCCATGCTGCCGAAGCGCGTCGGGCTGCCGAGCGCGAGCCCCGCGCAGGCTTGCAGGTCCTGCAGCTCGGCGTATGGCGCGCCGGCGGGCGGAATTGCCGGCGCGGCAGTCTGCGTGAGCGCCGCGACCTTCGGCACGGTGCGCAGCCGCGCCATTGCCCCCGGCACGCGCTCCACGCCCTCGGCGACGAATTCCGCCATGCGCCGCACAGAGCCGCCGACGCTGTAGTAGAGGACCAGGAGCTCCGCCATGGGCCTGTATCATACGGGCCCGATGCGCCGTACTGCACAACGCCTGCTCGAGTTCTTCCTCGCGCTGGTGCGGCGTCTGCACGAAGACCGCGGCCTGCAAACGGCCGGCTCCCTCACGTTTACGACGCTGCTCGCGCTGGTGCCGCTGATCACAGTGGCGCTCGCGCTGTCGAGCGCCTTTCCCGCCTTCGATCACGCCATCGAGTCGCTCGGCCGATTCGTATCGGCGCAGCTGCTGCCCGAGGGCAGCGCCCGGGTGACCCGGCAGTTCGGGACCTTCGCCGACAGCGCCGCGCGCCTGACTACGCTCGGCCTCGTGTTCCTCGCCGTAGTCGCGCTGATGCTGATGCTGACCGTCGACGAGGTCCTCAATCGAATCTTCCGCGTGCAGCGCCGGCGGCATCTGGCGCAGCGCATCGTGGTGTACTGGGCGGTGCTGACGCTGGGGCCGGTGCTGATCGGTGCCAGCATCTCGATCACCTCGTTCCTCGTCGGCAACTCCCTCGGCATGCTCGACCTGGGCGAGTTCGCCAGGGCCGCGCTGGGGTTGCTGACGTTCCTGTTCACCTGCGCCGCGCTGACGATGCTCTACTCGGTGGTTCCCTTCCGGCGCATCGAATTTCGCCATGCGCTCGCCGGCGGCGTCGTCGCCGGGGTCATCTTCGAGCTCGCCAAGCGCGGCTTTGCGCTGTTCGTGGCCAAGTTTCCCACCTACACGCTGGTCTACGGCGCCTTTGCCGCCATCCCCATCTTCCTCATCTGGCTCTACGTGTCCTGGGTGGTGGTGCTGTTCGGTGCGACGCTCACGGCCATGCTGCCGGCCTGGCGCGCCGAGCACGCATTGCGCGCAGATGCGCCCGGGCGCGAATTGCTCGATGCGCTCGCCGTGCTGCGAGTATTGGCGCGCGCGAGCGGCGTCCTTGCCGTTGGTCGCATCGCGGCGCAGGCGGGCCTCACGCCGGAGCGCTGCGAGCGCGTACTGGAGCGTTGCGCCGCGCTGGGCTGGACGGCGCGCAGCGACAAGGAAACCTGGTTGCTGGCGCGCGACGCGGGCGCCATCCGCGTCGCCGATGTGGTGCGCGCATTCACCATCGATCCTGTCGCGCTACGCGCACTTTCGCCGCCCGCGCTGGCCGAGCATTTCGAGCGCGCCGGCGAGACGCTGACGATGACCCTGCAGGACCTTGCCGCAGAGGAGCAGCTCGCATGAGTGACATACCCCGCCGCGAGCGCCTGATCGCCGCGCTCGACGTTGCCGACGCGGCGCAGGCACGCGCTTACGCCGAGCGCCTCGGCGATGCGGTTCGGTTCTACAAGATCGGCCTGGAGCTGTTCACCGCCGGCGGCTATTTCGAGTTGCTGCAGTGGCTGCGCGCGCGCGGCGGCAAGGTATTCGCCGACTTGAAGCTGTACGACGTCCCCGAGACCGTGCGCCGCGCGGTCGCGAACTTGCGCGCGAGCGGGGCGCAATTCCTCACCGTGCACGCCGAGCGTTCGATCATGGAAGCGGCGGCCAGGGAAAAGGGGCCGCTGAAGATCCTGGCGGTCACCGTGCTCACGAGCTTCGACCGGAACAACCTGGCCGAAATGGGCTACGCGGGCAGCGTCGAAGATCTGGTGCTGCAGCGCGCGCGCGCCGCGCTCGAATCGGGCTGCGACGGCGTCATCGCCTCGGGGCTGGAAGCGCCGGGGATCAAGGCGGCGTTCGGCGACCAGCTGCTGGTAGTGACGCCCGGCATCCGGCCGCAGGGCGCGAAACCTGCCGACGACCAGAAGCGCACCGTGGATGTGGCGCAGGCCTTCGCCAACGGCGCGCACTACATCGTGGTCGGACGGCCGCTGCGCGATGCGGCTGACCCGCGCGCCGCCGCCGAGGCGATCCAGGCCAGCATCGCCTCGGTGTTCAAAGGCTGACGCAATGCAACACCGCGTCATGCAAGTCGCGTACAATGCGCGACTTTTGTTTTTCGGATCAAAGCCATGCCGCGCGCGTTGCGCAACCTAGCGATCATTGCCCACGTCGACCACGGTAAGACCACGCTGGTCGACAAGCTGCTGCGCGCCACCGGCACTTTTGCCGCGCACGAGCATCTGCAGGAACGGGTAATGGATTCCAACGACCTGGAGCGCGAGCGCGGCATCACCATCCTCGCCAAGAACTGCGCGGTGCGCTACGAGGGCACCCACATCAACATCGTCGACACCCCGGGCCACGCCGACTTCGGCGGCGAGGTCGAGCGCGTGCTGTCGATGGTGGACGGCGTGCTGCTGCTGGTGGACGCGGTCGAAGGGCCGATGCCGCAGACGCGGTTCGTTACGCGCAAGGCGCTGGCGCAAGGCCTGAAGCCGATCGTCGTGGTCAACAAGGTGGACCGACCCGGCACGCGCGCGCAATGGGTGGTGAATCAGACTTTCGACCTGTTCGACAAGCTCGGCGCGACCGAGGAGCAGCTCGACTTCCCGGTGGTCTATGCCTCGGCGCTGGAAGGTTGGGCGAGCCGCGATCCCAATGCGCGCAGCGGCGACCTGAAGCCCCTGTTCGAGGCCATCCTCGCGCATGTGCCGATGCGCGACGAGGACTCCGACGCGCCCCTGCAGCTGCAGATCTGCTCGCTCGACTATTCCAGCTACGTCGGCAAGATCGGCATCGGCCGCATCCGCCGCGGCCGCCTCAGGGCAGCGCAGGAAGTGCTGGTGCTGAACGGCCCGCATGCGCAGCCGATCAAGGCCAAGGTCAACCAGGTCCTGATGTTCGAGGGCCTGCAACGCGTGCAGGTCGAGCAGGCCGAAGCGGGCGACATCGTGCTGGTGAACGGCATCGAGGAGGTGAGCATCGGCACCACGCTTTGCCACCCCGAACACCCCGATGCGCTGCCGCTGCTGAAAGTGGACGAGCCGACGCTGACCATGAATTTCCTGGTCAACGCCTCGCCCCTCGCCGGCCGTGACGGCAAGTTCGTCACCAGCCGCCAGATCCGCGAGCGCCTGGAGCGCGAGACCAAGAGCAACGTGGCGCTGCGCGTGGAATATCCCGACGACACCGACACCTTCATCGTGCACGGCCGCGGCGAACTGCACCTGACGATCCTGCTGGAGAACATGCGCCGCGAGGGCTACGAGATCGCCGTGTCGCGGCCGCGCGTGGTCTACAAGGAAATCGGCGGCGTGCGCTGCGAGCCTTTCGAGGTGCTGACGGTGGACGTGGAGGAAGTCAACCAGGGCGGCGTGATGGAGGAACTCGGCCGGCGTCGCGGCGAGCTGCTCAACATGCAGCCCGACGGCAAGGGCAGGGTGCGCCTGGACTACCGCATCCCGGCGCGCGGCCTGATCGGTTTCCAGGGAGAGTTCATGACGCTCACCCGAGGCACCGGCGTCATGAGCCACGTGTTCGACGAGTACGCGCCGGCCAAGCCCGAGGAGATGGCGGAACGCAGGAACGGCGTGCTGGTGTCGCAGGACGACGGCGTGGCGGTTGCCTACGCGATCTGGAAGCTGCAGGAGCGCGGACGCATGTTCGTGAGTCCCGGTGAACCGGTGTACCAGGGCATGATCGTCGGCATCCACAGCCGCGACAACGACCTGACGGTGAACCCGATCCGCACCAAGCAGCTCACCAACATCCGCGCCTCGGGCAAGGACGAGGCGATCGATCTGGTGCCGCCGATCGGGTTGACGCTGGAGTACGCGGTGGAGTTCATCGCCGACGACGAACTGGTGGAGATCACGCCGAAGTCGATCCGCCTGCGCAAGCGCTTGCTGCAGGAAAACGAGCGCCGCCGCGCGGAACGGGCGGCGGCCTAGACTTGAAAAAAGGGGTCTGACCCCTTTTTTTCTTACGGAATCGGCACCGCCGCAAGAAGCTGCGCGCCGACGTCCACCCGGCGCGCGGCGTCGTGCGCCGGCCGCAACCGGTGCGCGGCGACGCCGGGCAGCACCGCCTGCACGTCCTCCGGGATCACCTTGTCGCGGCCTTCCAGCAGCGCCCAGGCGCGCGCCGAGTGCACCAGCGCGAGCGCCGCGCGCGGCGACAGGCCGACGACGTAGTCAGGCGAGCGCCGCGTGTACTCGACGATCGCCTGCACGTAGTCGAGCAGCGCCGGCGCCACGTGCACGCGCTGCGCGTTCGTTTGCTGCTCGACCAGTTCGGCCGGGCTCATGCAGGGGTCGAGGCTGGCGAGCAGGTCCCGGCGGTCGGTGCCGGAGAGCAGCGCGCGCTCGGCGTCGCGATCGGGGTAGCCCAGCTCGATGCGCATCAGGAAGCGGTCGAGCTGCGATTCCGGCAGCGGAAAGGTGCCCACATGCTCCGAGGGGTTCTGCGTGGCGATGACGAAGAAGGGCTCGGGCAGCTTGCGCGTCTCGCCCTCCACCGTCACCTGGTGCTCCTCCATCGCCTCGAGCAGCGCGCTCTGCGTCTTGGGCGTGGCGCGGTTCACTTCGTCGGCCAGGATCACCTGCGAGAAGATCGGCCCGGGATGGAATTTGAAGGCGCCGCTGTCGCGCTCGTAGACCGACACGCCGATGATGTCCGCAGGCAGCATGTCGCTGGTGAACTGGATGCGCTGGAACTGCAATCCCAGCGCCCGGCCGAGCACGTGCGCGAGCGTGGTCTTGCCCACGCCGGGCAGGTCCTCGATCAGCAGGTGACCGCGCGCGACCAGGCAGGCGAGCGCGAGCCGCACCTGCGTTTCCTTGCCGAGGATGACTTGTCCGGCGGCCTCGATCAGGCGCTCGAGCGGAGATTGCTGGGATGCCGCTTTGAGCTGTGTTTTCAGAAGCATGGCCCGATTGTACAGGCCTGCGCGGTATGATCCGGCGCAGTATGCCGACTGCTTTCGTCACTCACCCTGATTGCCTGAAGCACGAGATGGGCGCATGGCATCCGGAGCGGCCCGAGCGGCTTACAGCGATCGAAGACCAACTGATCGCTTCGGGCCTCGGGCAGCACCTCGCGCGCTATGAGGCGCCGCTCGCTTCCGACGAGGAGCTCACGCGCGTGCACCCGATCGAATACGTGCGCGCGATCCGCGACGCTGCGCCCGAGGAGGGCACCGTGCACCTCGACGCGGATACGGCGATGAATCCGTACAGCCTGCGCGCGGCGCTGCGCGCCGCCGGCGCGGCGGTATTGGCGACCGATCTGGTGATGCGCGGCGAGGCCGGCAGCGCGTTCTGCAGCGTGCGGCCGCCGGGACACCACGCCTGCAGCACGCGGCCGATGGGCTTTTGCATCTTCAACAACGTCGCCGTCGCTGCGCGGCACGCGCGCCACGCTCACGGCGTCGAGCGCGTGGCGATCATCGATTTCGACGTGCACCACGGCAATGGCACCGAGGAGATCTTCCAGAACGACCCCCACGTGCTGATGGCCTCGACCTTCCAGCATCCCTTCTATCCCTACAGCGGCACCGAAGACCCGGCGCCCAACATGGTCAACGTGCCGCTGCCCGCGGGCGCGGGAACCCGGCAGTTCCGCGAGGCCGTGGTGAAGAGCTGGATTCCGGCGCTGGATGGCTTCAAGCCGCAACTGGTGTTGTTCTCGGCCGGCTTCGACGCGCATGCCGAAGACGACATGGCGATGCTGCGCTTCTCGGACGCTGACTACGCGTGGGTGACGCAGCAGGTGAAGGCGGTGGCGGACCGGCATGCCGGCGGGCGCATGGTGTCGATGCTGGAAGGCGGTTATGCGCTGTCGGCCCTGGGGAGGAGCGTGGTGCAGCACTTGCGGGTCATGGCCGGGCTGAACGGGTGACGCGCATCTTGATGTAAGGTATCGGACAGGGCGCACGACTGCGCCGTGAATGGAACCCGATGTTCGCATTTGCCACGTACACCCGATTCAAAGAGGGACCGTGAAGCATCCCAAACGCCTGCTTTACTCTGCGCTTTTCCTCATCCTCGCGATTCCCGCGCAAGCACGATCCCTCAAGGCATCGGCCATTCCGGACGAGTCGCCGACCGAGTTACTGCGCAAATTCAAGCCGCTCGGCGCCTATCTGGAGAAGCAAATCGGCATGAAGGTCGACTGGACCCCGGTCAATGACTACCCGGCGGTGGTCGAGGGCCTGGCCGGCAACCGGGTCGACCTCGCCTGGCTCGGCGGTTTCACCTTCGTGCAGGCGCGCCTGCGCACGGGCAACGCCATCCCCATCGCGCAACGGGTCGAGGACGAGAAATTCGTCAGCTACTACATCGTGCCGCAGAACAGCACCGCGAAAACCCTGCAGGACTTGAAGGGCAAGACTTTCGCCTTCGGCTCGCCGTCGTCCACCTCGGGCCACCTGATGCCGCGCTTCTTCCTGCTGAAGGACGGCATCAATCCCGACAAGGACTTCGCGCGCATCGCGTTCTCGGGCGCGCACGACGCCACGGTGGCTTTCGTCGCCTCCGGCCGCGCCGAGGGCGGCGTGCTGAATTCCTCGGTGTTCGAGCGGCTGAAGGAGAAGGCCGACGCCAACGTCAAGGCGGTGCGCATCCTCGCCAAGACGCCGCCGTACTACGATTACAACTGGACCGTGCGCGGCAACCTCGATCCGGCGCTGGTGCAGAAGCTGACCACCGCGTTCCTCGGGCTAGACCCGACCAACCCCGCGCACAAGGAAATCCTCGATCTGCAGCGCGCCACGCGCTTCATCGCGACCAAGCCGGAGAACTACAAGGGCATCGAGGAAGCGGCGCGCTCTGCGGGGCTGCTGAAGTAGGCGCGGCCGGCGCGTGAACCTGTCAATTGGCGCGTTGCGCCTGGTATTGCCGGGCGGCCACCAGGCCCTGGCCGGCGTGTCGCTCGAGGTGGGGCGCGGCGAACGCGTCGCGGTGATCGGGCCCTCCGGGGCCGGCAAGACGAGCCTGCTGCGCGTTCTGGGCATGTCGCTGCGGCCGACGGCCGGCATGCTGGCGATCGCGGGCGTCGACCCCTGGTCGCTGCCGGCCGGCGCGCTGCGCCAGTTGCGCAGCCGCGTCGGCATGATCCACCAGGCTCCGCCGCTGCCGCCGCGCCAGCGCCTGGTGACCGCGGTGCTCGCGGGCCGCCTCGGTGCCTGGAGCTTGTGGAGGGGCCTCGCCTCGCTCGCCTACCCTGTGGACATCGCCGGCGCCCGCGGCGCCCTGGCGAGGCTCGAACTCTCGGATCGCTTGTTCGACCGCTGCGACCGGCTTTCGGGCGGTCAACTGCAGCGCGTCGGCGTGGCGCGCGTGCTCTACCAGAAAGCGGACCTGATACTTGCCGACGAGCCGGTCTCGGCGCTCGATCCGCAGCTCGCCGACCAGACCGTGGGTGAGCTGCATCGCGAGGCGCAGGCACGCGGCGTGACCCTGGTGGCAAGCCTGCACGCCGTGGATCTGGCATTGAAGTGGTTTCCGCGCGTCGTCGGGCTGCGCGACGGCGTCGTGGCGTTCGATCAGCCGCCCATGCGCATCACCGACGCCATGTTGCGCGACCTGTACGCGACGGAAACGCCGGTGATCCCGGTGCAGGGCTACGAGCCGCTGCAATGGCCTGAGCCGGGACCTCGCGCCGCGCAACGCGGCGCGCAACCCCCCTGCAAGTGAGCGTCGCCGCAGTTCCGCGCGACCCCGCTCTGGCCGCGCGCCTTGGATTGGCGGCCGCCGGATTGGCGTTGCTGTGGCCGGTGATCGAACTCGCGGAATTCGATCCGCGCAAGCTGTTCGAGCCCGGCAACCTGCAGATCATGGGACGCTTTCTCGGCACATTCTTCCCCATGGCGCTCGGCGCCGATTTCCTCGACCTGGTGCTGCGCTCGGCGCTGGAGACGCTGGCGCTCGCCACCGCCGGAATCGCGCTTGCCATCGCACTTGGCCTGCCGCTCGCGATGGCGGTGTCGGAAAGCCTTTCAGTCTCGCGCATCGGGCCCGCACGCCGCGCCTGGCTGGGCAAGCTGCTGCGCGCCCCGCTGCGCGCGCTGCTTGTCCTCATGCGTTCCATCCCCGAGATCGTGTGGGCGCTGCTGTTCGTGCGCGCTGTCGGGCTCGGGCCCGCGGCGGGGGTGCTGGCGATCGCCATCAATTACGCCGGCATGCTGGGCAAGGTGTATTTCGAGATCTTCGAAGCAGGCGATACGCGCCCGGCGCGGGCCATCCTGGAATCGGGCGGCGGGCGCGTGCACGCGTTCCTTTACGGCGTACTGCCGGTGTCGCTGCGCGAGCTCGTTTCCTACTCGGTGTATCGGTGGGAATGCGCCATCCGCGCGTCCGTGGTGATGGGTTTCGTCGGTGCGGGCGGGCTCGGCCAGCAGATGGAACTGTCGATGCGCATGCTGGAGGGCGGCGAGGTGGCGACCATGCTGGTCGTCTTTCTCGCGCTGGTCATGCTGGCGGACGCGATCAGCGGGCTGCTGCGCAAGGTGCTGACGTGAGAAACGGCGCCCTGGTGTGGCAGCCTTGGGCGGTGCTCAGTAGCTTCGCCCTCGCCGCCGGCGCGAGCTTCGCATATCTCGGCGTCGATTTCGGCGCACTGTTCGGCGCCGACAGCTTGGGGCAGATGGGGCAGTTCGCGCGCGGCTTCTTTCCGCCAGACACCTCGCCGGAGTTCCTGCACCACACCCTGCGCGCCGCCGCCGAGACCCTCGCCATCTCCGCGCTCGGCACGCTGCTCGCCGCGCTGGCCGGCGCGCTGCTTGCGCTGCCCGCGTCGGGCCGGTGGGGCCGCTGGCTTCGCGCACCGGCGCGCTTGGTGCTGAACGTACTGCGCTCGATTCCAGAACTGGTGTGGGCGATATTCATGGTGCTGGCGGCGGGCCTCGGGCCGTTCGCAGGTTGCCTGGCGCTGGCTGTGCACACGGCGGGTGTGCTGGGACGGCTGTTCGCCGAAACGCTCGAGAACGCGCCGCCCGAGCCGGCGCGCGCGCTGCGCGATGCGGGCGGCGGTGCCACGCTTGCTTTCCTTTATGGCACGCTACCCGTGGTGCTGCCGCAATTTACTTCGTACGCACTGTATCGCTGGGAGTACAACATCCGTATGGCAGCGGTGCTGGGGTTAGTCGGGGCGGGCGGCCTCGGGCAGATGCTTTACGTTGCGCTTTCAGTGTTCAAGACGCACGAGACGGCCACGCTGCTCCTCGCATTGATCGCAATCGTGAGCGTGGTCGATTTGCTCAGCGCCTGGCTGCGGCCTTTCCTGGGGCGCTCGGGTGCCTGAGCAGCCGAGCGAGGGCGTGGACCAGCGCCCTGCGCTCGGCGGCGGGCGCAAACAGGGCACGCCGCTCCCGCAGTGCGCGTCGCAAGCCGGCGTAGACCTTCACGTCGCGCGCTGCGCGCAGCAGCAGACGCGCCAGTGCGCGCTCGTCGCCGAGCGGGAAATAGCCGGGGTAGTCGCGTCCCAGCATGCCGACGTTGCCGGACACGCGCGAAGCGAGCACCGGCGTACCGATGCGCGCCGCTTCAGCAATCACGTTCGCGCCGCCCTCCATCCTCGAGCTGATCACCAACAGGTGGCTGCGAGCCAGCCAGCCCAGCGCCCGCCCATGCCGCACGCTGCCAAGCCAGCGGTAGCGCGGCTCGCGCGCCATCCGGCGCCTGGCTTCGCGTTCCATCTCCGGCGTGAGCGCGTCGCCAAGATGCACGACTTCGACGTTGGCATCCCGGGGCAGGTGGGCGAGGGCGGCGGCAGCGCGGAATGGGTCTTTCTCCTCGCGCAGGTGGCCGATCACCACAACGCGCAGCCCGCGGGACGGGGGCGTGTGGCGGACCGACGGATCCGCCGATTGGAAAACGACGCGCGTCTTGCGGCGCAGGCGCGGCGCGAGCAGGCGCGGCGCTTCCTCCTGCAGCACGATGATGCGGTCGGCCAGTTCCAGCGAGCGGCGCGCCTCCACGCAAGCAGGTAGGTCGCGGTACAGATCGGTGCCCGTGAGCACGACCGCGAGCGGGCCGCGCGGATGCGCCGCGCGGTAGCGCGCGACCGAAGCGTGGCTGCGCCGGGCGTGCAGGGCGAGCAGCAGGTCGCAGCGCTCGCCGCGCCATTCTGTTAGCACCGCCACGCTGTGGCCGGCGGTGCGCAGCATTGCGGCCCAGCGCACCGCGGTGTGCCGGTTGCCGGTGCGCGAGCCGGCGCGCGCCGGCGTCACGATCACGATCTTGGCCATGGCGCTCCGTTATAGTTCGGCGGCATGGTAGCCGACCCGGCAGCATTGCAGAGCCACCTGCTCGCGGCGCGCGCGCAGGCGACGCTGATGACGCAGGATCTCGACGGCGAGCGCCTGCTCGGCCCGCGGCTGGCGATCGTCAATCCCCCGCTGTGGGAGCTGGGGCACCTCGCCTGGTTCCAGGAGCGCTGGTGCCTGCGCCTGCGCCCCGCGGGCGGTCTGCATGACTCGATCCTTCCGGGCGCCGACGCGCTCTACGATTCATCCACGGTGGCGCACGCCACGCGCTGGGACCTGCCGTTACCCGCGCCCGCCGCGACGCGCGCCTACCTGGCGGAGGTGCTGGAGCGGGTGTGCGCGCGCCTCGCGCGCGAGCCCGAGAATGCGGCGCTCGCCTACTACGCGCGGCTCGCCGCCTTCCATGAGGACATGCATGCCGAGGCATTCCACTACACGCGCCAGACGCTCGGTTACCCGGATCCGTGTCCCGGCGGCGTGCTGCCGCCGGCGCAGGCGCGTGGCGACGCGGAGATCCCCGGCGGGCGCTTCGCGATGGGCTCGCCGCCGGACGCGGATTTCATCTTCGACAACGAAAAGTGGCTGCATGAGGTGCAGGTTGCGCCGTTCCGCATGTCGCGCACGCTGGTCAGCAACGACGCATACCTCGCCTATGTCGGCGACGGCGGCGCGCCGCCGCGCTACTGGAAGCAGGCGGGCAACGCCTGGCTGGAACGGCGGTTCGACCGCTGGCTGCCGCTGGCGGCGGAACAGCCGGTGCGGCATGTGAGCGCACTCGAGGCCGAGGGCTATTGCCGGTGGGCGCAGCGCCGGCTGCCGACCGAAGCGGAATGGGAGTACGCCGCAGGCGGCCGGATGCAGCTTGCGGGCAGCGCCTGGGAGTGGACCGCCAGCGCGTTCCTGCCCTATCCGGGATTCAGCCCCGACCCTTACGAGGACTATTCGCAGCCCTGGTTCGGCACGCACCGGGTATTGCGCGGCGGCAGTTTCGCCACGCCGCGGCGGCTGATGCACACTGCCTTCCGGAATTTCTACACCCCGGAGCGGGGCGACGTGTTCTGCGGTTTCCGCACCTGCGCGCCCTAAGCCGCTTCCTTGCCGCCCACCGCGACCGGCGTCTCCTCGAGCAGCGCGATGACGCGCTTGGCGTGGCGGTAGAGCTTCTCGCCTTTATCGGTCACCACCACGCCGCGTCGGTGCCGCTCGAACAACTTCACGCCTAGCGCAACCTCGAGCCGCCGGATGCGCGCGGAGACGTTGGATTGCACGGTTTCGAGCAGGACCCCGGCGCGCGCAAAACCGCCTTCCTCGTAGACGGCGACGACGAACCGCAGATCCTTGATGTCCATGCGCAAGACTCTCACGCGCCGAGCTCGCGCGCCAGGCGCGCGAAGGACTGCTCGCCGGCATTGGCGACCCTGAGCACCGGGGCCTGCGGCAGGCGCGCGAAGTTGCGCAGCGCCGAGCGCCGGTATGCGGGGTCATAGTGCTCCTCGAGCAGGCGTGCGACCAGTTCCTGCCAGGCGCCCCGCGCGGCCAGCGCTTTCCAGGCCGCTACCCGTTCGCGCCCGTGCAATCCGACCAGGCAGTCGAGCCGCGCGTCGAGCGAATTCCGGTCGGCGAAAAAGTGGCGGTACTCTTCGATCAGCAAGCTGACCCGTGTAGGCACATCGGCGTCCAGCAACAGGCACTCGGCCGCGCGCATGGCCTGCATCAGGGCCTCAGGCAGCTGCAGCTGGCCGATCTTCTTCGACTCGCCCTCGACATACACGGTGCGCGCCGGATCGAGCGCGGCAAGCTCCGCCAGCAGCCGGCTGTCGAACATCTTCTGCGACGGCTGCGGGCGGTCTGGCAGATGTCCCAATACCGAGCCGCGGTGCGCCGCGAGGTCCTCCAGGTCGAGCACCTGCGCCCCGGCCGCCGCCAGCGCCTTGAGCAGCCGGCTCTTGCCGCTGCCGGTCGCCCCGTGCACTACGCGAAAGCGCAGGCGGGCGGGCGCTTCGGCGAGGCGCGCCACAACCCACTGGCGATAGGCCTTGTAGCCGCCTTCGAGCGTGTGCGCATCCCAGCCGACTTCGCGCAGCACGTGCGCGAACGCGCCGCTGCGCTTGCCGCCGCGCCAGCAGTAGACGAGAGGGCGCCAGTCCTTGGGCCGGTCGGCCAGCGCGTTCGCGAGGTGGCGCCCGATGTTCTTCGCCACCAGGGACGCGCCCAGCTTCTTGGCCGCGAACAGCGAGACTTGCTTGTAAATCGTGCCGACCTGTGCGCGCTCCTCGTTGTCGAGCACCGGCAGGGAAACCGCGTCGGGGAGATGGTCTTCGGCGTACTCCGCCGGCGAACGCGCGTCAATGATCGTGTGGTAGCCCGTCAGAACCGATGCCTGCATCGCGATCGAGCGCAATCCGGCTTTCATCGACTAAAATTCTACGCTCATGAATGCACCCGAAAGAATTCGCCTCACGGAGTTCAGCCACGGCGGCGGCTGCGGCTGCAAGATCGCGCCCGCGGTGCTGTCCGAAATCCTCGCCGCTTCGTCAACCGTTTTGGGGCCGATTCGCCACGTGCCGAAGGACCTGCTGGTGGGCACCGAGACCTCGGACGATGCGGCGGTGTACCGGTTGAACGATACGCAGGCGCTGGTCGCGACCACCGATTTCTTCACGCCGATCGTGGACGATCCCTACGACTTCGGCCGCATCGCCGCCACCAATGCGCTCTCGGACATCTACGCCATGGGCGGCAAGCCGATCATGGCCCTCGCCATCGTCGGCATGCCGCTGGACAAGCTGCCGGTATCGGTGATCCAGAAGATCCTCGAGGGCGGCGAATCGGTCTGCGCGCAGGCCGGCATTCCGATCGCGGGCGGGCATTCGATCGACACGCTCGAGCCGATTTACGGCCTGGTCGGGCTGGGGCTGGTGCACCCAGGCAAGGTGAAGAGGAACAGCACCGCCCGCGCGGGCGACGTGCTGGTGCTGGGCAAGCCGCTCGGCGTCGGCATCCTCTCGGCGGCGCTGAAGAAGGGCAAGCTCTCGGACGCCGGTTACCGCGCGATGCTTGATTCGACTACGCAGCTCAACACGCCGGGGGAGGCGCTGGCCGAGATGGCGCATGTGCACGCGGTGACCGACGTCACCGGCTTTGGCCTCGCCGGACACCTGCTCGAGATCCTGCGCGGCTCGAAACTCGCCGGCGAAGTGAAGTTCGACTTGCTGCCGGTGATGCCCGAGGCGCTGCAGTGGGTGCGGCAGGGTGTGGCGACCGGCGCGTCGGACCGCAACTGGACAGGCTATGGGCAGGATGTGCAGTTGGCCGCCGGCGCGCCCGAATGGCAGCGCAAGCTGCTGTCGGATCCGCAGACCAGCGGCGGGCTGCTGGTGGCCTGCGCGCCTCAGGCCGAAAAGGCAGTACTGGCGGAGTTCGCGAGGCAGGGCTTTGCCGAGGCGCGCACCATCGGAAAGCTATCGGTCGGCCCGGCGCACCTTACGATTACTTGAGCAGCGGCCGCAGCGCCCTCCACACGTTGTCCAGCAGGATCGGCTGCGCGTCTTGCGTCGGGTGGATGCGATCTGGCTGAAACTTGCCGAAGTCATCCCCCATGCCTTCGAACAGGAACGGCACCAGCGCCGTGCGGTGCCGCATCGCGAGTTCCGCGAACGCCGACTCGAATTCTCGCGTGTAGTCCGGCCCGTAGTTAGGCGGCATGCGGATGCCGACCAGCAGCACGCGCACGCCGGACTTCTGCGCCTGCTGGATCATCGCCGACAGATTTTTCTTCATCTCCGCCACCGGCAGGCCGCGCAGGCCGTCGTTGGCGCCGAGCTGCAGGATCAAGACTGCCGGCCTGTGCTGCGCGAGGGCCTTCGCGCAGCGGGCCAGGCCGCCGCTGGAGGTTTCTCCCGAGATGCTCGCGTTGACGACGCTATAATCGAGGCGCTCGCGCTTGAGGCGCTCGCCGAGCAACGCCACCCAGCCGCGCTTCTCGGCGATGCCGTAGGCCGAGGCCAGGCTGTCCCCGTAGACGAGAATCGTTTTCCCCCACGCACCGGATGAAAGGCACATGAACAGGCAGGCAAGCAACGTTCTGGCGGCGCGCGGCATCGGCAAGACGGTGAAGAGCGGCGATAGCGACCTCGTCATTCTGCGCGATATCGAGCTCGCGGTCATGCCCGGCGAAGCGGTGGCCATCGTCGGCGCTTCCGGCTCCGGCAAGTCGACGCTGCTCGCGCTGCTGGCCGGCCTGGACACGCCGACCGCCGGCAGCGTTGAACTCGACGGCGCAAACCTGTTCGAGCTCGACGAGGACGCGCGCGCCGAACTGCGCGGGCGCGCGGTCGGCTTCGTGTTCCAGTCCTTTCAACTGCTGTCATCGCTCACCGCGCTGGAGAACGTCATGCTGCCGCTGGAGCTCGCCGGGCGCGACGACGCCGACAGCGCGGCGCGCGACATCCTGGCGCGCGTGGGCCTCGCCGAGCGCCTGCACCACTACCCGAAACACCTGTCCGGTGGCGAGCAGCAGCGCGTGGCGCTGGCGCGCGCCTTCGTCGTGCGGCCGAAAGTCCTGCTGGCGGACGAGCCCACGGGCAGCCTGGACGCCGAATCCGGCGAGGCGGTGATCGCGCTGCTGTTCCAGCTGAACCGCGAATCCGGCACCACGCTGGTGCTGGTGACGCACGACGAGCACCTGGCAAGCAGGTGCCAGCGCGTGGTACGCCTCGCCGCCGGAAGGATCGTCGCGTGATACGGCAGGCGCTGCGTATGCTTGCCCGGGACTGGCGGGGCGGGGAATTGCGCGTGCTGGCCGCAGCATTGGTGGTGGCGGTGGCGAGCATCACCAGCGTGGCCTTCTTCGCCGACCGCGTGAGCCGCGCCCTGGTGCGCGACGCGCACCAGTTGCTCGGCGCGGACCTGGTGCTGGTCTCCGATCATCCATGGAAGCGCGACGTCGCCGACGAGATCGCGCGCCGCGGGCTGCAGCGCGCGGAGGCGGTGAACTTCATCAGCATGGCGCGCGCGGGCGAGGCGAGCACGCTTGCCGGTGTCAAGGCGGTGACGCAGAACTATCCGCTGCGGGGCAAGCTGCGCACGGCGCCCGCGCCAAACGCGCCCGACGCGCCGGCGCAACAGGGCCCGGAACGCGGCACCGTGTGGCTGGAGGAGCGCCTGGTGAGCGCGCTCAGCGCTCCCGTCGGTGCAAGCCTCAAGCTCGGCTCGGCTGAATTCACGGTCGCCGCGGTGCTGACGCTCGAGCCGGAGCGCGGCGCCAACTTCTTCAATATTGCTCCGCGGCTGTTCATGCACGCGGCTGATCTTCCGGCCACCGGATTGGTGCAGACTGGCAGCCGGGTCTGGTTTTACCTGTACGCAGCGGGCGAGCCGGCGGCGGTCGCTGCATTCGAGGGATGGGCGCGCGAGCGCCTGGCGCGCGGCCAGCGCGTGGACAACCTGGAAAGCGGACGGCCCGAAGTGCGCGCCTCGATCGAGCGCGCGCAGCGCTTCCTCGGCCTTACCGCGCTGCTGGCGGCGATCCTCGCTGGCGTCGCCATCGCGCTCGGCACGCGCCGCTTTGTCGAGCGCCACCTGGACGGTTGCGCGGTGATGCGCTGTTTCGGCGCCACGCAGGCGCGGCTGCTGTTGCTTTACGGCGCCGAGTTCCTGCTGCTCGGCGTTGGCGCTTGCGCGCTGGGCTGCGCGCTGGGCTATGTCGCGCAGGGCGCGATCGCCGCGGCTCTGGGCGAGCTGCTGCAGGCGTCGCTGCCTGCGCCGGCCCTGCTGCCCGCGCTGCAGGGTTTCCTCGTCGGGGTGGTGCTGCTGCTCGGTTTCGCCCTGCCGCCGCTGGTGCAGCTGAAGAACGTTCCCGCGTTGCGCGTAATCCGCCGCGAGGCGGGCGCGCCGCGCACCAGCACCCTCGCCGTGTACGCCACTGGCATTGCCGCCTTGAGCGGATTGCTCATCTGGCAGGCGGGCGACGCGAAGTTGGGCCTCACCGTGATCGGCGGCTTCGGCGCCGCGGTGCTGGTGTTCGCCGCGGTGGCGTGGGCGGCGCTGCGCCTGGTGTCATCGGCGCCGGTGGCGCGGCGGCTCGGTGCGCGCAGCACCGCGCTGCGCTACGGCCTGGCCAATCTCAGGCGTCACGCGCGCGGCAACGCAGTGCAGGTGGCAAGCCTGGCGCTCGGATTGACCGCAGTGCTGCTGCTCACTTTCACGCGCAACGACCTGGTCGACGCCTGGCGGCGCAGCGCACCGCCCGATGCGCCGAACCGCTTCCTCCTCGGCGTGCAGCCCGACCAGGTGGCCGCGGTGAACCGCTTCTTCGCCGAGCGCGGCATCGCCGCGCCGGAGCTCAACCCGATGGTGCGTGGACGCCTGGTGGCGGTGAACGGCAAGCCGGTGGCGGAAGCGGATTACGCCGAGGAGCGCGCCAAGCGCCTGGTGGAGCGCGAGTTCAACCTGTCTTATGCCGAGCGCTCGCCGGCCCACAACCAGGTCGTTGCCGGCAGCTGGTTCAAACCCGGAGCGCGCGAGCTCTCGGTGGAGGAGGGCATCGCCAAGACCCTGGGCTGGAAGCTCGGCGACGAGCTCACCTTTAGCGTGGGCGCGGAGCGCTTTGGCGCGCGCATCACCTCGCTGAGAAAGCTGCGCTGGGATTCGATGAAGATCAATTTCTTCGTCATCGCGCCAAGCGCGCTGCTGGCGGATTTCCCGGCGAGCTTCGTCTCGGCATTCCGCGTGGAGGCGCGCCACGAAGCGGCACTGAATGATCTGAGCATGCTCTTTCCCAACCTCACGCTGGTCGACGTCGGCGCGGCGGTGAAGCAGGCGCAGGGCATCGTCGATCATCTGATCAACGCCGTGCAGTTCGTGTTCCTGTTCGCGCTCGGCGCGGGGCTGCTGGTGCTGTATGCGGCGCTGGTGGCGACGGAAGATGAGCGCCGGCGCGAGGCGGCGGTGATGCGGGTGTTCGGCGCTTCGCGCAAGCAGGTGACCGGCAGCCAGCGCGCCGAGTTCCTCGCCATGGGGCTGGTGGCGGGCGCGCTGGCGACGCTCGGCGCGGCGCTGATCGGGCAGCTGCTGGCGCGGCAGGTGTTCGAACTGGACCTGCCGCCGAGCCCGGAGCTGTGGATTGCGGGGCCGGTAGCGGGGGTGGTGCTGCTGTCGCTCAATGCGTGGCTGTCGGCGCGCAAGGTGCTCTCGGCGTCGCCGGCGCTGACGCTGAGGGACTCGGTCTAGCGGTTCTGCGCGAGCTCGCGCAGCATCTGCTCGAGCCCGGTCACCACGCGCGCCAGGCGCTCGTAGTCCACCTTGTCGGGCGTGTCGGCCGCGCCGTGGTAATGGGGATAGCGATACGGCGCGGTATCGGTCACCATCAGCGCCGGGTATCCCTGTTCCCAGAACGAGGCGTGGTCCGACCAGTCCACGCCCGGTATCAGCGCCGGCGCCGCGACGCCCTCGGACGGGAACTTCGCCCGCCGCCGAAACGACGCGATCGACTCGTGCAGCAGTGCGCGCGAGCCTAGATTGGAGACGAAGGCGATGAAATTACCGGTCGAGGGATAGAACAGCGAAAGCGGGAACGGGTAGCGCTGGCTGCCCGGCTGATCGGAGTACCAGCCGATCGTCTCGAGGGAGAACATTGCCGCGATGCGCTCGCTTTTTTCGCGCGCGCGGATGGCGTAGCGGCGGCTGCCCATATCCATGCCTTGGAAGAACGGCGGTTCCTCGTTAACGAAGAACACGAAGCGCAGCGTGCGCGCGGGAGCGGCGCCGCGCAGCCTGCGCGCCAGTTCCAGCGTTGCCGCGACGCCCGAGCCGTTGTCGTTCGCGCCGGGAGCGCCGGCCACCGAGTCGTAATGCGCGCCGACGACGATCACCTCCTCGCTCGAGCCGCGGACTTGCGCTTCGATGTTGCGGGCTTCGCCGTGGCTGCTCGCAAATCGCTGCGCCGAAACCGCGTATCCCATCTCCGCGAGCGTGCTCTCCAGGTAGCGCGCGGCGGATTCGAGCGCGGCGGGGTGAAACAGGTTGTGCTCGCGGCTCGCGACCGACTCGACGTGGCGGCGCAGCGACGCCGCGAGCCGGCTCTCGTCCTCGGTCAGCGCCGCGAGCGGCTCGCGGTGCGATTCGCCCGGCACCTTGATCATGTACCAGAGCAGCCATGCCAGCGCCGCAGCGAGCAGGAACCAGAAGAGCATGCGCAACGCCATCGCTTGGCGTTGAGCCTAGCACGCTAGACTGAAGCTGAGGGACTCGGTCTAGAATCGCGCATGGCTGAAATCGCCGCGCTTGCCGCGATCGCCGCACTTGCGGCGGTCGTCTGGCTCGCGCTCCGGCTGCAGGGCGGAGCGGAGAAGAAGCACCGCGAGATGCTCGGCGACCTGCACGACGGGCTGACCAAGCAGGGCGACCGGCTCGGCAGCCAGCTGATGGAGCTGAGGGAGGCGCTGGCGGGCAAGCTCGACGCGCGCCTCGACCAGATCTCGACCAAGGTCGGCGAG
>JANNTQ010000137.1:0-5230 GCA_031394435.1 Betaproteobacteria bacterium
GCAGCCCTGGGCGAGAGAGTCCTGCGCCGGCATCAGCTTGCCGACCACCGTGTAGCCGCCCTCGCCGTCGAGCAGCTCGCCCGGTTTTAGCGCGCGCTTCGCGGTCGCAATCGCATCGGCGCGAAAACCGGTGGCGCAGCCGGTTGGCTCGCCTCGCAACCCGACCGAGGCGACCGAGATGCCCAGCTCCAGTCCGATCAGGTGCCAGCGCTTATAGAGGCAGGCGTAGCGTCCGCTGTCGTCGGTCTTCACGCCGTACTCGGCAAAGCAGCGGCGGATGTATTCGCTCTCGCCCTCGAAGGCGACCCACACGCCGAAGCGGATGTCGTATTCGATTGGCGTGCCGTCCGCCTGCAGCGAGGACACCACTTCCACTTGCCCCTTGTGGTGAAGCACGCCGCCTTCGCCGCGCGGGCGCATGAGGTTCGGAATCTGGTCGACGCTGCCCGCCGGATAGGTCAGTCCGCCCGGCGCCGGTGTGAGTCCGGTGGCGTTGCACACCGCGCTCGTCTCGATGGCGGGCTTCGAGCCGTCGAGGAATGAATTGAACATCTTCGGGTTCAGGCCGCCGATCTTCGCCTGCTCCGGCGTGAGGCCGTAGTAACCCCACACGGTCTCCGGCGTGGATTGCGCATAGTGCGGCAGCCATTTGTGGCCGCGGCCTGCGGCGACCACCGGGAAGCCGGCGGCACGCGCCCAGTCCACCAGATCGCAGATCAGCGCCGGCTGATCGCCGTAGGCGAGGCTGTACACGACGCCCGCGGCCCTAGCCTTCTGCGCCAGCAGCGGCCCGCAGAAGGCGTCCGCTTCCACCGTCACCATCACCACGTGCTTGCCGTTGCGGAACGCTTCCAGCGCGTGATCCACGGCCGCGATCGGGTTGCCGGTGGCTTCCACCACGATGTCGATCGCCGGGTGCGAGACCAGTGCGCGCCAGTCCTCGCCGACGTGCGTGCGCCTTTCCTTCAGCGCGGCGTCGAGCGACGCCGCGCCGTACTGCGCGGGTGTCCAGCCGGTGCGCTCGAGGTTCGCCTTGGCGTTCGGCGGATTGAGGTCCGCGATGCCCAGGAGGTGGACCCCCGGCGTGCGAGGCACCTGCGCGATGTACATCGCCGCGAATTTTCCCGCGCCGATGACGCCGATGCGCAGGGGATTGTCCTTCCTCTCGAGAAGCTTCGCGTAGAGGTTCATGCGGCTTTCAAACTCCCCTGGAGCTCTTCTGCGGGAGTGCCGTCCTTCCAGGGCAGCGGCACGTCGTAGTGCTTGAGCAGGCAGTCATCCGGCAGGCACCGGATCGGGGTGAAATCGCGGTGCGCGATGTAGCCCGGGCGCTTGAAGCGCCGGATGTGGTTCGACACGGCGCAAAGCGACAGGTACACGCTCACCCGGTTCCAGGGCGACAAATTCGAACTCGAGGCGTGCACCAGGCAGCCGTGGAACAGGATCATCGAGCCGGCCGGGCCCTTGGGTGCGACGATGCCGCTGCGGCCGACCATCGCGCGGATGCTTTCATGGTTGATGGTCCAGAGCGGATAGCTGGTGGTGCTCGTGTCGTGCCTTGCGTCGAGCACTCCCTGCTTGTGGCTGCCGGGGATGAACATCAGCGGGCCGTTGAACTCGTTCACTTCATCCAGGAAGATCGCCACGTTCATCGCCCGCGCATCGGGCATCTGGTCGTCGTTGACCCAGGTGCCGTAGTCCTGGTGCCACTGCCAGACATCGCCGTCAAAGGCCTGCTTGCCGTTGATCTTGAACTGGTGCATGTACACGTCCTCGCCGAACAGCTCCTTGATCGGCTCGACCATGCGCGGATGGCGGGCAAGCTTGGCGTAGGGATAGCTGTACAGGTGCGCCGCAAAGTTGGTGCGCACCACGTCGCCGGTCTTCTCGCGCACGTTCTCCGGCCGGCGCTGCGCGTAGAGCGCCGGCACCTCGTCGCTCAGGACCTTGATCTCGTCCTTGGTGAACAGGCTGGGAAAGAAAAGATAGCCTTCGCGCTCGAACTGCTCGAGCTGGGCGGCACTCAGTTTCATGGAACCCCCCTACTTCGGTGGCGACCGTTCGACGATCTGGAAGAATACCTCGTCGGCCTTGATCATGCCCAGCTCGTAGCGCGCCCGTTCTTCCAGCGCGTCGAGGCCCTGCTTGAGGTCGCGCACTTCGGCATCCAGCGCCTGGTTCCTGACCTGCAGCAACTCGCTCTTGCCGCGCTGCGCATCCAGTTGGCGGTCGACCTCCCAGACGCGCAGCCAGCCGCCTTTGCCCAGCCACAAGGGAAACTGCACCAGGAGGATCAGTGCGCCGAGGATGCCGGCCAGGGTTCTCACGTCAGCGCAGGCGGGCGTAGACCTCGTGGCCCGGATAGCTCACCGAATCGCCCAGGTCTTCCTCGATGCGCAGCAGCTGGTTGTACTTGGCGACGCGGTCCGAGCGCGATAGCGACCCGGTCTTGATCTGCAGCGCGTTGGTGCCCACCGCGATGTCGGCGATGGTGGTGTCCTCGGTCTCGCCCGAGCGGTGCGAGATCACCACCCCGTAGCCCGAGCGCTTGGCGAGCTCGATGGCGGCGAAGGTCTCGGTCAGCGTGCCGATCTGGTTGACCTTCACCAGGATCGCATTAGCCACGCCCTGGCGCACGCCTTCGCGCAACAGGCGCGTGCTGGTGACGAACAGGTCGTCGCCCACCAGCTGCAGTTTCTTGCCCAACTTGCCGGTGAGCAGCTGCCAGCCGTCCCAGTCGTTCTCCGCCATGCCGTCCTCGATCGAGACGATCGGGTAGCGGTCGGCCAGGTTGGCGAGGTAGTCGGCGAAGCCGGCCGCGTTCAGCTTCAGGCCCTCCACTTCGAGCACGTAGCTGCCGTCCTTGAAGAACTCCGAGCTCGCGCAATCCAGCGCCAGCGCCACCTCCTGCCCCGCGGTATAGCCGGCCTTGTCTATCGCCTGCAGGATCAGCTCGATGGCGGCGGCATGGTTCGCCAAGTTAGGCGCGAAACCGCCCTCGTCGCCCACCGCGGTGGACATGCCTTTGCCGTCGATCAGCTTCTTCAGCGCCTGGAACACCTCGGCCCCGCAGCGCAGCGCCTCGCGGAACGACTGCGCGGCAATCGGCACGATCATCATCTCCTGCATGTCCAGGCTGTTGTTGGCGTGCGCGCCGCCGTTGATCACGTTCATCATCGGCACCGGCATCTGCATCGGTCCCGAGCCGCCAAAATAGCGGTACAGCGGCAGCCCGGCCTCCTCCGCCGCGCCCTTGGCCACGGCCATCGACACCGCCAGCAGCGCGTTGGCGCCCAGGCGCGACTTGTTCTCGGTGCCGTCCAGCTCGATCAGGGTCTTGTCGATGAACGACTGCTCCGAGGCATCCAGCCCGACGATCGCTTCCGAGATCTCGGTATTGACGTGCTCCACCGCGCGCAGCACCCCTTTGCCGCCGTAGCGCTTGGCGTCGCCGTCGCGCAGCTCGATCGCCTCGCGGCTGCCGGTGGAGGCCCCCGAAGGCACCGCGGCGCGGCCCATGGAGCCGGATTCGAGCAGCACGTCGGCTTCGATGGTGGGATTGCCGCGCGAGTCGAGGATCTCGCGGGCGACGACGTCGACGATGGAGCTCATGGGAGTCTCGCTGCCTTCGCTAGTGTTTGACCTGATTTTCCGCGAAGCCCGAATTCTTCACCAGCCGGTCCAGATCGGCCAGCGTTTCGAGCAGTTGCTGCATCAGCCCGAGCGGCCAGGCGTTCGGGCCGTCGGACAGCGCTTTTTCAGGATTCGGGTGCGTTTCCATGAACAGGCCCGAGATGCCGCTGGCCACCGCGGCGCGCGCCAGCACCGGGATGAATTCGCGCTGTCCGCCCGACGAGGTGCCCAGTCCGCCCGGCAACTGCACGGAGTGCGTGGCGTCGAACACCACCGGGCAGCCGGTAGCGCGCATGATGGCCAGCGACCGCATGTCCGAAACCAGGTTGCCGTAGCCGAACGAAAAGCCGCGCTCGCACACCAGGATGTTGTCCTGGCCGCTCGCCTCGCGCGCCTTGTCCACTACGTTTTTCATCTCCTGCGGCGAAAGGAACTGGCCCTTCTTGATGTTCACCGGCTTGCCGGCGGAGGCTGCCGCCTGGATGAAGTCCGTCTGACGGCAGAGGAATGCAGGAGTCTGCAACACATCCACCACCGCTGCCACCTGTTTCAGCTCGTCCTTGTCGTGGATGTCGGTAAGCACCGGCACGCCGACCTGGCGCTTCACTTCAGCCAGGATCGCCAGGCCCTGCTCCAGCCCCAGGCCGCGGAATGACTTGCTCGAGCTGCGATTGGCCTTGTCGTACGAAGACTTGAAGATGAAGGGCACGCCGAGGCGCGCGCACATTTCCTTCAGGCGGCCGGCGGTCTCGATCTGCAATTCGCGCGACTCGACCACGCAAGGACCGGCGATGAGGAATAACGGCCGATCGAGGCCGACTTCGAATCCGCACAGCTTCATGCCGCGACGACCGAAAGCGGCCCTCCGGGCGAAGAGCGCCGCTGCGCGCGTCGCTCCAGCGCCGCCTGCATGAACGCCTTGAACAGCGGATGACCCGCGCGCGGCGTGGAGGTGAACTCCGGGTGGAACTGGACGCCGTAGAAAAACGGGTGCGCGGGCAGCTCCATCATCTCGGGCAAGTGCTCGCTCGGGGTGCGCGCCGACACCTTGTAGCCCCTGGCTTCCAGCTGCGGCACGTAGATGTTGTTCACTTCGTAGCGGTGCCGGTGGCGCTCGTTCACTTCCGCGCCGTAGATCCGCCAGGCGAGCGTGCCGGGCTCCACCGGGACGTTCTGCGCGCCCAGGCGCATGGTGCCGCCCAGGTCGGAGGCTTGCGTGCGGTGCTCGATGCGCCCGGTGCGGTCCAGCCACTCGGTGATCAGCGCCACCACGGGGTGCGGGGTGTCGGGGTCGAATTCGGTGCTGTTGGCGCCCGACAAGCCGCAAACATTGCGCGCGAACTCGATGGTCGCGAGCTGCATGCCGAGGCAGATGCCGAGGTAGGGGACGCCATTCTCGCGCGCATAGCGGATGGCGCTGATCTTGCCCTCGGTGCCGCGCTTGCCGAAACCGCCCGGCACCAGGATGGCGTCCATCTTTTCCAGCATCGCCGTGCCGCTGCGCTCGACTTCTTCCGAATCCACGTAGTGCACCTTCACGCGGCTGCGCGTATGGATGCCGGCGTGGATCAGCGCCTCGTTCAGCGACTTGTACGAA
>JANNTQ010000218.1:0-2347 GCA_031394435.1 Betaproteobacteria bacterium
GCGGGTTCGACGCGGCGTTGCGCGGGCGCCTGGACCAGTACGCGAAGACCGTCGGGCTCGCCTTCCAGGTGGTGGACGATGTGCTCGACCACGAGGCGAGCACCGCGACCCTCGGCAAGACCGCGGGCAAGGACGAGCGCCAAGGCAAGCCGACCTACGTGTCGGCGATGGGCATCGCGCGCGCGAGAGAGCTGGCGCAGGAACTGAGGCACAATGCGCACCAGGCGCTGGAACCGCTGGGCGCCGCGGCGCGGCGCCTGCGCGAACTCGCCGATTTCATCGTACTCAGGAAGTTCTAGCAGTGTTCGAATTGCTCAAGACGATCGACGATCCGTCCGGGCTGCGCAAGCTCGAGCGCAAGCAGCTGCACCAGCTGGCGGACGAGCTGCGCGCCTACGTGCTCGATTCGGTATCGAAGACGGGCGGTCACCTGTCCTCGAACCTGGGCACGATCGAGCTCACCATCGCGCTGCACGCCGTGTTCGAGACGCCCGAAGACCGCATCGTCTGGGATGTCGGCCACCAGACTTACCCGCACAAGATCCTCACCGGCCGGCGCGAGGCAATGGCGCGCCTGCGCATGCAGGACGGCATCTCGGGCTTCCCGCGGCGCATCGAGTCGCCCTTCGACACCTTCGGCACCGCGCATTCCTCGACCTCGATCTCCGCCGCGCTCGGCATGGCGGTCGCCGCCAGGACGAAGGGCGAAAGCCGCAAGTGCATCGCCGTCATCGGCGACGGCGCGATGTCGGCCGGCATGGCCTTCGAGGCGATGAACAACGCGGGCGCCATGGACGTCGACCTGCTGGTGATCCTGAACGACAACGAAATGTCGATCTCGCCGCCGGTGGGCGCTCTCACCAATTACCTGGCCCGGCTGCTGTCCGGGCGCATGTACGCGACGGCGCGGCGCGCGAGCGAGCACGTGTTGAAACGCGTGGGAGTCTGGGAGCTCGCCCGGCGCACCGAAGAGCACGTGAAAGGCATGGTGACGCCCTCGACGCTGTTCGAGGAGTTCGGCTTCAACTACATCGGGCCGATCGACGGCCACGACCTCGACACCCTGATCGCGACGCTGGCCAACATCCGTAAACTGAAGGGGCCCCAGTTCCTGCACATCGTCACGCGCAAGGGCCAGGGCTACAAACTGGCCGAAGACGACCCGATCGCCTACCACGGGCCGGGAAAGTTCGATCCGGCCGAGGGTCTGAAGAAGGCGGCGCCCGGCAAGCCGACCTACAGTCAGGTATTCGGCGACTGGCTGTGCGACATGGCGAAAGCCGAACCGCGCCTGGTGGCGGTGACACCAGCGATGCGCGAGGGCTCGGGCATGGTGCGCTATTCGGAGGAATTTCCGCAGCGCTACTTCGACGTCGGCATCGCCGAGCAGCACGCGGTGACCTTCGCGGCCGGCATGGCCTGCGAGGGCCTGCGCCCGGTGGTGGCCATCTATTCCACCTTCCTGCAGCGCGGTTACGACCAGTTGATCCACGACGTCGCGATCCAGAACCTGCCGGTCACCTTCGCGCTGGACCGCGGCGGCCTGGTCGGCGGCGACGGCGCCACGCACAACGGTGCCTTCGATTTCGCCTACCTGCGCACGGTGCCCAATCTCACGGTGATGGCGCCGGCGGATGCGGACGAATGCCGCCGCATGCTCACCACAGGGGTCCGGCTCGGCACGCCCGCGGCGGTGCGCTATCCGCGCGGTGCGGCAGTGGGAGAGGTGAAACCGGAACTGCAGGTCCTGCCGGTGGGCAAGGGAGAACTGCGGCGCGAAGGGCGGCGCGTCGCAATCCTTGCCTTCGGCGCGATGCTCAAGCCCGCGCTGGAAGCCGCCGAGGCGCTCGACGCCACGGTGGCGAACATGCGCTTCGTGAAACCGCTGGACGTTGAGCTGGTGAAGCTGCTGGCGCGGGACCACGAGTTGCTGGTGACCGTAGAAGAGCATCAGGTGATGGGCGGCGCAGGCAGCGCTGTGTGTGAGGCGCTCAACGGCCTCGGCATCGAGCGGCGCGTGCTCCTGCTCGGCCTGCCAGATCGTTTCGTCGATCATGGCGACCCTGGAAAACTCCTGTCTTCCGTGGGCTTGGACGCGACTGGGATACAGCGGGCGATTCGAAACGTAATAGCCGAGTAATTTACTCGGGAGTTATAATCCCGCCATGAAAGCCAAAGACCTGCAGCACCACATCCCCGACGTCCAGGCCACCCCGGACGCGCGCAAGCTGGCTATCGACAAGGTCGGCATCAAGGCCATCCGCCACCCGATCCAGATCATGCAGCGCATCGGCGGCGTGCAGCACACCATCGCCAACTTCAACATGTACGTGGGCCTGCCGCACCA
>JANNTQ010000236.1:0-28178 GCA_031394435.1 Betaproteobacteria bacterium
GAGGTGACCGACGCGGATGTGCAGAAGGAATACGACCGCGCCCTGGCGCAGACCGGCAGCACCGAGTACCGCGTGCGCCACATCCTGGTGGCGAGCGAGGACGAGGCGAAGAAGCTGATCGCTGAATTGAAAAAGGGCGGCAAGTTCGAGGAACTGGCGCGCAAGAACTCCAAGGACGAAGGCACGCGCGAACGCGGCGGCGACCTCGACTGGACCGTGCCCGCCAACCTCGAAAAGTCGTTCGCCGAGGCGATGTCCAAGCTGCAGAAGGGGCAGATCACGAACGAGCCGGTGCAGACGCGCCACGGCTTCCACATCCTGCAGCTGGAGGATACGCGCGCGGTGAGCTTTCCGGCGCTGGCGCAGGTCAAGCCACAGATCCAGCAGCGCCTGTCGCGGCAGAAAGTGGAGAACCTGATCCGCGAACTGCGCGCGAAAGCCAAAGTCGAGTAGCGCCGCGATGCGCATGCCGGTGGTGTTCCTCGGGCACGGCAGCCCGATGAACGCGCTCGAGGACAACGAATTCCACCGCGGCTGGCGCGCGCTGGGCGAGCGACTGCCGCGTCCCAGGGCGGTGCTGTGCGTGTCGGCGCATTGGGAAACGCGCGGCGTGTATGCCAGCGCCAGCGGCAGCCCGGAGACGATCCACGACTTCCGCGGCTTTCCCAAAGCCCTTTTCGACGTGCAGTACCGCGTGCCCGGCGATCCGGCCCTCGCGCTGCGCGCCGCGCAACTGGCCGGCGCGCAGCAGGACCCGGCGCGAGGCCTGGACCACGGCGCTTGGGGCGTACTGATCGCCATGTACCCCGATGCGTCCGTGCCGGTGGTGCAGTTGAGCCTCGATACCGCCCGGCCGGGTGCTTTCCACTACGCATTGGCGAAGAAGCTCGCGCCGCTGCGCGACGAAGGGATCCTGATTCTCGGTAGCGGCAACATCGTGCATAACCTCGGCGTATGGCGGCCCGGCGACGGTCGGCCCTACGACTGGGCGCTGCGCTTCGACGCGGAAGTACACCGGCGCATCGACGCGCGTGAGCACGAGGCACTAGCCGACTATGCCTCATTGGGAGAAGATGCCCGCATGTCCATTCCCACGCCGGAGCATTACCTGCCCCTGCTCTACGTGCTGGCCCTGCAGGAAAAGGGCGAGGCGCCGGGCTATTTCAACAACAGGGTCATGACCTCCATCTCCATGACCTCCGTCATGTTCGGTGCCTGACCATGACGACCTTCGCCCGTGGCGCGTCGATCTTCCTCATCGGCGGCGCGCTCGGCCTCGCCGCCGGCTTCGTGCTCGGGATCTTCGTCTATCCGTATCTGTTCCTCGCCGACATCGTCGCGCAGGAGAGGGTGGAGAACCCGGAGGCGCGCAAGCTGCTGGCGCGCGGGGAGTTCATCCACCCCAACCCCTCCGATCCGATCCACTACGGCAAGGGCAGGGTCACGGTCTACGACGGCGTGCTGCACCTCGAGCCGGACTTCGAAGTCGGCCCGGGGCCCAAATTCCACGTCTACCTGGTCCCCGAGAAGAGCGTGCTGCCGAGCACCAACGTCGCGCGGTCCATGTTCGTGGACCTCGGGCGGCTGAAAGCCTTCAAAGGCAGCCAGAACTACCCGGTGCCCGCCGGCGTGGAGGTGGCGAAATTCGGCAGCGTGGTGATCTGGTGCGAGCAATTCGGCGTGCTCATCTCACCCGCCGCGTTGAAGCATTGAAGTAAGTTCCGGCGCGCCCGCACGACCAAGCCTGCAACCAGGAGAAAAGCCATGCTGCGATTGCTGCTCGTGTTTGCCCTGCTGATGCCCGCAGCCGCGCCGGCGCAGCAGCTGGCCAAGGCCACCTTCGCCGCCGGCTGCTTCTGGTGCACGGAGGAGGCTTTCGACAAGGTGCCCGGAGTGGTGGAGACCTTTTCCGGCTACATGGGCGGCAGGGCGAAGAACCCCACGTACGAACAGGTGTCCGCAGGCATCACCGGCCATACCGAAGTGCTGCAGGTCACTTACGACCCGGCCAAGGTGAGCTACGACAAGCTGCTCGAGGTGTTCTGGATCAACCACGACCCGACAGTGGTCGACCGGCAATTCTGCGATCGCGGTTCGCAGTACCGCCCGGGCATCTTCACCCACGACGCGGAGCAAAAGCGCCTGGCCGAGGCCTCGAAGGCGAAGTGGGAGAAGGACAGGCCGTTCAAGGAGAAGATCCTCACGCCGATCGAGCCAGCCGGAGAATTCTGGAAGGCGGAGGAGTACCACCAGGATTACCACCTCAAGAACCCGGTGCGCTACCGCTTCTACGTCACCGGCTGCGGCCGCTACTCGCGGCTGGACGACGTCTGGGGAAAATACCGCAAGAAATAACCCGTAGGGTGGGCCAATGGCCCACCCTACGCGTAGCGCCCGAGCCGCACCATTGTGGTTCCGGGCTTGAGGTGGACCATCGAGGGCATGACCATCACGCAGTCTTCGTAGGGCGTGCACCAAACCGTGTCGCCGTCCGTCGCCACGATGGTGCCCTTCTGCGGCAGCACCTCGAGGCCCTGGTAGGGCCGCGTGAAGCGGAAGTTCATGGTCTTCGCCACTACCGGCTCGGTCACGCGGATCAGGCGCTGCGCCGCAGGCGGTTGCGGGCGCAGGCGCGCGTCGGCCCAGGTGGCATCCACCGCCCCGCTCGCCTTGAGGAAGCGCAGTGCTGTATCGATGGCCACCTCGGCGGCGCTGGCCTCCCAGTGCTGCCCGCATTCGATCAGCACGGCGGCTTTCGGACTCTGCGGATCGTTGAAGTCGCCGCGCTCGATCATGCGCAACCCGGCGGGGTGGCCCGTGTCGATCAGCAGGTCGGCCGGCACGCCGATGCGCCACGACAATGCGACGCTTTTCTCACTCTTCGCGCACACCATGATCGGCCGGCACGGTTCGTGCATGGAGTGGATGTCGAGCAGCAGGTCGGCGGCGTCCACGAAGGGGCGCAGCTCGCGCGCGCGGCGCAGCTCCGCCGAGTCGCGCGATCCCATGAGCACGTCGTCGCCCCACACCCGGTTGTAGTCCTCGTCGATGTAGCGCGAGCGGTCCGGATTGTCGAAGTCGAAGCGCTCGTAGGCGGCAACGTTGGCGAAGGCGAGCGTGAGCCTGCCCGAGCGCGGCCGCACCTTTTGCACGAACAGGTAACACAGTGCGATCGCGCCGCAGAACTCGTTGCCGTGCGTAAGCGCCTGCAGCATGACGTTCGGCCCGGGCCGGCCGGAGTCGAACACGTGCACGTAGTCCACGCGCGTGTTTCCCTGGCGGTAGGGCGCGATGTCGGGCGGCTGGATCTGGATCGGATGGTGGCTCATTGAATTCCCGCCGGCGGGCTCAGCGCGGACTCCAGAAGGATAGCAGCCAGTGGTAGGGCAGCAGTTCCACGTGCGCACCCCAGCCGTAGCGCGAGGCGCGCTGGATCAGCTCGCTTTCCGCCGGGTAGTTCTTCAGCACTTCGTGCACGCTGCCGTCCTCCAGCTTGCGTTCCTGGTAGGTATTGCCCTCTCCGTCGCGCCGCAGAATCGCCGTGCTGGAGCCTTCCACGTAGCGGCCATCGAGGAAGGCGAGCATCGCCCCGGGGCCCACGGCGCGCATGCAATCGGCGAGGAAGCCGTCGAGCCGCGCGAGCGGCACGTGTGACCACCAGAACCCCGCGAACAGTGCTTCGTACCCCCGCAGCGTGTCCGGCAGCGCGTAGGCGTCGGCACGCAGGAATTCGACACGGCCCTCGGGCAGCGGCTTCGCGCGCGCCAGCGCCAGGACTTCTTCGTTCACGTCGAGCGCGGTGACGTGTTTCGCGGCCGGCGCGATGACCGCGGTCCAGTATCCGGTGCCGCAGGCGAGTTCCAGCATCCTGCGGCCGGCGAACATCCCGGCAAGCCGGTTTCGCAGCAGCGCGAGGTCCGCCTGGCGTTCGGGCTTGTCGTAGAAGCGCTCGTACTCCGCGGCGCGCTTGGCGTAGTAGCCGGCGAGCTTATCCATTGAGGTGGCACGCCGCCATGCGCCCGGGGGCGATCTCGCGCAGCAGCGGCGCCTCGGTGCGGCAGCGCTCCATGGCGTGCGGGCAGCGCGGATGGAAGTGGCAGCCGGAAGGCGGCTCGAGCGGCGAGGGGATTTCGCCCTTGACCGGCTGGAACTGCGTCTTGCGCGACTCGAGCCGCGGCACCTGCAGCAACAGCGCCTGCGTGTAGGGGTGGTTGGGCCGCCTGAAGATTTCCTCGGCGCTCGCCGACTCGACCACCCGGCCCAGATACATGATCACGACGCGGTCGGAGAGATGCTCGACCACGCCGAGGTCGTGGCTGATGAACAGGTAGGTGAGCCCGAGGCTCGCGCGCAGCTCCATGAAAAGATTGAGGATCTGCGCCTGGATCGAGACATCGAGCGCCGCCACCGCCTCGTCGCAGACTATGAACTCGGGCTTCACCGCCAGCGCGCGCGCGATGCCGATGCGGCTGCGCTGCCCGCCCGAGAACTGGTGCGGGTAGCGCCGCTTGTAGCTGGCGTCGAGCCCGCAGCGGCGCAGCACATCGTCCAGGTAAGCGTCCAGCCCGTCACGGCTCACGATGCCGTGCACCAGCGGCGCCTCGCCGACGATGTCCGCCACCCGCATGCGCGGATTGAGCGAGGCGAACGGGTCCTGGAAAATCATCTGCACACTGAGCGCCGCGCGCTTCGCCTCGTCGGCGTTCATCTGCGCACCAGCCTTGCCACGGTAGCGGATTGTGCCGCTCGAAGGCTCGAGGATCCCGGCGACCATGCGCCCGAGCGTGGACTTGCCGCAGCCCGACTCGCCGACCAGGCCCACCACCTCGCCTTCGGCGACCGAGAAAGAAACGTCGTCCACGGCGTGCACCACTTCGTCGTGCACGTCGGCGCCGAGCCGCGCAGCGATCTTTCCGGCGAGGTCGAGCGGCTTGACGAAGCGTTTCGATACCCGCTCGATTTCTATTAGCGGCACGCTCATGCCGCGTCCGATCTATCCTGCGTGCTCAGGCGCCACACTGTCGGCGGCCCTGCGCCATGATCGCGGGTCGCATCCCCGCAAGCGGGGCCCCTGCTCCGCCGGATCATGCCGCGCCCGCCATCGGGTGGACGCAGCGCACCAGCCGCCCGAGTGAGACCTGGGCGAGAGCCGGCTCCTCGCCACAGGCGCCGTCGGCGCGCGGGCAACGCGCGCGAAAGGTGCATCCCGGCGGCAGGTTGACGAGAGCGGGGGTCATGCCCGGGATCTGCGCCAGCGCCTGGCCGCGTCGGTTACGGCTCGGCACCGAGCCGATCAGGCCGTGGGTGTAGGGATGAAGCGGCCGGTCGAGCACCGCGTCCACCGGCCCCTGCTCGACGATCCGCCCTGCGTACATGACGCAAATGCGGTCCGCGAGCCCGGCCACCACCGTCAGGTCGTGCGTGATCCAGATCAGCGCAGTGCCCGACTCGCGACACAGCTTCTGCGCCTCATACAGGATCTGCGCTTGGATGGTGACGTCGAGTGCGGTGGTCGGCTCGTCGGCGATGATGAGCTTGGGGCGGTTGAGCAGCGCGATCGCGATCGCCACGCGCTGGCGCATGCCGCCGGAGAACTGGTGCGGATAGGCCTTGAGGCGGCTCTCGGGCGAAGCGATGCCGACGCGCGCCAGCGTCGCGCGCGCCTGCTCGAGCGCCTCCGCCGCGCTCACGTTCTGGTGCGCGCGCACCGCCTCGACCATCTGGGTGTCCACGCGCAGCACCGGGTTGAGCGTCATCATCGGGTCCTGGAACACCATCGCGATCTGGCCGCCGCGCACCCGGCGCATCGCTTCCTCATCCAACCCGACCAGGTCGCGCCCCTCGAACTCGATGCGCCCCTCGACGATTCGGCCGGGCGGGTCCACCAGGCCGAGGATCGAGAAGCCGGTCACCGTCTTGCCGCAGCCGGACTCGCCCACCAGCCCCAGCACTTCGCCGGCGCCGACCTCGAAGCTGACACCGTCCACCGCGCGCACCACGCCGGCGCGCGTGAAGAAGTGCGTGCGCAGCCCGGCGACGCGCAGCGTTGGAGTCACTAGCGCTCGAGGCGCGGATTGAGCACGTCGCGTAGCCGGTCACCCACCAGGTTGATGGTCATGATGGTGAACAGCAGCGCCGCGCCCGGGAAGAAGCTGATCCAGTACTTGCCCGAAAGCATGTAATCGAAGCCGTTCGAGATCAGCAGGCCGAGCGAAGGCTCGGTCTGTGGCAGGCCGACGCCGAGGAACGAGAGCGTGGCCTCGAGCGAGATTGCATGCGCCGTCTGCAGCGTGCCGACCACGATCATGGGCGCGAGGCAGTTGGGCAGCAGGTGGCGGAACACGATGCGCGGCGCCGGCAGCGCCAGGCAACGCGCCGCCTCGATGTACTCCTTGCGCCGCTCGACCAGCGCGCTGCCACGCACAGTGCGGGCGTAATACGCCCACTGCACCAGCACCAGGGCGACAATCACCTTGTCCACGCCTTGGCCGAGGATCGCCACCAGGATCAGCGCCACCAGGATCGCCGGGAAGGAAAGCTGCAGATCCACCACGCGCATGATGATGGCGTCGGTGCGGCCACCGAAGTAGCCGGCCGCCAGGCCGATCGCCATGCCGAGCACGAAGGCGATCAGGCCGGAAGCGATCCCCACGCCAAGGCTGATGCGCAGGCCGTAGAGGATCCCGCTCAGCATGTCGCGGCCGGCGCCGTCCGAGCCCAGCCACATGAGGAAACCGGCCGAGCCGCGCTCGCCCGGAGCGAGGCGGGCGTCGATCACGCTCACCTTGGCGAGGTCGTAGGGATTCTGAGGCGCCAGCAGCGGCGCGACGAGCGCGGCGAGCACGATGGCGCCCAGCACTGCGAGCGCGACTGTCGCGACGCGATCGGCAAGGAACTCAGTTGCAAAGCGCCGCCACCGCGTCTCTACGCCTGGTGCGGCGATCACCAGCGCTTCCGGGTTCGCGCTCATGCCCTGGTGAGCCGCACCCGGGGATCGAGCACCGAGTAAAGCAGATCCACCAGCAGGTTGATGAGGACGAACATGACCACGGTGATGATCAGGTAGGCGACCACCACCGGCCGGTCGAGGCGCTGGATCGAGTCGATGAGGAGTTTGCCCATGCCGGGCCAGGCGAACACCGTTTCGGTCACCACGGAAAAGGCGATCAGGCCGCCGAGCTCGAGCCCGAGCACGGTCACCACCGGGATCAGGATGTTCTTCAGGATGTGGACCAGCACCACGCGCGAGGGTGCCAGGCCCTTGGCGCGCGCGAACTTGACGTAATCCTGCAGCGCCGCCTCGCGCGTGCCGGCGCGCGCCAGGCGCGTCACCAGCGAGAGCTTGAACAGCGCCAGGTTGAAGGCCGGCAGCAGCAGGTGCCGTAGCCCGTCCCAAGTGAGGAAGCTCACTTCGACGCCGAGCAGCGGCACGGTGTCGCCGCGGCCGGTGGAGGGAAGCCAGCCGAGCATCACCGCGAACACCATGATCAGCATCAGCCCGACCCAGAAGGTCGGCAGGCTGAAGCCGAGGATCGAGCCGGCCATGATCGCCTTGCTCGCGGGCGCCTCGGGGTGCAGCCCGGCGTAGACGCCGAGCGGGATGCCGAAGAACACCGCGATCAGCATCGCCGCCAGCGCCAGCTCGATGGTCGCCGGCATCTTCTGCAGGATCAGCTTCAGCGCCGGCTCGGCGTGCACGAAGGAGTTGCCGAGGTCGCCGCGCGCGGCGTTGGCGAGGAAATGCAGGTATTGCTCGTGCACCGGCCGGTCCAGGCCGAGCTTGGCGATGAAGCGCTCGATCTCCTGCTGCGTCATGTCATCCGAAATGAGGATATACACCGGGTCGCCGACGACGTTGACGCCGACGAACACGACCAGCGACATCACCAGAACCACCAGCAGGCTCTGCAGGATGCGCCGGATGACGAAGACCGACACGCCAGGAGCCTAGCGCATGGTCACTGCTTGGTGACGTCGGTGGCGAGCGTAAATTCGTCGGTGCGCGGTTTGTAGCCGAAGCCCTTGCGCATCGCCCAGGTGTTGACCTGGTAATGCAGCGGGATGATGCCGACGTCCTCGATCGCGATCTCGGTGGCGCGTGCCAGCACGCTCTGGCGCTTGGCGTCGTCCACGGTCGCCAGCGCCTCGCCGATCAGCTTGTCGACCTCGGCGTTGGAGTAGCGGCCGCGATTCGAGGGACCCATGCCCTTTTCGCGGTCGAAGGTGGCGAGCAGCGACTTGAGCGGCGACGAAGTCTCGCCCGTGGCCGAGCCCCAGCCGACCAGGATGAAGCTGAACTTGGGCCCCTTGTCCGGGCTGCCGGTCGAGGCTTCGCGGAAGAACACGCTCGCGGTCATGGTCACGACCTGGCTGTCGATGCCGATGCGCGAGAGCATTTGTCCCACCGCCTCGGCGATCTTGGAGTCGTTCGGATAGCGGTCGTTCGGGCTGTGGATGGTCATCCTGAAGCCGTTCGGCACGCCGGCCTCGGCGAGCAGTTTTTTGGCGCCCTCCGGGTCGAAAGCGACCGGCTTGAGCTTCGCGCTGACGCCGAAAAATCCCTCGGGCAGCAGCTGGCTCGCCTTGATCGCTACGCCTTCCATCACGTGGCTGACGATGGTGTCGCGGTCAATCGCCTTGGAAATCGCCTGGCGCACGCGCCGGTCGCGCAGCGGGCTCTTGATCGGGCCGCCGTCCTTGGCGCGCACGAACGGCGAATCGTCGCGGAAATGATCCAGGTGCAGGTAGATAACGCGGTTGGAAACGGTCTGCGCGATCGTCACCCTGGAGTCTTTTTTCAGCCGCTCCATGTCGGTCGAGGGCACCTCGTCTATCACATCCACGTCGCCGGCGAGCAGCGCCGCGACCCGCGACGGGTCGGACTTGATTCCCCGGAAGGTGACCTTCTGCCACGGCGCCTTGGCGCCCCAGTAGCCGTCGTAGCGCTGCATCACGATACGGTTGCCCGGCGTGTACTCGACGTAGCGGTACGGGCCGGTGCCGATCGCCGCCTTGCCGGAGTTGTAGTCCGGGGTCTTGGCGCCGGCGCCGTGCTTGCGCGAGACGATGAAGAGCGCCGACACCTCGTTCGGCATCAGCGGATAGGGCGCCGCGGTCTTGATGTGCACGGTGTGGTCGTCCACCTTGACCACCGTCTTGCCCCGGGTGTAGATGCCGAAGCTGGAAGGGCTGCCCTCCACGTTGGGCGCGCGCTCGAAGCTGAACACCACGTCGTCGGCGGTGAACGGCGTGCCGTCGTGAAAGCGAACCCCCTGGCGCAACTTGAACTCCCAGGTGGTGTCATCGATCGCTTTCCACGACTCCGCCAGCGCCGGGGTGTGGCGCTGCATCTCGTCCTGGCCTACCAGGCGCTCGAAAATGTGGCCGAGCAGCGAGTTGTTGGGCCCCAGGTTGTGGAAGTGCGGGTCCATTGCGGTCGGCTCGCTGGCGAGCCCGATGCGCAGGTCCTGCGCGTTGGCGGCGCCCGCGGCGAGCAGTGCGGCCGCGAGCAGATGGCGGGCGATTCTCATGGTTCCCCCTTCCAGGAGCACGTTGATGGCGGCTATTATCGATCAATCCGCAGTGAGGTAGGTGCAATACCCGTAGTACTCGAGCTCGTGCCAGGCGAACTCCCGGCAGCGGGCGCTGAATTTCTCCGACCAGCTGGGCAGGGCGTAAGCGTCGCAACGCTCGAAGCGCACGCTGCTTCGCGGGTAGGACTTGGTGCTCGCGATCGCGAGCACTTCGTCGTTCTCGTCGGTCGCATGCACCGCAGCGGCGCGCTCCGCGAGCAGCGGCGTCCAGTAGCCGGTACCGCAGGCAATCTCGAGCAGCGTGGCGCCCGCGAAATAGTCCGGCAGCTCGCCGCACAGCCGCGCCAGGTCCGCCTGGCGCTCGGGCTTGTCGTAGAAACGCTCATACTCCGCGGCGCGATTCGCGTAGTAGTCGGCGAGCTTATGCATTGAGGTGGCAGGCGGCCATGCGCCCGGCAGCGATCTCGCGCAGCAGCGGCGTTTGGGTGCGGCAGCGCTCCATGACGTGGGGGCAGCGCGGGTGGAAGTGGCAGCCGGAGGGTGGCCGGATCGGATTGGGCACGTCGCCCTTCACCTCCTTCGCAAAAGTCCCCCTTGGCTGTTGCGCTGGATATTAACCCGAATACCCGCAAAAATGGCGCCACCGAAAAGCGAGGACCCCATGCCCCACGTGCAAGGAAAGATCGCGCTGCCGCCAATGACGCCCGGCACGCGCCGTCACATTGCGTTCCACCGCTTTGGCAAAGCAGGTGGGCGGCCGAAGGCCTACCTGCAGGCCGCGATCCATGCCAACGAACTGCCCGGCGCGATGGCGCTTCACCACCTGATGCCAATGCTGGTGGCGGCTGATCGCGGCGGCCGCATCAAGGGCGAGATCGTCGTCGTGCCTACCGTGAACCCGATCGGGCTTTCGCAGCTCGCCGGCAACAACCACCTCGGACGCTACGACTTCCTCGGCCGCGACAACTTCAACCGCAGCTGGCCGGATCTCGCCGGCGCCATCGCAGGGGAAATCGGAGCAAAGTTGGGACCTGCCGCGGGCAGGAACATCGCATTGATCCGCAAAGCCGCGCTGGCTGCGCTGGCCACGATGAAACCGGCCACCGAATTGCAAGCGCTGCGCATCGCGGCCATGACGCTGTCTGTCGATGCCGATGTCGTGCTCGACCTGCATTGCGACATGGAGGCCGTGCTGCACCTGTTCATCTCGCGCCGCGACTGGCCCGGGCCGGCGCGTGCGCTCGCCGCCGACCTCGGCGTGCAGGCTACGCTCTACAACGATCCCTACCCAGAGTCGCTCACCTTTTCCGGCGTCAACAGCGCCTTGTGGGCGCGGCTCGCGGACCGGTTTCCGGGCGCAGACATTCCGCAGGCCTGCCTGTCGGCAACGATCGAGTATCGCGGACAGCACGACGTGAACCACGCACTGGGCGAAGCCGACGCGCGCAAGCTCTACAGATACCTGGTCCGGCGCGGCATCATCGCGGGACGCGCGGGCAAGCTGCCGCGGCTCAAGGCGGATGCGACGCCGATCGGCGGCATGGATGTGGGTTACTGCCCCAAGCCCGGCATGCTCGTGTACCACGTCACGAAGGGCGCCAGGGTGCGCAGGGGCACCCCGGTGTGCGAGGTCATCGATCCCGCGGATGCGCGCGGACCGAAAGCCAGGGTGCAGATGTTGGCGCGCACCGACGGCATTCTGTTCACTCGCAAGCTGGATGGCAGGCTCGCCTGGCCCGGGTTGGTTGCTTTCCGCATCGCCGGCGCGAAGGAATTGGCGCACCGCAAGGGCATGAGCGGCCTGGACGACTGAGCTACTCCGCCTCGTCGATCCAGGCCATCTGGATCGCCTCGAGGATTTTCTCGCCGCAGCGCTTCGGGTCGTCATCGAAATCCGGCAGCGCCATCACCCACTGCATCAGGTCGGTGAAGCGCACGCTGCGCGGGTCGGTATCGGGGCGTGCCTCGGTGAGCGCGATGGCGATCTCCAGCGTGTCGGTCCACTTCATTTGTTCCCTCCGCCCTCGCGCTCATAGTTGATGGTGTACTTGGGGATCTCCAGCGTCAGGTCCGCGCCCGCGATCTTCGCCTGACAGGAAAGCCGCGAAGCCGCCTCAAGGCCCCAGGCCTTGTCCAGCAGGTCCTCCTCCTTCTCCTCCGCCGGCGCGAGCGACTGGAAGCCTGCGCGCAGGATCACATGGCAGGTGGTGCAGGCGCAGGACTTCTCGCAGGCGTGCTCGATGTCGATATCGTGCTCGAGCAGCGCGTCGCAGATCGACACGCCCGCGGCGGCGTCGAACTCCGCGCCCTGCGGGCACAACTGCGCGTGCGGCAGTACTTTCAGCCTGGGCATCAAAGGTCCAGGCTGGCGATACTCTTGCCGGTGAGCGCGCGCTTCACGCCGGCATCCATGCGGCGGCCGGCAAACTCTTCCGTGGCGCGGTTCAGCGCGTCGCCCGCCTGCTTGATGGCGCGGTGGTCGCTTGCCGCGGCGACGGCGGCCAGCGCCGCCATTTGCCGGTCGATCGCCTCGCGCTCGGCCGCGGAAAGCAGTGCACCGTCCGCGGCCAGCGCCGCGCGCACCGCCTCGAGCAGGCGCTGCGCATCCACGCGCGCCTCGTGCAGCGCGCGCGCGTGCATGTCGTCCTTCGCATGCTCGTAGGAATCGCGCAGCATGCGCTCGATGTCCTCATCAGTCAGGCCGTAGGACGGCTTCACCACCACCGAGGCCTCGACCCCGGTCGTGTTTTCCTTTGCCGCCACCGACAGGAGTCCGTCGGCATCCACCTGGAAAGTGACGCGGATGCGCGCCGCGCCCGCCACCATCGGCGGGATGCCCTGCAATTCGAAGCGGGCGAGCGAGCGGCAGTCGCCGACCAGCTCCCGCTCGCCCTGCACCACGTGGAAGCTCATCCCGGTCTGCCCATCCTTGAAGGTGGTGAATTCCTGCGCGCGCGCCACCGGGATGGTCGAATTGCGCGGGATGATCTTCTCGGCGAGGCCGCCCATGGTCTCGATGCCGAGCGACAGCGGGATCACGTCGAGCAGCAGCCAGTCCTCGCCCGCCGGCTTGTTGCCGGCAAGGACGTTTGCCTGCATCGCCGCCCCCAGCGCCACCACCTTGTCCGGGTCGAGGTTGTTGAGCGGATCGCGGCGGAAAAACTCGCCCACCGCGCGCTGGATCTGCGGCATGCGGGTCGCGCCGCCGACCATCACCACGCCCTTCACGTCTTGCACGCCGAGGCCCGCGTCGCGCAGCGCCTTGCGCATCGGGCCCAGCGTCTTGTGCACCAGCGTCTGCGTGATCTGGCAGAACTTTTCCGCGCCGAGCGTTACGTCCACCACCTCGCCGCCGGAGAGGCGTGCCGTGACGCACGCCTCGGCGTGCGTGGTCAGGGATTCCTTCGCTTCACGCGACTTGACCAGCAGCAGACGCATGTCGCGCGCATTCAGCGGCGGCAGCTTCGCCTCCTGCACTACCCAGCAGAACACGCGCTGGTCGAAATCGTCGCCGCCGAGCAGCGAGTCGCCGTTCGTCGCCACCACTTCGAACACGCCCTTGGACAGCTTGAGGATCGAGATGTCGAAGGTGCCGCCGCCGAGGTCGAACACCGCGTACACACCTTCCGCGGCGTTCTCCAGCCCGTAGGCGATCGCCGCCGCTGTCGGTTCGTTCAGCAACCGCAGCACATTCAGCCCGGCGAGCAGCGCGGCATCCTTCGTCGCCTGCCGCTGTGCGTCGTCAAAATAAGCGGGCACCGTGATGACGGCGCCAGCCAGGTCGCCGCCGAGCGAAAGCTCCGCGCGCCGGCGTAGCAGCTTGAGGATTTCCGCTGACACCTCGACCGGGCTTTTCACGCCCGCCACGGTGCGCAGCTGCACCATGCCCGGGGCGTCAGCGAAGTCGTAGGCCATGTTTTCGGCGTGCGCCACGTCCTTGAGGCCCCTGCCCATGAAGCGCTTCGCCGAGGCAATGGTGTTCTTCGGGTCCTCGGCCTGCCGCGCCTGCGCCGGATAGCCGACCTCGGTGCTGCCGTCGGGCAGGTAGCGCACGATCGAGGGCAGCAGCGCGTGGCCCCGCTCGTCCGGCAGCACCGTCGCCGCGCCGCTCCTCACGGTGGCGACCAGCGAATTTGTAGTGCCGAGGTCGATGCCGACCGCGAGGCGATGCAGGTGGGGAGCGGTGGATTGGCCCGGCTCGGAGATTTGCAACAAGGCCATTACTCAACTCCCTCGTAGGCCTGGTCGATTTCGCCGACGAGCCTGTCGAGGAACATCAGCTTCCTCACCTCGCCGGCGGCCGCAGCGTAGTCCTTCTTTTCATCCACCAGGCAGGCAATGCTGCCTTCGAGCAGGCCCTTCTCCCGGTTGACCTGCGCCTGCAGCCGGTCCAGCGCTGCAGCTTGCTTTGCCTCCTCGAGCGCCTCGCGCAGCTCCAGCTGCTTGAGCAGGAAGTCGGTCGGCATCCGGGTATTGGTCTCGAACTGCACGTCCACGCCATTCATCGCCAGAAGATACTTCGCGCGCTGCACCGGGCTCTTCAGAGTGCGGTAGGCCTCGTTGACGCGCGTGGTCCACTGCATCGAGGCGCGCCGCTCGGCGTCGCCCGCGCGCGCGTAGCGGTCGGGGTGGATCTGCGACTGGATCTCGCGGTAGGAGCGCTCGAGCGACCCGGCATCGAGCGCAAAGGCCGGCGCCAGACCGAAAAGTTCGAAGTGATTCTTCAGACGTTAAACGACTCGCCGCAGCCGCACTCGTCCTTGACGTTCGGGTTGCTGAACTTGAAGCCCTCGTTCAGCCCCTCCCGCGTGTAGTCGAGCTGGGTGCCTTCGAGGAACGGCAGGCTTTTCGGGTCCACCAGCACCTTTACGCCGTGGCTCTCGAACTGGTGGTCGTCCGAATTCACCGCGTCGGCGAACTCGAGCTTGTAGGCGAAGCCCGAGCAGCCAGTGGTACGCACGCCGATGCGCAAGCCGACGCCCTTGCCGCGCTTGGCAACGAAGTTCTGCACGTGCGTCGCGGCCTGCTCGGTGAGGGTCACTGCCACGTCAGGCGACCTTCTGTTCTTTGCGCGCCTCTGCCCCGTGCTTCTTCTTGTAGTCCTCGACCGCCGCCTTGATTGCGTCCTCGGCCAGGATCGAGCAGTGAATCTTCACCGGCGGCAGCGACAACTCCTCGGCGATCTGCGTGTTCTTGATGCTCGCCGCTTCGTCCAGGCGCTTGCCCTTCACCCACTCGGTGACCAGCGAGCTCGAGGCGATCGCCGAACCGCAGCCGTAGGTCTTGAAGCGCGCGTCCTCGATGACGCCGTCCTTGCTGACGCGGATCTGCAGCTTCATCACGTCGCCGCAGGCCGGCGCGCCGACCATGCCGGTGCCGACCGCCTCGTCGTTCTTGTCGAACGAGCCGACGTTCCGCGGATTCTCGTAGTGATCGATGACTTTTTCGCTGTATGCCATGGCTTGCTCCTACCTCAATGTGCCGCCCACTGGACGGTATTCAAGTCCACCCCATCCTTGTACATCTCCCATAGCGGCGACAATTCCCGCAGCTTCGCCACCTTGGTCTTCACCAGGTTCACCGCGTAGTCGATCTCCTGCTCGGTGGTGTACTTGCCGAGCGTGAAGCGGATCGAGGAGTGCGCCAGCTCGTCCGAGCGTCCCAGGGCGCGCAGCACGTAGGACGGCTCCAGCGACGCGGAAGTGCAGGCCGAGCCCGAGGACACCGCGATGTCCTTGATGGCCATGATCAGCGATTCGCCCTCGACGTAGTTGAAGCTGACGTTGAGGTTGCCCGGGATGCGCCGCTCGAGGTCGCCGTTCAGCACCACCGCCTCCATCGACGACAGGCCGCGCCGCAGGCGCTCGCGCAGCGCGCGAATGCGCTCGCTGTCGGCCGCCATCTCGAGTTTCGCAACGCGCGCCGCCTCGCCGAAGCCGACGATCTGGTGCGTGGCGAGGGTGCCGGAGCGGAATCCGCGCTCGTGCCCGCCGCCGTGGATCTGGGGCTCGATGCGCACGCGTGGCTTCCTGCGCACATAGAGCGCGCCGATGCCCTTCGGCCCGTACATCTTGTGCGCGGTGATCGTCAGCAGGTCCACCTTCAGGCTCGCCAGGTCGATCGGCATCTTGCCCGCGGCCTGCACCGCGTCGCAATGAAAGACGATGCCCTTGGCGCGGCACAGTTCGCCGATCTCGGCGATCGGCTGGATCACGCCAATTTCGTTGTTCACCATCATGATCGACGCCACGATGGTGTCGGGCCGGATCGCCGAGGCAAACTTGCGCGGATCGAGCAGGCCGTTTTCTTCCACTTCGAGGTAGCTGCACTCGAAGCCCTGGCGCTCGAGTTCGCGCATCGTGTCGAGCGTCGCCTTGTGCTCGGTTTTCTGCGTGATCAGGTGCTTGCCGCGGGTCTTGTTGAACTGGGCGGCGCCCTTGATGGCGAGGTTGTTGCCCTCCGTCGCCCCGGAAGTCCAGACGATCTCCTTCGGGTCGGCGCCAATCAGGGCCGCCACGTGGCCGCGCGCCTGTTCCACCGCCTCCTCCGCCTTCCAGCCGAAGGCGTGCGAGCGGCTCGCCGGATTGCCGAAGAACTCGGTGAGGTACGGGATCATCTTCTGCGCCACGCGCGGGTCCACCGGCGTGGTCGCCGAGTAGTCGAGGTAGATCGGCAGCTTCATGCGGCGACCTTTTCCGCCGGGCGCTTGTCGTACATTACCGTGACAGGCTTGCTGCCCTGTTGCGCGACCAGGTCGGCCAGGCTCACCGATGACAGGTACTCGTGCATCTTCTTGTTCAGGTTGGCCCACAGATCGTGCGTCATGCAACGCTTGTCGTCGGCGCAGTTTTCCTTGCCGCCGCATTGCGTGGCATCGAGCGGCTCGTCCACGGCGATGACGATTTCAGCCACCGTGATGCCCTGCATCGGCTGCGCCAGGCGATAGCCGCCGCCCGGCCCGCGCACGCTGGACACGAGCTTCCTGCGGCGCAGCTTGCCGAACAGCTGCTCGAGATAGGACAGCGAGATGTGCTGCCGCTCGCTAATCGACGCGAGGGTCACCGGGCCTCGCGTATGGCGCATGCCAAGGTCCACCATCGCGGTGACCGCAAACCGGCCTTTGGTCGTGAGTCTCATGGGCGCCTCGAATACTTGATTAACGCACTCAAGTATAGCTAATCCCGACAGAATCAGTCAACAATTACTTGACTGCTCTAAGTTGTTCTCTTTGCTTGTCTTTCTCGAGGTCCGCCAGCCTTTCGTTGAGCTTGGCTAGCACCTGCTCCAGTTCGGCGGAATGTTCCACCAGCTTCTGGATCGCTATCGCATAGGGGTCGTCCTGATCCTGCACCACCGCGTAGGCTGAAAATCGAGCAGCCTGCTGTGCGCTGCCCTTTTCCACGATGCGTCCGGGGATACCCACCACGGTTGCACCCGCGGGCACTTCTTTCACCACCACCGCGTTCGAACCCACGTTTGCGCCTTCGCCCACGGTGAATCCGCCCAGCACTTTGGCGCCGGCGCCGACCACCACGCCGGCACCAAGGGTCGGATGGCGCTTCGCGCCGCGATACAGCGACGTGCCGCCCAGCGTGACGCCTTGGTAGATGGTGCAGCCGTCGCCGACCTCGGCGGTTTCGCCGATCACCACGCCCATGCCATGATCGATGAACACGCGGCGGCCGATGACCGCACCGGGGTGAATCTCGATGCCCGTCGCCCAGCGCCCAATATTGGAGGTGGCGCGGCCGAACCAGCGCAGGCCGTGGGTCCAGAACCAGCGCGCGATCTTGTGGATGTAGACGGCGTGCAATCCCGGATAGCAGGTCAGCACTTCCCAGGTGGTCCTTGCCGCCGGGTCGCGCTCGAAAATGCTGGCGATGTCTTCACGCAACTGTCTGAACATGGAGAAACTTTAGATTATCCGAGCAAAACGATCAACTATTTTTTGAGCAGCGATTTGAGCAACCCGCGCAGGATATTGACCTCCTCGCGCTCCAGCGCCGGTACGCGCGAGAACAGGCGCCGCCAGCGCTCGCGCAGCCTGGATCCCGGCACCAGGAAGCCGCTTGCCGTCGCGGCTGCTTCGAGGTGGCTATACAGGCCCTCGATATCAGCGACCGTGGCGAGCTTCTCGGCGCGCATTGCAGGCACGCTCGCGCCGTTGGCCATGTGCAGCTCGTAGCACACGATCTGCACCGCCTGCGCGAGGTTGAGCGAACTGGAGCCGGGCACCGCGGGGATGTGCACCAGGAACTGGCAGGCGAACATCTCGTCGTTGGTGAGTCCGGCGCTCTCGCCGCCAAACACGAAAGCCACCGGCGCATCCAGATTTGCCGCCGCCGCTGCCGCCGCGCGCACTTGCAGCACCTGCGGCGACCACTCGCGCGGTCGCGCGGAGAGCGCAAAAGCGGCAGAGCAATCCGCGATCGCTTCGTGCAGCGTGGCGTGCACGCGCGCCGCGCCCAGCACGTCCGCTGCGTGGGTCGCCATCCATGCGGCTTCCGGCGCGGGAAAACGCTCCGGCGCCACCAGGCGAAGGTCGGCGTATCCCATGGTCTTCATGGCGCGCGCCGCGGCGCCGATGTTGCCGGGGTGGCTGGGCCTGCACAGCACGATGCGGACATCCGCCATCCCTACAGTCTACCGAGAGTAGAATGCGCGCCGCCCATGCATCCGATGCTCAACATCGCCATCAAGGCCGCGCGCCGCGCCGGGTCGATCATCAACCGCGCCGCGCTCGAGGGCGGCGCGCTCGAGGTCAGGGCCAAGAACAAGAACGATTTTGTCACCCAGGTGGACAAGGCCGCCGAGAAGGCAATTATCGGCATCATCCGCGCCGCCTACCCCGACCACAGCGTCCTCGCCGAGGAGTCCGGCGACACGCCCGGCGCGCGACCTGAGTACCTGTGGGTGATCGATCCGCTGGACGGCACCACCAACTACATCCATGGTTTCCCCCAGTACTGCGTGTCCATCGCGCTGGAACACCGCGGCACGCTGACCCAGGCGGTGGTCTACGACCCGGGCAAGAATGAGCTGTTCACCGCCAGCCGCGGCCGCGGCGCGTTCATGGACGACCGGCGCATGCGCGTATCCAAGTGCATCCGCCTGCAGGATGCGCTGGTTGGCACCGGATTTCCCTTCAAGGAAGTGTCCCGCCTGGATCTGTACATGCGCCAGCTGCGGGCGATGATGACGTCGTCGGCCGGGGTGCGCCGCGCCGGCGCCGCGGCGCTGGACCTCGCCTACGTCGCCGCGGGGCGCCTCGACGCGTTCTGGGAGATGGGCCTGTCGCGCTGGGATATGGCGGCTGGCGCGCTGCTGATCCAGGAAGCCGGCGGGCTGGTTAGCGATCTGCAGGGTGGCGCAGGTTTCCTCGACCGCGGCGAGATCGCCGCGGCAACACCCAAGGTATTGCCGCAACTGCTCGAAGCGCTCGCGTAGTCTGCGATTACAGAACTCGATTTGCAAGACCACCCGATGAGCACCCCCGATACCGCCCTCGTCGTAGGCGCCGGCGACAGCCTGGGCGGCGCGCTCGCGCGCAGATTCGCACGCGAAGGGCTCAAGGTCTGCGTCGTGCGGCGCAACGCGGACAAACTGCAGCCGCTGGTGGATGCGATCCGCGGCGCCGGCGGCACCGTGCATGCGTTCGGCTGCGACGCCCGGCGCGAGGACCAGATGGTGGCACTGTTCGACCGCATCGAGCGTGAAGTCGGCGCGCTGGAAATCGTGGTCGCGAACGTGGGCGGCAACATCCGCTTTCCCCTGCTCGAGATGACCGCGCAGAAGTACTTCAAGACCTGGGAAATGGCCTGCTTCACGGCGTTTCTTACCGCGCGCGAGGCGATGCGCCGCATGGCGCCGCGCGGCCGCGGCACGTTCTTCTTCACCGGAGCTACCGCGGCGCTGCGCGGCAGCGAGGGCTACTCGGCGTTCGCCACCGGAAAATTCGGCATGCGCGCGCTTGCCCAGTCCACCGCGCGCGAATTCGGCAAGCAGGGCGTGCACGTCGTGCATGTCGTAATCGATGGCCCGATTGACACGCCTTTCGTGCGCGAGCGCTTTCCAGAAATGGTGCAGTCGCGGCCCGCGGACGGTCTGCTGGCGCCGGACGACATCGCCGATACCTACTGGGCGATGCACAGACAGAAGCGCAGCGCCTGGACTTTCGAGCTCGACATCCGGCCCTGGCTCGAGCCGATGGCCACGTTCTAGATCGGCAGGCATGGTCAAGAGCCTGGACTTCTATTTCGACTATGGCAGCCCGACCTCGTACCTCGCCTACACGCAGGTGCCGGGGCTGGCCGCTCGCACCGGGGCCATTGTGAACTACAAGCCGGTCCTGCTTGGCGGGATCTTCCAGGCCACCGGCAACCGCTCGCCGGTCGAGGTGGCGGCCAAGGGCCGCTACATGAACCAGGACATGGCCTGGTTTGCCGCGCGCTACTCGGTGCCGTTCAAGTTCAACCCGCACTTCCCGGTCAATACGCTGGCGTTGATGCGCGGCGCCATCTACGCGCTACGCGAAGGCTTTCTGCTTGCCTATTCGGACGCGGTTTTCAAGGCGATGTGGGTGGACGGCGTGAACATGGGCGACCCGGGCGCGGCCGGCAAGACGCTCGCCGCGGCGGGGCTCGACGCGCAGAAGATCCTCGCCGCGACCCAGGATCCCGCGATCAAGGAGGCGCTCAAGTCGGCCACCGAGGCGGCCGTGCAGCGGGGCCTGTTCGGCGCGCCGACGTTTTTCGTCGGCGGGCGCATGCATTTCGGCCAGGACCGCCTGCCCTATGTCGAGGAGCTGCTGCGGGACGAACGCGCCGCGCCAGCCGCATCCGACTAGCTCTACGGCCTAGCGATATGGCGCGGCGGGCGCTTGGCAGCTGCCGGCGAGGCCAAGGCCCTTCAGGAAAGATCTTCGAATAGTCCCGGCTGCAATCGCGGCGGCAACTTGTTGGGAATACCGCTCCGCGCCGCTGAGTTTCCGTACCCATCTCCTGTAGGGCACGACTCCTTCGGCAGTTCCGCGGATCGCCCTCATCGCCGCATCGCCAACGGCTCCCACGCCTCGCTCAATCAGGCCAGGATTCGAAGGCGAAGCCTGAGTGTCGAGGTCCGGCCCAAGAACAGCGTCGAGTGCCGTGACCTCCGCCGCCAAGCCTGCGCACGTTTGGTCGGTCGGCGGCGAGTAAGGTCCCTTTTGTGCTGCCGCCAGCACTGCCGGGATTTCGGCATTCACCAGATTCAGGTCGCTCAGCGGGGCGGTGGCTGCCTGCGTGAACTGGGTGCCAAGCTTGGACTCGTACTCGGTTGCATCCTTTGCAGCAGCAGGCTCGCGAGTTGCCTCAGGAGCTGCGCATGCGACAAGAATGAAGGCCAGCAATGCAAGAGCACACGGCTTCATGGATCCACCCCCGCAGCGCAATAGATTACTCCTCTTCCTGTGCGGACCTCCACGAATATCCGCTGGGGTTCGTTTGCCGCCATTTGCGCGGCCCGAGCCAGCGGACGAACGACCGAATGGTTACCATCGTGTCCCTACAGCGCCGCTGACCAATGCCTGATTCCAGCCATACCCCGGTGATGCAGCAGTACCTGCGCATCAAGGCGCAGCATCCGGACATCCTGCTGTTCTACCGGATGGGCGATTTCTATGAACTGTTCTACGACGACGCGGTACGCGCTGCGCCCCTGCTCGACATCACGCTCACCTCGCGCGGCCAGTCGGCCGGCGCCCCGGTGAAGATGGCCGGCGTGCCGGCGCATGCCGTGGAGCAGTACCTGGCGAAGCTGGTGAAGCTGGGCGAATCGGTGGCGATCTGCGAGCAGGTCGGCGACCCGAGCAGCGCCAAGGGCCCGGTCGAACGGCAGGTCATGCGCATCATCACCCCTGGCACGCTCACCGATTCCGAGCTGCTCGATGACAAGGCCGACAACGTCCTGCTCGCTCTGGCGGCGGACAAATCCACCGTCGGGCTCGCCTGGCTGTCGCTCGCGAGCGGCGTGCTGCGCGTCGCCGAAGTCGCGCCGCAAGCGCTCGCCAGCGAACTGCGCCGAATCGGCCCGGCCGAGATTTTGGCCACCGAAGGAACCGACCTGCCCGGCTATTTCGTCACCCGCCACGCCGCCTGGCAGTTCGACGTCGAAGCCGGCAGGAAGCGCTTGCTCGAGCAGCTCGGCGCGGCGAGCCTCGCCGGCTACGGCGTGGAGGATCTCAGCCTCGCCATCGGCGCCTGCGGCGCCCTGCTTGACTATGCGAAGAAAACACAGGGGCAGGCTCTGGCGCACGTCAACGCGGTGGCCGCCGAGCGCAGCAGCGAATTCCTGCGCATGGACGCTGCCACGCGGCGCAACCTGGAACTGACGGAGACACTGCGCGGCGAGCCCGCGCCGACGCTGTTCTCGCAACTGGATCGCTGCGCGAGCGGCATGGGCAGCCGCCTGCTGCGCCGCTGGCTGCACCATCCATTGCGTGACCGGGGCACAGTCGCGAAGCGACACGACGCAGTGCAAGCCCTGCAAGGTCATACGGATGCGGTGCATGCGGCGCTGCGCCGTATCGCCGACGTCGAGCGGATCACTGCGCGCATCGCGCTGAAAAGCGCGCGCCCGCGCGACCTTTCTGCATTGAGAGACAGCGTCGGTCTATTGCCCGACCTGCGCAAGGCCATTCCCGAGCACAGCGCGCTGCTGCAGGCGCTGCGCGACGATTTGGCAACGCCGGAGGCATGCCTGCATCTCCTGCGCAGCGCCGTTGCGCGCGATCCGGCATCCCAGCTGCGCGACGGCGACGTGATCGCCGCCGGCTATTCGGCGGAACTCGACGAGTTGCGCGCCCTGCAGTCCGGCGCCGGCCAGTTCCTGGTGGACCTGGAGGCGCGCGAACGTGAGCGCACCGGAATCCCGAACCTGCGCGTGGCCTATAACCATGTGCACGGCTACTACATCGAGGTCACCAATGCGCACGCGGAGAAGATTCCCACGGATTACCGCCGCCGGCAGACGCTGAAGAACGCCGAACGCTACATCACTCCGGAACTGAAGACCTTCGAGGACCAGTCGCTGACCGCGCGCGACCGTGCGCTTGCGTTGGAGAAGGCGCTTTACGAGGAATTGCTGGGCAAGCTGTTGGCGCACCTGGTCGAACTGCAGCGCATCGCGCGCGCGCTGGCGCAGCTCGATCTGCTCGCTGCTTTCGCCGCCGTCGCCGCCGAGCGCGGCTACTGCAAACCCGAGTTCGTGGACGATATCCACGTGGCAATCGAGGCCGGCCGCCACCCGGTGGTGGAGGGCCAGGTCGAGCGCTTCATCGCCAACGACGCGCGCCTCTCGCCCACGCGCCAATTGCTGCTCATCACCGGCCCCAACATGGGGGGCAAGTCCACCTACATGCGCCAGGTGGCGCTGATCGCCCTGCTCGCCCACGTCGGCTCCTTCGTGCCAGCGAAGTCCGCGCGCCTCGGGCCGATCGACCAGATCTTCACGCGCATCGGCGCGGCCGACGACCTCGCGGGCGGCCGCTCGACCTTCATGGTGGAGATGACCGAGAGCGCCAGCATCCTGCACAACGCCACCGCGCGGAGCCTGGTGCTGATGGATGAGGTCGGCCGCGGCACCTCTACCTTCGACGGCCTGGCGCTCGCCTGGGCGATCGCGCGGCAGCTGCTGGAGAACAACCGCTCACTGACATTATTCGCCACGCACTACTTCGAGATGACGCGCATCGCGCAGGAGTACAAGGAAGCCGCCAACGTGCACCTCGATGCGGTCGAGCACCAGGACAGCATCGTGTTCCTGCACGCCGTAGAGGAAGGCCCCGCCTCGCAGAGCTACGGCCTGCAGGTGGCGGCGCTTGCCGGTGTGCCGAAAGCGGTGATCCAGCGCGCGCGGCGCATCCTGCAGCAGCTGGAGGAAGCGAGCCGCGCGGGCGGGAGCCAGGCGGACCTGTTCGCGCGCCCCGCGGCCGAAGAGCCCGAGCCCGCGGGCGACGCGCTGCGCGACGCACTCGCCCAGGTCAACCCGGACGAACTGTCGCCGCGCGAAGCTTTGGAACTGCTCTACCGCCTGAAGAAGCTGTGAACGCCATGCAGCTGGCGGACATCGGCGCAAACCTCTCGCACGCCTCGTTTCAGCCCGATCTCGACCAGGTGCTGCTGCGCGCGCGCGCCGCGGGCGTGGACATCATCGTTGTCACCGGCACCTCGGTCGCGGACAGCCGGCGCGCCGCGCAACTGGCGCAGGCGCACGACCTTTACGCCACCGCCGGAGTCCATCCGCATCATGCGCGCGACTGCGACGAGCGCACCCTGCCGGCGCTGCGCGACATCGCTTCGCATCCCAAGGTCGTCGCCATCGGTGAGTGCGGGCTGGACTTCAACCGCAATTACTCGCCGCATGCCGACCAGGAAAAATACTTCGTGGCGCAGCTCGAGTTCGCCGCCGAGCTCGGCAAGCCGCTGTTCCTGCACTCCCGCGACGCGCATCCGCGCTTCGCCGAAATCCTGCGGAACCTGCGCGTCGGCAAGGCCGTCGCGCACTGCTTCACCGGCGCGGCGGAGGAGCTGCGCGCCTACCTCGACCTCGGCCTGTACATCGGCATTACCGGCTGGATCTGCGACGAGCGCCGCGGCGCCCACCTGCTCGGGCTGGTGAAGGAGATTCCGCGGGACAGGCTGCTGCTGGAAACCGATTCGCCCTACCTGACGCCGCGCGACCTGCGGCCCCAGCCCAAGGCGCGGCGCAACGAGCCCGCGCACCTGCCGCACATCCTGCGCGCCGTGGCGCGCGCGCGCGGCGAAGCGCCCGAGGCGCTCGCCGAGGCGACGACGCGCAATGCGCGGGCATTCTTCGGCATCGCATGAACCTGGTGCACATCCTGCGCGCCATCGCGCGCCGGCTGCCGCAGGCGCCGGCGGTCGCGCACGGCACGCGCACGGTGACGACCTTCGCGCAGCTGGCCGGGCGCGTCGAGCGGTTGGCCGCGGGCATGCTCGGCCGCCACGGGCTCGCCCGGGGGAACCGCGTGGCGCTGGCAATGAAGAACTGCCCCGAATTCTACGAAGTGCTGTTCGCCTGCTGGCACGCCGGGCTCACGGCGGTGCCGATGAACGCCAAGCTGCACGCGAAGGAGTTCGAGTACATCATCGGCAACGCGGGCGCGAAGCTTTGCGTTGCCTCGCCGGACCTGGCGGGTTCGATCACCGCGACCGAGGTCATCGCCACGGGCTCGCCAGACTACCGTGGGCTGCAGGGTGTTCCCGCGGCGCCGGCCGAAGTGCCACCGGAGGACGCAGCGTGGCTGTTCTACACCAGCGGCACCACCGGCGTCCCCAAGGGTGCGATGCTCACGCACCGCAACCTGCTGTTCTCCAACCAGGCGTATTTCGCGGACATCGACCAGCTCTCGCCTGGCGATGCAATCCTGCATGCCGCGCCGCTGACGCACGGCTCCGGCCTCTACGGCCTGCCGCACCTGGCCGCCGGCGCGCTGAACGTGATCCCGGAGAGCGGCGGCTTCGAAGCGGAGGAAATCTTCCGGCTCATCGCCGCTCACCGCAACCTGTCATTCTTCGCCGCCCCGACCATGCTGGTGCGCCTGATCGCCAGCCCTGCCGCCGGGGGCGCGGATCTGCGCAACCTGAAGACCATCAGCTACGGCGGGGCGCCGATGTACGTGGCCGACAGCCTGCGCGCGATCGACCTGTTCGGCCCGCGCCTGTACCAACTCTTCGGCCAGGGCGAGAGCCCGATGACGATCACCGGGCTGCCGCAAGCCGACCATGCGGCGCGCGCGAAGCTTGAGTCCTGCGGCTTCGCACGCACGGGTGTCGAGGTGAGAATTTTCGATGACCAGGACCGGGAGCTGCCGCCGGGCGAAGTGGGCGAGATCGTGACCCGCTCCGACTGCGTGATGGCCGGCTACTGGGAAAATCCATCCGCCACCGCGCAGACGCTGCGCGGCGGCTGGCTGCACACGGGCGACCTCGGCAGCCTGGACGACGCCGGCTACCTGACGATCCGCGATCGCTCGAAGGACATGATCATCTCGGGCGGCTCGAACATCTACCCGCGCGAGATCGAGGAAGTACTGCTCAGGCACCCGGCGGTGGCGGAGTGCTCGGTCATCGGGCAGCCGCACGCCGAATGGGGCGAACAGGTGGTCGCCTTCGTGGTCAGGCGCGGCGACGTGTCGGCGCCGGACCTCGACGCGCTCTGCCTGCGGCACATCGCGCGCTTCAAGCGCCCGCGCGACTACCGCTTCGTCGACGCCCTGCCGAAGAACAACTACGGCAAGGTGCTCAAGACCGAACTGCGGCAGCGCCTCGCCTAGTCCTTGGTCGGGCCGCTGGGGGGATCGGACTCATAGTCGTGCATCTCGATCACCTCGCGCACCTGCCCGTCATTGGAGAACTGCACCCACAGGATGCGGCGCTCCTCGATCTCGCGCCACGGGTATTCCCAGACGTCGCGCTCCATGCGCGTCATGCGCACGACGCGAAATGGCGGTCCGAGCAGTTCACGCACTTCCTTCGCCTGCGCGCCGGCGGCGATCTTGGCGATATGCTGCCGCGTCAGGCGCTGCTCGATGCCGCGCAGCACGCCGTCGGATCTGACGGTGGCGACGAACATCTCGCGGCCGAAGGGCAGGCGCGAGTAGTAGAGCAGCGTATCGCCGTTCTGGCGGGCCAGGCTTTCCGCCGGATGGCCCATCGTCGCTTCCACCTCGGCGCGGGTCGACTTGCCCGGCACCAGGCTGCTGCCGCTGAACGACGCGCAGCCCGCGAACAGCGCGAGTCCTGCGAGGATACTTGCAGTTCTGATCATTGGCGTCTCCTTAGCACTTCAACCAGCTTTCCTGCCGGGTCCACTCGTACCCAGTCCCCGGTCGCGACCAATCCGCGCGGATGCGGCGCCCAGCCTTCCGTGATGGTGATGCCGGCGAACACCGCACCCTGCACCATCACCGGATTGGTCACTCCAAAGATGAACGCTTTGGGCGCGATTTTCTTCCATTTGATGTCGAAGAACGCCCAGCCCGCGGCGATTCCCCCTTTAGCCGTGGGAAAGAAGCAGATCTTGTCCTTCAGGCTCATGCCTTCGAGCGCGTGGCCCGGCTTGCTGATGATGCCGCTCCAGCGGTCCAGGTCGTAGCGCGGCGAAAAACCCTCCTCGGAGACCACTGCCTCCCCTTCGACGGCCTCGCCGTAGGCCCGTTCGACAGCGATCTTCACTTTAGGATCCCCGTACATGCGATATCCACGCAGTCCCGCGTGCGCCTGAGGATGGCGTTGAAGCGGTGCGCGCCGATGATGTTCACGATCTTGGCCGAGTTGGACACCAGGTTGCGCCAGCCGTTCGCCACCCGCATTGGCGTAAGGTTCTGCAGGATGTAGAAGCACACGCCTTCGAGGATGGTGGCGCCCGCCTGTTCGAGCACACCGGCATAGCCCAGTGCTCGCGACTGCGCCAGGACGGCGCCGTTGGTGGTGACGAAACAGTGCGAACCTGCCTTCACTCTGCGGCCGTCGAACAGCGCGGCGAGCTGCTTCATTTCGAACAGCGACTGCTGCGGCCCGGAAAACACCACCAGCCGCGCATCGCCGTCGCCCAGGCGGTACCCGGCGTATGCCCGTTCGATCTCAGCATCGGTGATCACCATGCGCTCGGCCGGCGCGCGCCCGCCGAGCGCCTGTTCGATCGAGGCCGCCTCCGGTGTCACGCCGACGAAGTGGAACATGCCCATCGAGCCGTAGCTCGCGAGCGCCGCGCCGAGGTGCTTGAGTTCGTCGGCGGTCGGCGTGCCGCGGAAGCCGTGGAACACCGGCACCGAAAAATAGCTCTGGTTGGATTCGCCCACCAGCTTGCCGACGGCGCCCCAGTCGGCGAGGTCGCCGAGCGTGGCGCGCAACTCGACCGTGAAGCTGCCTTGGCGGTGCTGATCCAGGTGGAAGCCGTATTCGGGCGTGCGCCCGGTGATCGCCGCGGCGAGCGCCGCCGGACCCGACTCGAAATTGGAGCGGGCGCCGAACACCGAGTTGGCGTAGATCACGGTGCCGGTATCACCCCAGGCGACGTGCTCGCCCAGGTGCGGCTGGTAGACCGTCTGGTAGTTGATGCAGGTGTCGGTGGTCACCACATCCATGCGGCGCAGGCAGGCGATCAGTTCGCGCTCCTTGGCGGCTTCGCCGGCGTCCTGCCCCAGCTTTTCGCAATGCGCGAAGTCGAAGCAGCGCGCGTTGGTGGTGGTGCCCACGGCGCAGCGAGCGCCAAGCGCGGCGTAGTCCTTCAGCCACTCCAGGCCGCCGTCGCCCATCACCTCGATGTCGCCCATCATGTGGGCGTTGGTGACTGGGACGAAGCGCTTGGCACTCCAGAAATCACCGACCTTGACCTGGTATTCGAGCGCCCAGCGCGCCGCCTCGCCGCGCTCCCCGGCGAGGATCGCGCGCTCCTCCGGGGTCAACTCCACTGCGGTTACTCCCCTTTACCGGGGTTCGGCGTGAAGTACTTCGCGTACTTGTCGGGCACGCCCTCCCATGCCTTGCTGTCCTCGGGCGGCGTGCCCTTGCGCGTGATATTGGGCCACTTGAGCGAGAAGTCGGTGTTGAGCTTCAGCCATTTGTCGGCCTGGGGATCGGAATC
>JANNTQ010000273.1:0-1676 GCA_031394435.1 Betaproteobacteria bacterium
CAGGTCTTCGGGCGAGGCGATGCCCTGCTGCGCGATGTCGCAGCCGACATTGACGATATGCGCCACCACGCGCTGCGCGACGAAGCCTGCCGAATCGCGGATCAGCGACACCGGCACGCCATCGCCGGCGAGCAGCGCATGTGCCGCGGCGCGCGTCTCCGGCTTCGTCACCGGCGTGGTCATGAGCGTGCGGCGCTTGGCGAAGCCGAATAGCGGATCCAGCGCCACTGTATTTCCCGGGTCCAGCTGCAATTGCAGAGCTGTTGTCGTCGCGTCCTGGCCCAGCGGAGCGACAAAGCAGATGGAATCCGCAGTGGGTTTGGATTCCAGCTTGGTGAATCTGGACAGAAAATCCTTTAATTCAGGCACACACCAGGCTGGCATCTGATTTTTCCTGGGAATTTCTTTCTCTGGAATTTTTTCTGCGACCCCGTCCTTGCCGTACTTGTACCAGCCTCGCCCTGTCTTCCTGCCGAGTAACCCCGCGGCAACGCGCGGATCAGAGAGGAAGGAGGGCTGGTACCTGGCTTCGCCGTAGTACTGCGCCTGCATGGATTTCATCACGCCGTGCGCAATGTCCAGCCCCACCAGGTCGAGCAGCGCGAACGGGCCGAGCCTGAACCCGGCGGCCTCCACCAGCACGCGGTCGATGGTGGCGTGGTCCGCCACGCCTTCCTGCAGCACGCGCAGGCTCTCGGGCACGTAGCCGCGCCCCGCGTGGTTGACGATGAACCCCGGCGTGTCCTTGCAGCGCACCGGCTTGTGGCCGTAGCGCTTCGCCAGCGCCATGAGCGCGTCGCCCACCCAGGGTTCGGTGAGCTCGCCGTCCACGACCTCGACGATTTTCATCACCGGCACCGGGTTGAAGAAGTGATAACCGGCGACGCGCCCGGGTTTCGCGCAGGCTGACGCCATCGCGGTGACCGACAGCGAAGAGGTGTTGGACGCGAGAATGCAGCCATCGGCGACGACCGCCTCAAGCGCCTTGAACAGTTCCTGCTTCGGCGCCAGCAGCTCGACGATCGCTTCGACCACCACATGGCAGGGCTCGAGCGCGGCCAGCGAATCGACGATCGCGATGCGCGCCAGCGTCGCATCCGCGTCGGGCTTGGAAACGCGTCCCTTTTGCACCAGCCCGGCGAGCGACTTGCTTATCGCGTCCTTCGCCGCCTGCGCCGCGCCGGGCTTGGCATCGAACACCAGCGTGCGCACGCCGCATTGCGCGAGTACTTGCGCGATTCCGCGGCCCATGGTGCCGCTGCCGGCCACGCCGGCAACCAGATCGCTGCGGTGGATATCGAGCATGGAGAGCCGATTCTAGAGGATATAATTCCTCGAACCAATGCGAGGAGGAGACTCGATGAGGATATCGGTGCTGAAAACGGCGATGATTGCCGCTTGCGCGCTTGCAGCCGCCGTTCCAGCGGCGTTTGCGCAAACCTTTCCGGCCAAACCGATCATCATGATCTGCCCCTGGCCGGCGGGCGGCTCGACGGACCTGCACCTGCGCGCTTTTGCGCAAATCGCCTCGAAGCACGTCGGCCAGAACATCGTCATCGAGAACAAGCCGGGCGCGAGCGGCATGCTCGCCACCGCCAGCAGGTGCATCTCGGCGTTCAGAAAGCCCGCCAGGTCGGCGGTCTCGAACAGGGCCCGCTTGCCCTCCGCCGAGCCGT
>JANNTQ010000147.1:0-2088 GCA_031394435.1 Betaproteobacteria bacterium
CGATATGTAGGACAGGTCATACTTCGAGGCCTCGATCTCGAGCGGGTCCTCCTCGTCGAGGTCGCGCAGCGCCGCGAGGTCGGGGTGGCGAAACAGCGCGTTGTCGTCGAAGTTGATCTTCGAGTCGAGCGCCACCACGCGGCCGTCGCCCGACAGGATCAGCGGGTTGACCTCGAGCAGCGAGGCATCGCTATCCCAGAAGCACCTGTACAGGCCCTGCAGCAATTCGCTCGCCTGCGCGAGCGCGGAAGCCGGGATGCCGATCTTCTTCGCCGCGCCGCGCGCCTCGGCGTCGGTCAGGCCGGCCGCGGGGTCGACGAACACCTTGTGGATCTTTTCCGGGGTCTTCGCCGCCACTTCCTCGATGTCCATGCCGCCCTCGGCGGAGGCCATCAGCACCACACGCTGCGTGCCGCGATCCACCACCATGCCGACGTAAAGCTCCTTGCGGATGTCCGCGCCCTCTTCGATCAGCAGACGCCTGACCTTCTGGCCTTTGGGGCCGGTCTGGTGCGTGACCAGCTGCATGCCCAGGATCTGCTTTGCTTTCGCGCGCACTTCGTCGAGTGACTTTGCCACCTTGACGCCGCCGCCCTTGCCGCGGCCGCCGGCGTGGATCTGCGCCTTCACCACCCACACCTTGCCGCCGAGCTGCTTCGCTGCCGCAACCGCCTCGTCCACACTGAAGCAGGCGGCACCGCGCGGCGTGGCGACGCCGTACCGGCGGAAGATTTCCTTGCCCTGGTATTCGTGGATCTTCATGCGCCAGACTTCTCCTTCGCCTGGTACCACTCCGGGTACCACTGCATGACGGTCGGGCCGGTGGTGTCCATTGCATGGCAACGGTCGAGCTGGAACGGTTTCCTGCCCGGCGGGCGGTCCTCGCGCATCTCGCCGGCGAAGCTCTGGATCGCCGCGGTCGGCAGCCCGGCCAGCATCTCGGTGATGTGCGTGCAGCCGTGCACGCTGCCGAGGCGCTCCTGCACCGCTGCGCGGAACTTCTTCACCAGGTTGAGCCCGATCAGTTTTTTGTAGGCCGGGCCGATGGTCTCGCAGCCGCCGGGATAGGGCACGGCGTCGGAAACCGACGTCACCTCGACCACGTTGAGCTTCCTGTCGATGGTGACGCGCACCACCATGTCGTGGATCGGTAGCCCGGCGCGGCGCACGCCAGTCCTCAGCTTGACGTCGTGGCTCTTGACATCGGTGATGTGCGCCTCGATGTCCCACAGCCCGTCGGCGCGCTTGTAGCCTTCGTAGCGCACGCGGCGCGTATGCAGCAGTTCGCGTTCGATTTCGGAAACAGGGAGCGGCATGGAGCGCGGGAGTTTAGCATCGGCGCCCTCGCCGGAAACATTGACCTAGGTCATGCCGCGAGGCGCGGCGGCAAGGCTAGACCTTGCGAAAAACGATCACGGCGACGACCAACGCGGCGGCGCTCGCGCCCCACAGCGGCGCGCTCGTTGCGGCAAGCCAGATCAAGTGGATATACGCGGCGAGCAGCAGCGAGATGAACAAACGGTCGCCGCGCGTGGTCCTGATCGCCAGGATGCCGCGTCGCGGCGCGCCGCCGGGCGACAGCCACTCCCACGCACTCATGCCGGCGAGCGCCAGCGCGATGAACGCGAAGAACAGCGCAGTCTGCCAGGTCCAGGCCATCCAGCTCAGGTCCATAGTCCGTCTGCGCGCCGCCGGGGTCAGACCCGGCCGAGCGAGAACCCTTTCGCGATGTAGTTGCGCACAAAGTAGATGACGAACGCCCCGGGCACGATGGTCAGTGCGCCGGCCGCCGCCAGCAGGCCGAGCTCGTAGCCGGAACTGCTCGCGGTGCGGGTCATGATCGCGGCGATCGGCTTCGCCTCCACCGAGGTCAGCGTCTTGGCGAGCAGCAGCTCGACCCAGGAAAACATGAAGCAGAAGAAGGCCGCCACGCCGATGCCGGCGGCGATGGCGGGCACGAAGATCTTGAGGAAGAACTTCCAGAACGGGTAGCCGTCGATGAAGGCCAGCTCATCCAGCTCCTTCGGCACGCTGGACATGAAACCCTCCAGGATCCAGACGGCGAGCGGCACGTTGAACAGGCAGTGC
>JANNTQ010000289.1:0-2548 GCA_031394435.1 Betaproteobacteria bacterium
GGCCAGATGAAGGACGCGGTGCGCACGGCGCAGGCCGCCGGCACGCTCGGCACGGTGCTGCACAAGCTGTTCCAGCGCAGCTTCGCGGTGGCGAAGGAAGTGCGCAGCACCACTCAGGTGGGCGCCAGCAGCGTGTCGATGGCTGCCGCCGCAGTGAAGCTGGCGGCGCGCATCTTTTCCAGCCTGAAGGACCAGAAGGTGCTGTTCATCGGCGCCGGCGAGATGATCGAGCTGTGCGCCACGCACTTTGCGGCGCAGGCGCCGGCGCGCATCACCGTCGCCAACCGCACGCTGGAGCGCGGCCACGCACTCGCGCACCGCTTCAACGGGCGCGCCATCGAATTGCGCTCGCTCGCCGAGCAGCTGCAGGAGCACGACATCGTGGTGTCCTGCACCGCCTCGTCGCTGCCGATCCTCGGCAAGGGGCTGGTGGAACGGGCCCTGCGCGCGCGCAAGCACCGGCCGATGTTCATGGTGGACCTGGCGGTGCCGCGCGACATCGAGGCCGAGGTGGGCGAGATGGACGACGTGTTCCTGTACACGCTGGACGACCTGCAGGGCATCGTGCAGGGGAATCTGGATGCGCGCCGCTCTGCGCTCGAGCAGGCCGAAGCGATCGTCGAGACCCAGGTCGGGCAGTTCATGCACTGGATGCAGGCGCGCGCCGCGGTGCCGTTCATCCGGCAGCTGCGCGAGCAAGGCGAGGCCGCGAGGCGCCAGGAGCTGGAGCGCGCGCTGAGGCTGCTGCAAAAGGGCGAGCAGCCGGCGCAGGTGCTGGAAGCCCTGTCGCAGGGGCTCACCAACAAGCTGTTGCACGGGCCGACGCAGGCGCTGAGCGAAGCCGCGGACGAGGAACGCCGTGCGCTGGCCGCATTGCTCGAGCGCCTGTACCGCCCCAAGTGAAGCCCGCACTACGCAAGAAGCTCGACAGCCTGGCGCTCCGGCTGGAGGAGCTGAACCGCCTGCTCGCCGCCGAGGACGCGACGCGCAACCTCGACCAGTTCAGGAAGCTCTCGCGCGAGCACTCGGAGCTCACCGGGCTGGTCGGATTGTACGAGCACTTCCGCCAGGCGGAGCGCGACGCGCAGGAGGCGAAGGACCTGGCGGCCGACGCGGCGATGAAAGGCTATGCCGAGGAGGAGCTGAAGGGCGCGCGCGCGGCGATGGAAAAGCTCGAGGCGCAGCTGCAAAAGCAGCTGCTGCCCAAGGACCCGAACGACGGCAGGAATCTGTTTCTCGAAGTGCGCGCCGGCACCGGCGGCGACGAATCGGCCCTGTTCGCGGGCGACCTGTTCCGCATGTACACGCGCTACGCCGAGCGGCAGGGCTGGCAGATCGAGATCATCTCCGAGAGCGCCTCCGAGCTGGGCGGCTACAAGGAAGTCATCGCGCGCATCAACGGCCAGGGGGCGTACTCCAGGCTCAAGTTCGAATCGGGCGGCCACCGCGTGCAGCGGGTGCCCGAGACCGAGGCGCAAGGACGCATCCACACCTCGGCCTGCACGGTCGCCGTGCTGCCGGAGGCGGACGCGATCGACGACGTGGTGCTCAATCCTGCCGAGATGCGCGTCGACACCTTCCGCGCCTCGGGCGCGGGCGGCCAGCACGTCAACAAGACCGACTCGGCGATCCGCATCACGCACCTGCCCACCGGCATCGTGGTGGAGTGCCAGGATTCGCGCTCGCAGCACAAGAACCGCGAGAAGGCGCTGTCGGTGCTGGCGGCGCGCATCAAGGACAAGCAGACGCGCGAGCAGCAGGCGAAGACCGCCTCGGCGAGGAAGTCGCTGATCGGCTCGGGCGACCGCTCCGAGCGCGTCCGCACCTATAATTTCCCGCAGGGCCGCGTCACCGACCACCGCATCAACCTCACGCTGTACAAGATCGAGCGCATCATGGACGGCGAGCTGGACGAGCTGGCGGACGCGCTCTCGGCCGAGCACCAGGCCGAGCAGCTGGCGCAGCTGGCCGAAGAAGCGGCTTGACCGTCGGCGAAGCGTTGCAAGCGCTCGATGCGCGCGAAGCGCGTTTGCTCCTTGCGGCGGCCACGGGCTTTTCCGAGGCGAGCGTGCTGGCCCATCCCGAGCGCGCGCTGCCCGCCGCAGCGGAAGCGAGATTCGTCGAGTTCGCCGCGCGACGCGCGGGCGGCGAGCCCATCGCCTACATCCTCGGCGAAAAGGAGTTCTACGGCCTGCCGCTCGCGGTAAACCCCGCGGTGCTGATCCCGCGGCCGGAAACCGAGCTGCTGGTGGAACTGGCCCTCGCCCGCAAGCCCGCTTCGATGCTCGATCTCGGTACGGGTTCCGGCGCCATCGCGCTCGCGATCAAGCGCCATCTGCCGCAGACGCGCGTCATTGGTGTCGAGGCCAGCATGGCGGCGCTCGCGGTGGCAGCGCGCAATGCCGTCAAGCTGGGGCTGGACGTCGAACTGCGGCATGGCTTGTGGTTCGCACCGGTTGCGGGAGAGCGTTTCGACCTCCTGGTGTCGAATCCCCCTTACGTTGCCATGGGCGATCCACACCTTTTGCAGGGGGACCTGCGCTTCGAG
>JANNTQ010000036.1:0-3827 GCA_031394435.1 Betaproteobacteria bacterium
CTGGAACCGATCGCCGATGTCCGGGCGAGCGCCGACTATCGCAGGCAGGCCGCGCTGGAACTGGTGCGTCGCCTGCTGCGGGAGATGGCATGAATCGCCCGCGCGCCGAGTTCCTCGCCAGCACCGAGACCACGGAGTTCACGGTCAACGGGCGCAAGGTGGCGAGCCGCGCGCCGCGCATCGCGCGCCTCGCCGACGTGCTGCGCGACGAACTGGGCCTGACCGGCACCAAGATCGGCTGCAACGCCGGCGACTGCGGCGCCTGCACCGTGCTTCTCGACGGGCGCCAGGTTTGCGCCTGCCTGACTGCGCTCGGGCAAGTGGAGGACCGCAACGTCGTCACGGTCGAAGGCCTGGCGAAGAATGGCAAGCTCGCCCCGCTGCAAGTGGCGTTCCAGAACCACGGCGCGGCGCAATGCGGCATCTGCACGCCCGGCATGCTGATGGCCGCAGCCGACCTGCTGTCGCGCAAACGCAACCCGAAGGAAGCCGAAGTGAAGGATGCGCTCGCCGGCGTGCTGTGCCGTTGCACCGGATACCAGAAAATAATCGAGGCAGTGCTCGACGCCGCCAACCGTCCGGCGCTCGCCCCCTCGCCCGCCGCCGGAAAGGCGGTGGGTGCGCGGGCCGGCAAGGTGGATGGCATCGCCAAACTCACCGGCGCCGAGAAGTACGGCGCGGACGCGATTCCTGCCGATGCGCTATGGCTGCGCGTCATCCGCTCGCCGCACCACCGCGCACGGTTCGCCTTCGGCGATCTCGCCGCTTTTGCGCAGCAGGCCGGCGTAGTTCGCGTGCTCACCGCGAAGGACGTGCCCTCCAATGGTTTCGGCATTTATCCTCACATCAAGGACCAACCGGTGCTGGCCAACGGCGAAGCGCGATTCCGAGGCGAAGCCGTCGCCGCCGTGATCGGCGCACGCGCCACCGTCGAAGCCCTGGACGAAACGCGTTTCCCGGTGAGCTGGGAGCCGCTGCCGCCGTTGCTGGGACTGGATGCCGCGATGATGGAAGGCGCGCCGCTGGTGCAGCCGGACAAGGCGGGCAACCTGCTGCTCGACGGCGGCGTGAAGCGCGGCAACGTCAGCGAGATCTTCCCTGGATGCGCCGCGGTCGCGGCAGCGACCTTCGAAACCACCTTCGTGGAACACGCCTACATCGAACCCGAAGCCGGTTGGGCGCGCGTGGTGGATGGGCGGCTGGAGGTCTACGTCACGACGCAGACGCCCTACATGGACCGCGATGAAGTGGCGCTGGTGATGAAGTTCGACCCGCAGCAGGTGCGCATCGTGCCCACTGCCTGCGGCGGCGGCTTCGGCGGCAAGCTCGACCTGTCGCTGCAGCCGCTGGTTGCGCTCGGCGCCTGGCTCACCGGCCGACCGGTGGCCTGCGTGTACCACCGGCCGGAGAGCATGGCCTCGACCACCAAGCGCCACCCGGCACGCATCAGCGCGCGCTTCGGCTGCGCTGCCGACGGCAAGCTGCAGGCGGTCGAGGTGGATGCATTGTTCGACACCGGTGCCTACGCGAGCTGGGGCCCGACCGTGGCGACGCGTGTGCCGATCCATGCCACCGGCCCCTACTCGGTGCGCCATGTGCGGACACGCGGACGTGCCTACTTCACCAACTGCCATCCTTCGGGTGCATTTCGCGGCTTCGGCGTGCCGCAAGGCGCGATCGCCCATGAAGCCCTGATGGATGAGCTTGCCGACAAGCTCGGCATGGACCGGCTGGAGTTCCGCCGCGTGAACGCGCTCAAGGCCGGCGACACCACCGCCACCGGGCAACTGCTGGAGCATTCGGCAGGTCTCGGCCAGTGCCTCGACCAGCTCAAGCCGCATTGGCGGCGCCTGCGCGCGGATGCCGAGGCGTTCAATGCCAGGGCGAAGAAAAACACCAGCAGCCTGCGTCGCGGCGTCGGCGTGGGCTGCATGTGGTACGGCATCGGCAACACGGCTATCGCCAATCCCTCCACGCTGCGCATCGTGCTCTCGTCGCGGGGACGGCTGGTGTTCTATAACGGCGCAGTGGACATTGGCCAAGGCTCGAACACCACGCTGACGCAGGTTGCCGCCGATGCGCTCGGGCTGCCGATGGCGCAGATCGAACTGGTGATGGGCGACACGGACCGCACGGCGGACGCTGGAAAATCCTCGGCCTCGCGCCAGGCGTTCGTCTCAGGCAAGGCCGCAGAATTGGCGGGGCTGGACCTGCGGCGGCGCATCTTTGTCGCCGCCGGCGCGCCGCCCGAGGAATACCTGGATCGCCGCTACAAACTGCAGCTCGACCGGCACAGCGTGGTGTTTCGCAAAGGCGGCATCACGCATCGCCTGGACCTGTCGCGTCTGCCCAGGGACATGAATGGCGACGTGCTGACGGGCGAAGGCCGCTTCGATCCGCCGACTACGCCTCTCGATCCGAATGGCCAGGGCACGCCCTACGCCACCTACGCCTTTGCAGCGCAGCTCGCCCAGGTGGAAGTGGACGAAGCGCTCGGCACAGTGCAGGTCCAGCGCATCGTCGCCGCGCATGACGTGGGCAAGGCGCTGAACCCGATCCAGGTCGAAGGCCAGATCCAGGGCGGCGCTGTGCAAGGCCTCGGCTTCGCGCTGATGGAAGAGTACGTGCCGGGCAAGACCGAGAACCTGCACGACTACCTCATCCCCACCATCGGCGACGCGCCGCGCATGGATTGCATCCTGGTCGAGGATCCCGAGCCGCTCGGGCCTTCGGGCGCGAAGGGCGTGGGCGAGCCTGGGCTCATCCCTACAGCCCCCGCTATTCTCGGCGCGATCGACCATGCCACCGGCGTGCGCATGCGCCAGGTTCCCGTGCTGCCGCACCGCCTGAAGGCGGAACTCGATGCGAGATCCGGAAGACGCGCCTGAGAGCACGGCACCGCTGACCGGCGATGTCATCCGCTGCGATGCCTGCCCGGTGCTGTGCCGCATCCGCAAGGGGCAGACGGGCGCCTGCGACCGCTACGCCAATCACGACGGCAAGCTGGTACGGCTCGACCCGCTGCTGGTGCTGGAGCGCGGCGGCAAGGCGGTGCCGTTCCTCGAGCCCGGCCAACCCTGGGACGGAAAACTTGTGGCGCCGTTCGTCACGGGTATCGGCGCAACGACCACCTACCCCGACTACAAACCCGCGCCCTTCATCGTCTCGTCCAAGTCCGATGGCGTCGACATGGTGACTGTCGTGACCGAAGGCATCTTCAGCTACTGCGGCCTGAAGGTGAAGATCGACACCGACCGTTTTCTCGGTCCGGAGCAGGCGGCAGTACGCGTCGACGGCGAGCAAATCGGCCATGTCACCACCGCCGAGTACGGCTCGCAGATGCTCTCCTCGGGCGGCGTGCGCCATCTGACCGGCGGCTCGAAGAAGGAAGGCAACGTCACCTGCGAGGCGATGCTCAAGCTCTCCAACAAGGAAGCGCTCGAGGTGAAAATCGACGGCGGCTCGAGCGTATTGCTGCAGGCGGGCGCCGCGCCGGTGGTCAATGGCGAGCGCGAGGAGCGCATGCGCGTGGGCTGCGGCTCCGCGACCATCGGCATCTTCGCGCAACAATGGCATGGGCATTGCGACGAGGTGATCGTGGTGGACGACCACATCACCGGGGTGCTGACCGAGCATCAGGCCGGGCGCTTCCTCGACATGCGGCCGGCCGGAATCCGTGTGCGCGGGCGCAAGTCCACGCCGGGACGCTACTTCAAGGTGGCGGAACCAGGCCCGGGCTGGGGCGGCACCGACATCACCGACCCGCTCTCCATCATCGAGAAGATCAACCCGAAGACCGCCTGGCCCGGCATGCGCCTGCTGATGGT
>JANNTQ010000174.1:0-1669 GCA_031394435.1 Betaproteobacteria bacterium
CGGCGCTGGCCGGTGGCGCGCTCGCGCTGCGCGACTTGCGGCTCACCTCGGGATTGCTCAACGCCAACGGCACGCTGGACGTGGATGCGGCGGGCGGGCTGTCGGGGCGCATCAACGCCGAGTTGCGCAACCTGCGCGGCATCTTTTACATCGGCGGCAAGCTGCAGGATCCGCAGTTGAGGAGGTAAGTGCAAAAGCTCCTCCAGTTCCGCGGCGCCCGGGCGCTGCAGGAATTTCGTCTCGCCAAGCTCCTCCCGCAACTGCAATCGGCCCAGGCAGGCATCCGCGGCCTGACGGCCGAGTTCCGGCACTTCGTCGAATGCGAACAGGCATTGAACGCCGACGAGAGCAGGCTTCTCGCCCGGCTGTTCGAATACGGCGCGCCGCCGCAAGCGGCCGAGCCCGGCGACACGCTGGTCCTCGTCGTCCCGCGCGTCGGCACCATATCGCCCTGGTCCTCCAAGGCCACCGACATCGCGCGCAACTGCGGTCTGGCCAAGGTCCGGCGCATCGAGCGCGGCACCGCGTACTACCTGCGCGGCGGCGGCCGTTCCGGGCGTGTTGCAGCGTTGCTGCACGACCGCATGACCGAAACAGTGCTCGCGTCGTTCGAGGAGGCGGGACAGCTCTTCCAGCACGTGCCGCCGCGGCCTCTTGAGCGCGTGCCGCTCGGCGCGCTGGAGGAGGCCAACCGCAGCCTGGGGTTGGCGCTGTCGGAAGACGAGATCGCGTACCTGCGCGAGGCCTACGGCGCCATGGGGCGCGACCCCACCGATGCCGAGCTCACCATGTTCGCGCAGGCCAATTCCGAGCACTGCCGGCACAAGATCTTCAACGCCGACTGGATCGTCGACGGGCAGAAGAAGGATCAGTCCCTCTTTGCCATGATCAAGCACACGCACGCGGCGAACCCGCGCGGCACCGTGCTCGCCTATGCCGACAACGCGGCGATCATGGAAGGGCGGCTGGCGCGGCGCTTCTACGCCGGGGCCGACAACGTTTACCTCCCGCGCGCCGAGCGCACGCACACGGTGATGAAGGTGGAGACGCACAACCACCCTACGGCGATCGCGCCTTTTCCCGGTGCGGCGACCGGCGCGGGCGGCGAGATCCGCGACGAGGGCGCTACGGGGCGCGGGGCGAAGCCCAAGGCGGGGCTGGTCGGGTACTCGGTGTCCAATCTCAGGATTCCGGGCGCGCTGCAGCCCTGGGAGCAGGCGGACTATGGCAAGCCGAACCGCATCGTGTCGGCGCTCGCCATCATGCTGGAAGGGCCGATCGGCGCCGCGGCGTTCAACAACGAGTTCGGGCGGCCAAACCTCGCGGGGTACTTCAGGACTTTCGAGGCGAATGTCGGCGGGGTGCAGCGCGGCTACCACAAGCCGATCATGCTCGCGGGCGGCATCGGCAACATCGCGGCGCGGGATTCGGCCAAGGCTGCGCTGCGTGAAGACTCCCTGCTGATCCAGCTGGGTGGCCCGGGGATGCTCATCGGCATGGGCGGGGGCGCGGCTTCTTCCATGGGCGCGGGCGCGAACACCGAGGACCTGGATTTCGATTCGGTGCAGCGCGGCAATGCGGAGATCCAGCGCCGCGCGCAGGAGGTGATCGACCGCTGCTGGGGGCTGGGGGAAGGCAATCCCATCCTTTCCATCCACGACGTGGGGGC
>JANNTQ010000192.1:0-10388 GCA_031394435.1 Betaproteobacteria bacterium
CGCCTCCCGACGAGGCGCTGCGCGAGTCGTTGGCGAGTGGCGGCATGTTCAACTTGATCCATCACGCAACTCAGTTCAAGGCCGACATCTACGTCGCCGTCGACGATCCCCTGCACGCCTGGGCACTCGAGCATCGGCGCCACATCGACGTTGCAGGAACCGGCGCGTGGATCGCGCCACCCGAGTACGTGATCCTGCGCAAGCTGCAATTCTTCCGGGAAGGCGGATCCGACAAGCACTTGCGTGACATCCGCTTCATGCTTGCCGCAACCGCGTTTGATCGAGCATTTGTCGAAGCGGAGGTCGCGCGGCTCGGGCTGCGGGCGCAATGGCATGAATGCCAGCGCTAGGGAGGGCTGAAGCCGACCCTGCAACCGCTCCGTGCACGGCCGCGCCGTCGCCGTCCTCTCGCTCGCCGCCTGCGCCAGCGCTGCCGGCTGCGCGCCGGCACCACCGCCTCATTTGATCAGCGTCAGCAGGTTGTCGACCTGGTAGTTGGGAATGGTGAGAACTTCCGCGTCGCCGATTCTCAGCACGTAGCGGCTGAACGTGTCCGGCGCGATGTCGCCGATCGCGTACTGCGCGAGCGGCTGCGGGTCGTTCGCCCGGTACAGCAGGAGCAGCGTTCCGGGCGCGGTCACCCCGTACTGCCGGGATTGGGGATCGAGAGGAAAGCGACGCTCGATGCGCGTGCGGCCCAGCGCAGCGAACGCGTTGGCGATGCGCTGCGCCATGGCCGGATCGGCTCGATGCTCTTGCTCGGATTCCGGTTCGGTGTGGATGCCGTGGTAAAACCAGGCGCCTGTGCGGTCGCGCTCGAAGCGATGCAGCTTTCCTGCGTGGCCCAGCTCGATCGCGCTAATCCGGTCCACGGAGACAGGCAGCAGCAAGCCGGCGTCGGTACCGTCGAGCGCTTCGCCGGCGCCGCCGGATTCCGCGCGATCGGCGTACTCCACCGCGGCGATGACACCGGCCAGCGCCAGGAACACCAGCCATACCGCCACCAACCTGAGGCGGCTTCGTGCCGCGCTCACCGCTGCCTCCACCACACAGCGGCGCCGATAAAGGCCAGCAGCGCGGGAATCAGGATCACCGAGAGGAAGAACGTGCCTTTCACCTGCCGGTTGGTGAGATTGACGCGCGGCAGGTCGCGGCTGCGCGGCTCGACGCCGATGAGGTTCTCACGCGCCGCCAGGTAGTTCACCGCGTTGAGGAACAGCTTGCCATTGCCCATGATGTGGAAAAACGAATTGGTGGCGAAATCCGAGTCGCCGACGACCACGATCCGCGATACGGCCGCGACGGGTGGCGGCGGCTCCTCCGCGCCGGCCCCTGCCGTGGCCGGTCGGTCGCCCGGCGGGCCGAACTGGGTTGCCGCGGGACTGTCCGGGGTGACGGGACGTCGCGTTGCTATCAGCATCAGGGTATTCGGGCCCGGGATATCGCGGCCTTTCTTGAACTCGATGCGATCGCGGTTGGCCTGCGCCCAGCTGCTCTTGGAGGAATTGACCAGGGGGATTACGGAGGTACCCGGCACGCGATGCGGAGTCGGCGAAAGGGACTGCGCGCCGGGAAAGAACGTCATCGGCAGGTCGCGCGTGATCAGGTGGTGGTTGTAGCTGGTCACGGCTGGAGCGGACATGTCCGCCCAGAAATGGCTCGACTCGTCGATCACGATCCGGTCGTCCAGCACCACCCCGTACTGGCGAAGCAGGGGCTCGAGTCCTGTCCGCACGAACGGATCCAGCATGAACAGGGCCTTGCCGCCCGGTGCGAGGAAGCGTTGCAGCGCCGCGATCTCCGGGGCCAGCAACGCCACCTTGGGCCCCGCCACGACGAGCACGGAACAACGGGCGGGGACCACGCCGGACTGCAGCAGGGAGATTTTCTCCACGCTGTAATTCATGGCCTCGAGGCTGTGCCGGGCCTTGGCTATGCCGTGCACCTCGTGCACCGCGTACTCGGGCCCCAGGCTGTGCGAATGGCCCGCCGCGCCCTCCAGGTGGTCGTGCGACTCGGTGCTGAACGGGTTCGCCTCGTTGTGTCCATCGAGGAAGCAGACGACCTGCGTGACGCCCTGCGAAACGCGCAGCACGCCGTTGACGATTTCCGTTTCAAGGCTACCGTGAACCTGCAGCTTGCGGCCCTCGCTGTGCAGCAGCGCGGTGCCGGCGAACTGCACCCCGCGCAGCCGCGCCTGCGCCGGGTTGCGCATGGCATCGTGGAATTCGACCGTGATGCGCTGGTTCTGCCTGGCGATCAGCTCGTAGAGCTCGAGCGTTTCGCGCATCATCGGGTCGTGGAAGAAGACGATGTGCACGGGCCTGTCCACCCGCTGCAGCATGGTGACGGACTGCGGCGACAGCGAATGCAGCTTCGCCTCGGTGAGATCGAGGCGCAGCGGGAAGCGCGCGGCGAGGTAGGCGAGGGCGATCAGCACGCCGATCGCCCCCAGCGTGGTCAGCGCGATCTCGCCCCGGCGCTGACGCAGCAGCGCCGCGAATTCAGCGCGCAGCGCAACCACGCCCGATGCCGCGAGCAGCACCCCGCCCGCCGCGAGCACCAGCGTCGCGCGCGCGGAATCCGGCAGGATGGCGTGAACCGCAAACGCGGCCGCGAGCAAGGCGACGCCGGCAAGCAGGATCAGGCCGGAGCGAAAAGTGCGCTGCATGTCAGCGGCGCCACTGCAGATAGCTGGCGTTCAAGGTCAGCGCCATGGCGCTGACCAGCGCGTAATACGCAACCGACTCGGTGCGCACCAGGCCCTGGATGAAATTGGCGTAATGCAGGGAGAACGACAAATGACGAAACAGGCTGCGCAACTCGTAGGAGTGCTGAAAACTCTGCAGGTGGCCGACGAACCAGAAGCCGAGCAGCACGCAGATCGTGATCAGCGCGGCGACGATCTGATTCTGCGTCAGCGCCGAGAACAACTGGCCCAGGGCGAGGCACGCCATCCCCAGCAGCAGGAAGCCGATATAGCCGCACAATATCGTCGTCGTCTCCGGGTTGCCGAACAGGTACAGCGGCACCAGGTTGATCGCCGTGCCGATCGTCAGCAGCAGCAGGATGGCCACGGCACCGAGGTATTTGCCGAGCACGATCTGCCAGGGCTTGAGCGGCAGGCTCGCGAGCAGCTCCATCGTCCGCGCGCTGTACTCCGCGGAAAACAGCCGCATCGAGACCATCGGCAGCACCACCAGCAGCAGAATGCCCATGTTCTGGAACGTCTCGCTCATCGTCGCATCGCCGGTGAGCAGAATGTTGTAGGTGAAGAAGTAGCCGGTGCCGACGAGGAACACCGCGACCACGAAGTACGCGATCGGCGTGCGGAAGTAGGTCAACAGCTCCTTGTGCAATACGGTCAGCGCGCCGCTCACCTTGCCACCCCTGCGGCGCGGTCCGCCTTCACATATTGCAGGAATACGTTTTCCAGCGTCGCCTGCTGCCGCACCAGGTGGTGCAGCTCCCAGCGACTGGTGACGGCTCGCGCGATCGCGGCCTCGACGCGATCCCCGCCGTTCACCTGGCACGTCACGTTGACGATGCGGCCTTCGCCGTCGGGTTGCTCGAGCCGCACCGCGGTGACTCCTTCGATGCACAGCAGCTCCTCGCGCAGTCCCGCGGCCGGCGCCCCGACCTGCAGCGTGACACAGTCTGTCTGCTCGCAGGCGCGCTGCAGCCCGCTCGGCGAATCGATCGCCAGCAACCTGCCGTGGTGGATGATCGCCACCCGCTGGCAGATCAGCGTGACTTCGGGAAGGATGTGGGTGCTCAGCAGCACCGCATGGTTTTCGCCGAAGGAGCGAATTACCTCGCGGGTTTCCTGGATCTGGGCCGGATCGAGGCCCGCGGTGGGCTCGTCCAGAAGCAGCACTTCGGGCGTTCCCAACAAAGCCTGTGCCAGCCCCACGCGCTGCCGGTAACCCTTGGACAGCTTGTACACTTCCTTGCGCAACACGTCCTCGAGATGGCAGGCGGCGCTCACGCGGTCCAGCTCGGCCGCAATGGCGGACCGGGGCACTCCCTTCGCCCTGGCGACGAAGCGCAGGTACGATGAAACATCCAGCGCGTCATACAGCGGCGGATGCTCGGGCACATAGCCGATCTTGCGCGCGGCGTCCTCGTTTTGCGTGGCCATGTCGCAGCCGGCGACCGTCACGCGTCCCGCGCTCGCCGTGGTGACTCCGGCGATCATGCGCATGGTGGTGGTCTTGCCGGCGCCGTTGGGCCCGAGGAACCCCACGATTTCGCCCTGGTCCACGGTGAACGAAACGTCGTGCACGACCGTTCTGGGGCCGTAACGCTTCGAAACCGATTCGAGCTCGATCAGCGTGGACATGGGGCTGATAGCGGAGGGATGGCGCAAAAAAGAAGCCCCCTGCAAAGGGGGCTTCTCGCGAGGGCAGCGCAGGCTGCTTACTTATACCACTTGCCGCCCTTCTCCTTGAACTGGTCCTGGTCGTGCGCCATGAACAGCTCGGCGTTCTCCAGATCGCGGATCGCCTTCAGCCGGTTGATTGAGCTGTTGTAGTCCTTGACGCTGTAGTTCAGGCCGGCCGGATAGCCTTCCAGGTTCTCCTTCATCCAGATCGCATCCTGCGTGATCACGTAGGTGTTGCCGGCGGCGGTCTTGACGCGCATCGACTGGTGCCCAAGCGTGTGGCCGGGCGTGCTGAGGATCATGATCGAGCCGTCGCCGAACAGGTCATAGTCTCCATCCAGCTCCAGATAGTTGAAGTCGGCGGCGGCGCCGTCGAAGTCTCCCATCACGAACGCCGGGCCGCGCTGGAACTTCTCCGGCCACCATGCCTGGTACAGCTCCTTCTTCTGGATGACGTGCACCGCCTTCGGGAACATCTTGATGTTGCCGATGTGGTCGAGGTGCGAGTGCGAGGTGACCACGGCCTTCACCTTGTCGGTCGAGAAGCCGAGCTTTTGCAACTGCATGTCGATCACGTCCGCGCGCTTCTGGTTGGGCGCCAGGAAGTCGCACATCCCCGCGGCCCAGTATTTCTTGCAGTTGCCGTCGGACACGGCGACGTTGTTCCCGGTGTCGAACACCACCAGGCCTTTCGCGTGATCGATGACCCACATGCTGACCGGGATCGTGATGTTGCGTTCCTTCTCCTTGGGAATGCTCGGGATCAGGCCCGAGATCGGGAACGGACCGAACAGGCCGCTCGTCGTCCAGTACAGTTGCCTGACCTGCGCGTAGGCACTAGACGAGCCGAGCGCGCACAGCACGCAGAGCAGCATCGCGACGAACCCTGGCTTTTTCATGGCGTCATCTCCTCCTGAGGTTGGCTCTGTGGAAGGATAGGGGTTTGCAGGCCGGTTTGTAAAGCAGTCCCAACGCTCCGCCCGTGCCCGCCGTGGGACCCCTTTGCCGTGCTGGTCGGGTCGCGGCGAAGAAGTCTAGAATCCGGCGCTGTCCAAAACAGGAGGAGGGAAATCATGAGGCGCTTGCTTGCAGCCCTGTTGCTCGCTCCCTGCCTGGCATTCGCCCAGGCCTACCCGACCAAACCCGTGCGCCTCATCGTGCCGTTCCCGCCGGGTGGCACCACCGACCTGATCGCGCGCATCGTGCAGGCCAAGTTCCAGGAGTTCCTCGGCGCGCAGGTGATCATCGAGAACAGGGGAGGCGCCGGCGGCTCGATCGGCACAGGGGAGGCCGCGCGCTCGACGCCAGACGGCTACACGCTGCTGATGGTGTTCGACACGCACGCCGTCAACCACCACCTGTACAAGCAGGCGCCCGATCCGTTCAAGACGCTCGAGCACCTGATGCTGATGGTGACCTCGCCCAGCATGCTGGTCGCCGTGTCGAATTTCCCGCCGAACAACCTGCGCGAGGTGGTTGAGCGCGCGCGAGTGGACGCCGGCAGGGTCACCTACGCCACGGCCGGCGCCGGCAGCTCGAATCACCTGGGCGCGCTGCTGCTCGAACAACATGCCGGCATCCGAATGACGCCTGTGCCCTACAGCGGCGGCGGCCCGATGATCACGGCGCTGCTCGGCAAACAGGTGGACATCTGCCTCATGTCCACGCCCTTGATCCTGCCGCAGATCCAGGCCGGCAAGGTGAAGGCGATCGCGGTCGGCGGCAGGCAGCGCCTGGCACTGCTGCCGGACGTGCCGACGCTCGCCGAAACCTATCCAGGCTTCGAGCAGATCTCGTGGTTCGGTCTGCTCGCGCCCGCGGGTCTGCCCAGGGAGACCGCGGCCAAAGTGCATGGCGTCATGGCACGCACCCTGGCGGTGCCCGAGGTGAGCCAGCGCCTGACCGAGCGGGGCTTCGACGTGGTTGCCGGTTCGCCCGACGAGTTCCTGCGCTTCGTACGCGCCGAATCCGACAAGCTGGGCAAGCTGATCCGCGACAACGGCATCAAGGTCGAGTGATCGAGTGAAGGCGTTTACCTACACCGCCTTGCCTGCGCGGGTGGTATTCGGTGCGGGGGCGGTGGCGCAGCTTGCGGCGGAAGTCGAGAGACTGGGCGTGAAGCGCGCGCTGGTGCTCTCCACGCCTGGGCGCGCGGCAAGCGTGAAATCGGTTGCCGCGTCGCTCGGCACGCGCTACGCCGGCCTCTACGACAAGGCGGTGATGCACGTGCCGATCGAGGTGGCCGAGGACGCGCGGCGCGTGGCGAAGGAGTTGGGCGCCGACTGCTGCGTTGCGGTCGGCGGCGGCTCGACCATCGGCCTGGGCAAGGCCATCGCCGCCACTTCGGGCCTGCCGCTGCTCGCCGTGCCCACCACCTACTCCGGCTCCGAGATGACGCCGATCTACGGCCTGACCGAAGGCGGCCTGAAGCGCACGCAACGCGACGCCAAGGTGCTGCCGAAGACCGTGATCTACGATCCGGAGCTCACTCTCGGCCTGCCGCCGGCCACCTCGGCCGCGAGCGGCATGAATGCCATCGCACACTGCGTGGAGGCGATGTACGCGCAGGACGCGAACCCGATTGTCAGCTTGATGGCGGAGGAGGGGATACGGGCATTGGCAACCGCCTTGCCAGTCGTGGTGAAGGAACCGGCGAACCTGGATGCCAGGAGCGACGCGCTCTATGGCGCGTGGCTCGCCGGCGTCTCGCTCGGCGCGGTCGGTATGGCCCTGCACCACAAGCTCTGCCACACGCTCGGCGGCACTTGGAACCTGCTGCACGCCGAAACGCACTCGATCGTGCTGCCGCACTCGGCGCGCTACAACCGCGATGCGGCGCCCGAGGCGATGGCGCGCATCGCGCGCGCGCTTGGTGCGAAGGACGCGCCCACTGGCCTCTACGATCTGGAGTTGAAGCTCGGCCTGAAGATGAAGCTCGCGGACCTCGGCATGCAGGCAATCGATCTCGAGCGCGCGGCGCAGCTCGCCACGCAGGCGCCTTATCCCAATCCCGCGGCCGTCGAGTACGCCGGGGTGCTCGCGTTGCTGAAGAACGCATTCGCGGGCCGGCGCCCTAGCTGAATTCGCGCTCCTGCAGCGCGCGCCACATCAGCTTGCCCGAGCCGGTGCGCGGCAGCGCGTCCATGAAGGCGACCCTGCGCGGCGCCTTGTAGGCGGCCATCCGCCCGCGCGCCCAGTGCATGATCTCCTCGGCGCTTGCCGCCGCGCCGGGCTTGAGCACCACCACCGCCTTCACCGTCTCGCCGCGGCGCTCGTCGGGCGAGGCGATGATGCAGCATTCCTTGATCGCCGGGTGCTGGTACATCGCGGCCTCCACCTCGGCCGGCCAGACCTTGAAGCCGGCCGCATTGATCATGCGCTTCAATCGATCCGAAATGAAAAAGTAGCCGTCCTCGTCAGTGCGCCCGAGGTCGCCGGTGCGAAAGTAGCGCTTGCCTTCGATCTCCACCCAGGACTCGCGTGTGGCGTTGTCGTTGCCCCAGTAGCCGATGAGCAGCTGCGGGCCGCGCACGACGATTTCGCCCTGCTCGCCGGACCCGAGAACCCGTAAGTTCTCCGGGTCCACCACCAGCGCCTCGGTGTCGAAGGTCGGGATGCCGAGGCACTGCTGCTTCGGGTTCTGCGGCGGGTTGATGTGCGTCTGCGAGATGGTCTCGGTCAGGCCGTAGCCTTCGATGTAGCGCACGCCGCACACCTCGTAGAGCTTCTGCGCGATGGCCTCGGGCATCGCCGCGCCGCCGCCGAAGATCCACTTGAGCGAGGAAACATCGTGCTCGAGCGCCTTGGGGTGCGAGAGCAAGTCCACCACCATCGTCGGCACGTTGTCCCAGTGCGTGCAGCGATGCCGCTCGACCAACTGCGCGGCGGCGAGCGGGTCCCAGCGTCGCTGGATCACCATCGTGCCGCCGGAGTACACGGTGGCGAGCAAACTGTGGATCAGCCCGGTGACGTGGAAGAAGGGCGCCGTGGCGAGGGCGACGGTATCTTGCGTGATGTGCTTCCACATCGCCGCGCCGGCGATGTTGTGCAGGCAGGTGGCGTGCGTGTGCATGCAACCCTTGGGTTGCCCGGTGCTGCCCGAGGTGTAGGGCATGAGGCACAGATCCTCGGCCGTGGACACGGACGGCGATGGAACTCCGCCGCCGCGAAACCCATCCATCACCACCAGATGCTCGAGCGGCAGGCCGGCAAAGCGCGCCGCCACCTCCTGCTCCACGATTGCCGCCTTTGCGCCGCTGTCTTCGATGTAGTGTTTCAGCTCCGCGGCGACGTTTGCCGGGCTGAGCGGCACCGCTACGGCGTCCGCGCGCAGGATGCCGAACAGCGCGACGACGAAATCCGGCCCGTTCTGCAGGTCGAGGATCACGCGATCGCCCTTGCGCACGCCGCAAGCCTGCTGCAGGTGGCCGGCGAGCGCTTCAGCGCGCCTCAACACTTCCCGATAGGTCAGCGTCGCGCCCTCGAACACCGTCGCGGGCTTGTCCGGGAACCGCTGTGCGGTGCGCGCGAGCAGGTCGTGCAGCCGCAGCGGCGGCAGCGCGAGGCTGCGCGGCAGGTCGGGAGGCCAGAAAGCGAAGTAGCGTGGTTCCACGGGCGGGAAGTATAGTTGCCGCATGGCCGGGCACAGTTTCCTGTTCCGCGAGGGCCTGTGGCGCGCCGCAGGGGAGTATCGCGACGGCGCGGGCATCGTCACCGCGGTGGACGGCGAGACGCGCATCCGCCACGAGCCGGGCAAGTGGCTGAGCGAGGGCGTGATGCGCGTGCGCAGCAGCCCGCCGAAAGAGCAGCACAACCGCTACGAGATCCTGCCGATTTCGCCGGGGTCGAACGCCACCCACTGGTCGGCCGAGAATCCCGCGATCGGCTCGCTCAACGGCCGGTTTGTGGTCGCCGGCGACGCCATCCTGTCGTTCTACTCGAGCGCCACCGGGCGCTACCGGGGCTTCGAGTGCATGCAGCAGAAGGACGCGAAACACTACACGGTGCGCGGCGCGATGCTCGAGCAGGACAAGGTGATCTCGACATGGGTGCTCGAGCTGAAGCTCACTGCCTGAGGGTCGCCGTTGCGCTCGTTGCCGTAAGCATGTTTGCCGCCGGCGCGGCGGCGCAGGCGCCGCCTTCGCCCGCGGAAATTTCTGCCTACACCGGCCTGCACGCCGCCGCCGCGCGCGGCGACACGGCCGAGATCGCGCGGCTCGCCGCCGCCGGCGCCGATGTGAATTGCCGCGACGGCTACCGCCGCACGCCGCTGCACGTCGCTGCCTACCGCTCGCAGCTCGAGGCGATGCGCGCGCTGGTCAGGGCCGGCGCCAACGCCAATGCGCTCGAAGCCGATCGCTACGACATCGTCACCATCGCCGCGGTGGCTGACGACCTGGCGGTGCTGCGCCTGGCGCTGCAGCTCGGTGCGAGCGCGAAGAACGTCACCAGCCGCTACGACGGCACGGCGCTCATCGCCGCCGCGCACCTGGGACACCATGATGTGGTGCGCATCCTGATCCGCGCCGGGGCGCCGCTCGACCACGTGAACAACCTCGCCTGGACCGCGCTCATCGAATCGATCGTGCTCGGCGACGGCGGGCCGCGCCACGTGGCGACGCTCAAGGCGCTGGTCGAGGCGGGCGCGAACGTCAATCTTGGCGACCGCAGCGGAACGACGCCGCTCGCGCTGGCGCGCGGGCGCGGCTACCGGGAGATGGTGGCGATCCTCGTGGCAGCTGGCGCGCGCTAGGCGCGCGTATCGAGTGCGGCGAGCTTGGGCATGGTCTTACCGCCTCAGCCGCGATACGTCGGGCCCGGCGATGGGCTGCGCCGTCTCGTAGGCGCGCGCGGCGCGCAGCACGAGCGCATCGGCGTATTTCGGCCCCACGATGTGCAGCCCTGCGGGCAGTCCTGTTTTCGTAAGTCCGCAGGGAATGGACGCCGCGGGCTGCTGCGTGAGGTTGAAGGGATAGGAGAAAGGCGACCAGTCGGTCCAGCGCCG
>JANNTQ010000200.1:0-3338 GCA_031394435.1 Betaproteobacteria bacterium
GAAGGATTGCTGTCGCTGATGCAGATGGCCAAGACTACTGCCGCGCTCACCGATCTTGCACAGCGCGGTTTGCCCTTCATCAGCGTGCTCACCGATCCCACCACCGGCGGCGTGTCGGCGAGCTACGCCATGATCGGCGACGTGGTGATCGCCGAGCCCAAGGCGCTGGTGGGCTTCGCCGGGCCGCGCGTCATCGAGCAGACGGTGCGGCAAAAGCTGCCCGAAGGGTTCCAGCGCGCCGAGTTCCTGCTGGAAAAGGGCGCCGTGGACATGATCGTCGACCGGCGCCAGATGCGCGACAAGCTCGCGGCGTTGCTCGCGTTGCTACAGGGAACCGCGATCGACCAGCCGTCGTGATCCCGGTCGCCGCGCGCACGCTCGCGGATTGGCTGGAGTTCATCGGACGCCAGCACACCGACGCAGTCGCAATGGGCCTGGATCGCGTGCGCGCCGTATTGGGCCGCCTGGGCGTCGCCATCGGCTGCCCGGTATTCACGGTAGCTGGAACCAACGGCAAGGGTTCAGTCTGCGCCACCCTGGAGAGCATTCTGCGCGCCTCGGGGCGCCGGGTGGGCCTGTACACCTCGCCCCATTTGCTGCGCTACAACGAGCGTGTGCGCATCGATGGGGCCGATGTGGCCGACTCGTGGTTGTGTGAATCCTTTGCCGCGGTCGAGCAAGCGCGCGATGGCACGCCGCTCACTTACTTCGAGTTCGGCACGCTGGGCGCCTTCTGGCTGTTTGCGCGGGAGCGTCTGGATGCCCTGGTGCTCGAGGTTGGCCTCGGCGGCCGCCTGGATGCAGTGAATGCGCTCGACGCGGACTGCTCGGTGATCACCAGTGTCGCGCTGGACCACATGGAGTGGCTCGGGAATTCGCGCGAAGCCATCGGGCACGAGAAGGCAGGCATCTTCAGGGCCGGGCGTCCCGCAGTGATTTCCGATGTACAGCCGCCGTCCTCCGTGCTGCGCGAAGCTGAACGCGTCGGCGCGCAGGCGCTGTTGCTGGGCCGCGATTTCGGCTACCGGGCGCAGGCGGGGCAGTGGGACTACTGGGGACCGGCGGGCAAGCGAGCGGCACTGGCGCATCCGGCGCTGCGCGGGGCGGTGCAGCTGCGCAATGCTGCCGCCGCCCTGGCCGCCCTCGACACCCTGCGCGAGCAGCTGCCGGTCGCGATGCAGGACGTGCGCCGCGGGCTGGCCGAAGTCGCGTTGCCCGGGCGTTTCCAAGTGCTGCCCGGCAGGCCGCAGGTGATCCTCGACGTGGCCCACAATCCGGAGGCAGCGTGCACGCTGGCGGCAAACCTCTCCGCGGGCGGCTATGCGCAGGAGACGATCGCGGTGTTCGGCATGCTGCGCGACAAAGACGTCGCCGCGGTGGTGCGGGAGGTAGCAACGCGGTTCACGCGCTGGCACCTGGCAAGCCTGTCCGGGCCGCGAGGCGCGAGTGCGGCCGAGCTGGCGCGGTTCCTCGAGGCCGCAGAGGTGAATGCGCCGCGCAGGGAGCATGCCAACCCGGCGGTCGCGTTCGCGGCCGCGCTGAGCGAGGCAGGCGAGAATGATAAAATCGTCGCATTCGGATCCTTTCTCACCGTCGCGGAAGTGATGCAAGCGCTGGTGGCCAGTCGCAGCGGCCCAGTCACCCATGGCTGAATCCCAAGACGTCAACGCACTGAAGCGCCGTGGCCGGCGTCGGCTGGTGGGTGCGATCGCGCTGGTGCTGCTCGCGGTCATCGTGCTGCCGTGGATCTTCGATCCGCAGCCGCGGCAGACGCCGCCCGTGAGCGTGCGCATCCCGAGCCGGGACGAGACGCCGTTCGCGCCGAAGCCGGTGCCGAAGCCGCCGCCAGCGGAAGCCGCCAAGTCGGCGCCAGCGCCGGATCCCGTTCCCGCCAAGCCCGAGGCGCCGCTGCCTCCGTCAAAGGCAGCTGCGAAACCCGCTCCCGCCCCGGCAGCGGCAGAGCGCGCGCGGGCCGAGGCTGCGCTGGACAACGCCCAATTCATCGTGCCGGTGGGCGCCTATGCCGACCCCGCGGCCGTCATCGGCAAGCTGAAAGCGGCCAAACTGCCGCATTTCACCGAGCAGGTAGCGACGGCAAAAGGCACGGTGACGCGGGTGCGCGCGGGACCGTTCGCCAGCCGCGACGCCGCCGAGAAGGCGCTCAAGCAGCTCAAGGCACTGGGATTCACGCCGGGCGGCGTGGCGTCCCGGCCATGACATGACCTGGCTCGACTACGGCACGCTGATGCTGCTGGTGGCCTCGATCCTGTGGGGCGTGTGGCGCGGCCTGGTGCGCGAGGCAGTTTCCGTCGCCGCCTGGGTGCTGGCCTTCATCGCGGCCAATTACTTCGCCGGGCCACTGGGCGAAGAGTTGCCCAAGGCGCTGCCGACACCCGAGGTCCGCGTGCTGGTCGCATTCATCGCCGTATTCGTCGCCACGCTTGCCGTGTGCACGCTGGCCGGCGTGCTGCTCGCCAGAATGACGAAAGTGGCCGGCCTGGGCGGCCTGGACCGGGCGCTCGGCGGCGTGTTCGGCCTGGCGCGGGCGGTGCTGATTCTGCTCGCTTTCGCCCTGTTGGCGGGCCTCACCGCGCTGCCACGGCAGCCTGCCTGGCGCAATTCGGTGTGCGGCGAATCGCTGGCGCAGGCCGCCCTGGCGCTCAGGCCCTGGCTGCCACGAACTTTCGCCGGGCGCTTGCGCTATCATTGACCCTTAACGACTTCGCGAGGCGGTTCCCATGTGCGGGATCCTCGGCATCGTAGCTCGCTCGGCCGTCAACCAGCTGTTGTACGACGGCTTGCTGCTCCTGCAGCACCGCGGCCAGGACGCGGCGGGAATCGTCACCGCCGAGCGCAAGTCGTTCCACATGCACAAGGGCAACGGGCAGGTGCGCGACGTGTTCCGCACCCGCAACATGCGTTCGCTGCCCGGCGACATCGGCATCGCACACTGCCGCTATCCGACGGCAGGCTCGGCGCACAACTCGGCCGAATCGCAGCCGTTCTACGTCAACTCTCCGTTCGGCATCGTGCTCGGGCACAACGGCAACCTGACCAATTCCGACCAGTTGAAGGAGGAGATGTTCCGCCAGGACCTGCGGCACATCAACACCAACTCCGACTCCGAAGTGCTGCTCAACGTGCTGGCGCACGAGCTGGAGAAGGCCTCGGTCAAGTTGCGCCTCGACTCGCAGACCATCTTCCGCGCGGTGACCAACGTACACCGCCGCGTGCGCGGCGCCTATGCGGTGATCGCCATGATCGCCGGCCACGGCGTGCTCGCCTTCCGCGATCCCTATGGCATCCGCCCGGCGGTGATCGGCTACAACGAGACCGAG
>JANNTQ010000233.1:0-2199 GCA_031394435.1 Betaproteobacteria bacterium
ACGAGGCTTGCGACCGGCCGCCCAAGCTGCTGAACGTAGTCCGGGACCTCGCGCGCTTCGGCCAGCGGATCGCGCGCGTCCGGCCCGGCAAGCGTGGAGAGAATCAGCGCGCAGTCTTCAACCGTGCGCGCGAGCGGCCCAACCGTGTCCATGGTGTAGGACAGCGGCATGGCGCCGGCGCGCGACACGCGCCCGTAGGTCGGCTTCAGTCCGGCGGTGCCGCAGATGCTCGCCGGCAGGCGGATCGATCCCCCGGTGTCGGAGCCGAGCGCCGCATAGGTTGCTCGCGCTGCGACCGCCGTGCCCGCGCCCGAGGACGAGCCGCCCGTGATGTGGTCCGGATTCCACGCGTTGCGGCAATGGCCGTGGTGATAGTTGTGGCCGGTGGGACCGAAAGCGCATTCGGCCAGGTTGAGTACGCCGAACTGGATCGCGCCGGCTGCGTCCAGGCGCTCCAGCGCGGTCGCGGTGGAAGGCGCGGGCCGCGACGACCCGATTTTGCCGCCGTAGCTCGAGGCAACGCCTTTGCGGTAGTACATGTCCTTGTGCGCCATCGGCACGCCGTGCAGCGGCCCGCGCAGGTGGCCGCGCGCGAGGTCCCGGTCTGCGAGGCGCGCCGCCTCCAGCGCGAGGTCGGTGTCGATGCGCAGGAACGCGTTCAGTTTCGGCTGCACCGCCTGTGCCCGCGCAAGCGTCGCTTCCATGGCCTTGAGCGCGCTGACCTGCCGGTCGCGGATTGCCCGCGCCAACCGGGCACACGACAGCTCCAGAATCGCGCCGTCGTTCATGGCGCGTTCCTTCTCATTGCGGCGGTATACCCCGAGGGTTCGTCCTCGAAGGCAAGTTGCGCGAATGCCTTGGCGGATTTTTCAAGCACCAGGGTGGCGAAACGCGCATCGGCCTCGGCGCTTTCGGGCGTCGGCTGGACGCCCTGCGCGCCGACCAGCGCTGCCGCGAGTTCGGTAGTGAGGGGATTGCTCATGGGATTGCTCTCCTTGACCGGAAATCTACTCGACCAGCCTGTGCGCGAGCGCGGCACCGATGCCCGTCGCAGCCGCGGGCTTCGTGCCCGGGCGGCGCACATAGGGGCAGGGTGCGCCGAGCGCAAGCCGCTCCGCGGCACGCGCACCGGCCAGAACACTGTCGATGACGGGGAGGCCGGCAAGCGGCGCGACGCGCGCGGCCAGGCCCGCAAAGCCTGCGCCGCCGAGGATGATGGCCTGCGCGCCGTCCGCGCGCTGCGCCTCGCGGCAGGCCCCGGCAAGCACCGCGATCGCGCCCTCCGGATCGGCCGCGGCCTGGCCGCCGGTGATCTCGATCGCGCGCACGCTCGCCAGCTTCGGCGCGAAGCCGAGCGCGATCGCCAGGCGCTCCAGCATCGGCACCCAGCGCGGCCCGCCGGTCACGATCGAGAAGCGCGGCGCGTATTCCGCCACCTCGCGCATCGAAGCTTCCGCCAGCCCGACCACCGGCACCGGACTCAATTCACGGAGCGCAAACAGCCCCGGATCGCCGAAGCAGGCGAGCAGCACCGCGTCGCAACCCTCGCTATGCTCCGCCCATGCGTCGAGCGCCGCGTGCGAGGCGATGGCAAAGGCGGCCTCGCTGACGATGTAGCGCGCGCCGAAGCGCCCGGTCGCCATGCGCCACGCGATCGCCGGCACGGCGGTGCGCAGGTGGCGCTCGACCAGCGCGGTCACCGCGCCGGTCGTGTTCGGGTTGATCGCGAGGACCGTGGCCACGGGTCAGGCCGCGCTGCGCAGCAGCACGCAGCGCGCCGCGTGCCCGCCGCCGACGTCGATCGCCGGGGGCACTTCGCGCAGGCATGCGTCGGCGGCATGCTTGCAGCGGGGAGCGAACGCGCAGCCCGCGGGCAGTGCCGCGAGGTCCGGCGGCGACCCGGGAATCGCCTCGATGCGCTGGCCGCGCAACTCGCCGCGCACGGTCGAGGACAGCAACCCCTGCGTGTACGGATGGCGCGCCGTGCGGATCACCTCACGCACCGTTCCTGTCTCCACGATGCGGCCCGCGTACATCACCGCCAAGCGGTCGGCGACCTCGATCGCCACGCCGACGTCGTGGGTGACGAAGATCACCGACATGCCAAGCTCCTACTGCAGCTCGCGCAGCAGCAGCAGGATCTGGATCTGCACCGTGGCATCCAGCGCGGTGGTCGGCTCGTCGGCGAGCAGGAGCTTC
>JANNTQ010000240.1:0-2399 GCA_031394435.1 Betaproteobacteria bacterium
CCGGGGTTCATCAGGTTGTCGGGGTCGAACGCCTGCTTGATGTCGCGCATCAGGTCTATCACGTCGTCGCCCAGTTCCATGCGCATCGAGCCCATCTTGCCCGGCTCGCGCGCGATCTCGACCGATGTCTGCGTGCCGATCTCGCGCCTGGCCGAATGCGTCATCGAAACGGCCAAGGACCTCGACCAGGCCTCGCTGCCGGTGCCGCTGTTCGGCCATGTCGGCGACGGCAACTTCCACCTCGTGATCCTGGTCGATCCGGCCAGCAAGGCCGAGATGGAGGAAGCCAAGGCGATCAACGCGCGCCTGGTGAACCGCGCGCTGGCGATGGAAGGCACCTGCACCGGCGAGCACGGCATCGGCATGGGCAAGATGGGTTCGATGCGCATGGAACTAGGCGACGACGTCGTCGACGTGATGCGCGACATCAAGCGCGTCTTCGATCCGCACAACCTGATGAACCCGGGCAAGGTGGTGCCGTTGTGAGTGCGGAGAAAAAACTCAAGGAACTGGGCATCGACCTGAGCACGGTCTCGTCGCCGGTGGCGAATTACGTCAATGCCGTCCGCACGGGCAACCTGCTTTATCTGTCGGGCAAAGGTCCTGGATCGGTGAAAGGCAAGCTCGGGCGTGAATTCACGGTAGACCAGGGCTACCGGCATGCGCGCGCCGTGGGACTCGCGCTGCTCGCCGTGATGAAAGCGGAGCTTGGCAGCCTCGACAAGGTGAAACGCGTGGTGAAGGTCCTGGGCATGGTGAACGCGGTGCCGGAGTTCACCGACCATCCCAAAGTGATCAACGGCTGCTCGGACCTGTTCGTCGAGGTGCTGGGCGATGCCGGCAGGCACGCGCGCTCCGCGGTCGGCATGGGTTCGCTGCCGATGGGAATCCCGGTGGAAATCGAAGTGATCGTCGAAGTCGAAACGTGACGATTGACGACTAGATCGTCATCACGGCCTTGCGGTAGTACTTCAGTTCCTCGACCGACTCGTAGACATCGGCAAGCGCCTCGTGCTTGCCATGCTTGAGCTTCATCATTTCCTTGATCGAATCGGGCTTCCAGCGCTTGACCAGTTCCTTCAGCGTCGAGACATCGAGGTTGCGGTAGAGGAAATGCGCTTCGAGCGCCGGCATCCAGCGCGCGAGGAAGCGGCGGTCCTGGCAGATGGAGTTGCCGCACATCGGCGAGACACCCGCGGGCACGTGCTGTTTCAGGAACTCGATGGTCTGGCGCTCCGCCGCGGCCTCGTCCAGGGTCGAAGCCTTGACCTTCTCCACCAGGCCGGATTTGCCGTGCACCGAGCGGTTCCAGGAATCCATCGCCGCGAGCACTTCGTCGGGCTGGTGCACCACCAGCACCGGGCCTTCGGCGACCAGCTGCAGCTGCGAGTCGGTCACCACCACCGCGATCTCGATGATGCGGTCGGATTCGGGAACCAGGCCGGTCATTTCCAGGTCGATCCAGATCAGGTTGTTGGAATCCGCCGCCATGCCGTATTCTCTCACGGCATGAACAGCGCTTTTACGGTCAACGCCTTCACCTTCCTGTTCCTCGCCGCGCTCGCCCTCACGGTCGGCGCGCGCCTGTGGCTTGCGGCGCGCCAGGCCAGCCATGTGCGCGCGCACCGCGACGCGGTGCCCGCGTCCTTCGCCGGCACGATCGCGCTCGCCGCGCACCAGAAGGCCGCCGACTACACCGTCGTCAAGACGCGGCTCGCGATGGCGGACACCGTGCTCTCATGCGCGCTCGTGCTGGCGCTCACTTTCGGCGGCGTGCTGCAGTGGCTCTCGGATGCATGGTCCACGCGCGCCCCCGCTGGCGGCATCGCGCACGGCGTCGCGCTCATCGCCTCTGTCGTGGTGCTGCTCTCGATCGCCGAGCTGCCGCTCGCGCTGTACCGCACCTTCGTCGTCGAGGCGCGCTTCGGCTTCAACCGCATGACGCCGATGCTCCTGCTCATCGACCTGGCCAAGCAAACGCTGCTATCGGCGGCGCTCGGCCTGCCGCTGCTCGCACTGGTACTGTGGCTGATGGCGCAGATGGGCGGCCTGTGGTGGATCTGGGTCTGGCTGGCGTGGACCGGCTTCAACCTGCTGGTGCTGCTCGTGTATCCGACTTTCATCGCGCCGCTGTTCAACAAGTTCAGCCCGCTCGCCGACCAGGGCCTGGCGGCGCGCATCGAGGCGCTGCTGGCGCGCTGCGGCTTTCGCTCCAGCGGCCTCTACGTGATGGATGGCTCGAAGCGCTCGAGCCATGGCAATGCCTACTTCATCGGCTTCGGCGCCGCCAAGCGCATCGTGTTCTTCGACACGCTGCTCGCGCGCCTGGCGCCCGGCGAGCTCGAGGCGGTGCTCGCGCACGAGCTGGGCCACTTCAAACGCCACCACGTGTGGAAGCG
>JANNTQ010000249.1:0-18789 GCA_031394435.1 Betaproteobacteria bacterium
GCCAGGTTGCTGTACAGGCGCCTGAAGGTCGGCGCATCCATCGCCAGCTTCATCAGCGCCTTCACCTCGTCGGCGTTCGGCCAGATGTGGCCGATGTACACGTCCTGGCCGTCCTTCGACTTGCCCAGCGGTTCCGTGCGCAGGTCCTTCAGCATGGTGCCGGCAATGGCGTAGGCCACCACCAGCGGCGGGCTGGCGAGGAAGTTGGCACGGATGTTGGCGTGGATGCGCGCCTCGAAGTTGCGGTTGCCCGAGAGCACCGCGGCGCACACCAGGTCGTTCTTGACGATCGCCTCCTCGATCGGCTGCGCGAGCGGCCCCGAGTTACCGATGCACGTGGTGCAGCCGTAGCCGGCGAGGTAGAAGCCGAGCTTTTCCAGGTAGGGCAGCAGCCCCGCCTTGGTCAGGTACTCGGTCACCACGCGCGATCCCGGGGCTAGCGAAGTCTTTATATGCGGCTTGACCGTGAGGCCCAGTTCGACCGCCTTCCTGGCGAGCAGTCCCGCGGCGAGCAACACGCCGGGGTTCGAGGTATTGGTGCAGGAGGTGATCGCCGCGATCAGCACGTCGCCGTTGCGGATCTCGGTGCCGTCGAAGGCCTTGTGCGTCCTGGCGAGGTCTTCCGGTTTCCTGGCGAAGCCATTCTCCGCCACGGGTTTCGAGAACAGGGATGTGAATGTCGCCTTGACACGATCCAGGTTGATGCGGTCCTGCGGCCGTTTCGGGCCGGCGAGCGAAGGCATCACGCTCGACAGGTCGAGTTCCAGCGTCTGGCTGTAGTCGATGTTCCCGGCTTTCGGCACGCCGAACATGCCCTGCGCCTTGAAGTAGGCGGCGAAGGCCTCGATTTCGGCCTCGGTGCGGCCGGTGCCCCTGAAATACTCCAGGGTCTTTTCGTCCACCGGAAACAAGCCCATGGTGGCGCCGTACTCGGGTGCCATGTTGCCGATGGTGGCGCGGTCGGTGACGTTGAGGGATGCGGTGCCTTCGCCGAAGTACTCGACGAACTTTCCCACCACCTTGGCCTTGCGCAGCATTTCGGTGACCGTGAGTACCAGGTCGGTCGCGGTGCAGGCGGGGTGCAGCTTGCCCTTGAGGTTCACGCCGACCACGTCGGGCGTAAGGATGTAGACCGGCTGGCCGAGCATGCCGGCCTCCGCCTCGATGCCGCCCACGCCCCAACCCACCACGCCGATGCCGTTGATCATGGTGGTGTGGCTGTCGGTGCCGACCAGGGTATCCGGGTAGACCACGCCGTCCTTCGACTTGTGCACGCCGCGCGCCAGGTATTCCAGGTTCACCTGGTGCACGATGCCGATGCCAGGCGGCACCACCCTGAAGGTGTCGAAGGCCTGCATGCCCCATTTCATGAACTGGTAGCGCTCCACGTTCCGGCGGAATTCCAGCTTCATGTTGAGGTCGAGCGCGCTCCTGTTGCCGTAGTGATCGACCTGCACCGAGTGGTCCACCACCAGGTCCACCGGCACCAGCGGCTCGATCACCTTCGGATTCTTGCCCATCTTCTGCGCCACGCCGCGCATCGCGGCGAGGTCGCACAGCAGCGGCACGCCGGTGAAGTCCTGCAGAACGATGCGCGCCACCACGAAAGGAATCTCCTCTATGCGCGCCGCATTCGGCTTCCAGGCGGCGAGTTGCTTCACGTGCTCCTCGGTGACTTTCCTGCCGTCGCAGTTGCGCAGCACCGACTCGAGCACGATGCGGATGGAGAGCGGCAGCCTCTCGACCTTCAGGCCGAGGGCCTTGCCCAGCCGGGGCAGCGAATAGAACTTGCCGCCCTTGAGCGGCTGCAGGGTGTGGTGCAGGTTGTGCATGGTCATTTGTCCTCTTTACGCCTGATCTGTACGTCGTAAACCAGGCCCTTGTCGTCCTGGCAGGTGCCGCCCCCGCTACCGGTGTTGGCGCCCATCAAGTCGCAGCGCAGGCCGCTGCCATCGTCCGCACGCAGCAGGGCCTTGGCCGCCGATCCCGCCGATTGGTCGACGATCACGGAGGTGCCAATGCCAGTGCGGCGACCGCCGAAGGCCCCGCCGATCGCGAAGCCGGTGGTCGGAGGAGGCTGTGCGATCACCCAATTGCCCTTGTAGATGCGCTCGCCGATGGTGACCGTGACTTGCGTTTCCTCGCCGGAATGCGAGACCGCCTCGCCATGGTAGGTCTGGCCACTGTTGCGCGGCATCAGCGTGAGCGAGTAGGTCGAGGTGCACCCGGCGAGCAGGAGGGCCAGCGCGGCCGGCAGCAGGCGCATCGCTAGGCCACCATCAGGTCGACTAATTCGTTCACCGGCGTGGCCTCGAGCCGCCGCGCATCCAGGCACAGCTCGAGGATCGCTCGCCGCTGCCGCTCGGGAAAGCGGCGCGCGAGGTTGGTGCTGAACTTTTCCACCAGCACCGGCATGCCCTCCTTGCGCCGGCGCTTGTGGCCGATCGGGTACTCGCACACCACTTCCTCGAGCTGCGTGCCGTCCTTGAACTGCACCGTCAGGGCGTTGGCGATGGAGCGCCTCCTCGGGTCATGGTAGTCCCGCGTGAAGCGTTTGTCTTCGCGGCAAACGATCTTCGCGCGCAGCGCGTCGATGCGCGGGTCCTTCGCCACCGCGTCCTCGTAGTCCCCGGCGGTGAGCCGGCCGAACAGCAAGGGCACGGCGACCATGTACTGGATGCAGTGGTCGCGGTCGGCGGGATTGTGCAGCGGCCCCTTCTTGTCGATGATGCGCATCGCCGCTTCGTGCGTGCGGATGCTGATGCGCTTGATGTCCGTGATGCGCTGCTTGACCAGCGGGTGCAGCTGCATGGCGCATTCCACTGCGGTCTGCGAATGGAATTCGGCGGGGAAGGAAATCTTGAACAGCACGTTCTCCATCACGTAGCTGCCGAATGGGCGCTGGAACTTGAACGGCCTGCCCTCGAACAGCACGTCGTAGAAGCCCCAGCCCTTCGCCGTCAGCACCGAGGGGTAGCCCATTTCGCCGGTCTTGGAGATCAATGCGAGGCGCACCGCGCGGGCCGTGGCGTCACCCGCCGCCCAGCTCTTCCTCGATCCGGTATTGGGCGCATGCCGGTAGGTGCGCAGGCTCTGGCCGTCCACCCAGGCCTGCGAGACGGCGTTCACCACCTGGTCGTAAGTGCAGCCCAGCATGTGGGCGACCACGGCAGTGGAGGCCACTTTCACCAGCACCACGTGGTCGAGCCCCACGCGGTTGAACGAATTCTCCAGCGCCAGCACGCCCTGGATCTCATGCGCCTTGATCATGGCGGTGAGCACGTCCTTCACGTTCAGCGGCTGGCCCCTGCGCGACAGCCAGTCCGCGGCGGCGAGGATACCGCCCAGGTTGTCGGAAGGATGCCCCCACTCCGCGGCCAGCCAGGTATCGTTGAAATCCAGCCAGCGGATCATGGCGCCGATGTTGAATGCCGCCTGCACCGGGTCGAGCTGGAATTTCGTGCCCGGCACTCTGGCGCCGCGCGGTGTCACCGTTTCCGGGTCGACCGGCCCCAGCAACTTGGTGCAGGCCGGGTACTCGAGGGCCTCGAAGCCGCAGCCCAGCGTGTCCATCAGGCAGTAGCGCGCGGTGTCGTAAGCCTCGGCGCTGCGGATGCTGTACTTGGTCGCGTAGTCCGCGATCCTGGTGAGGACTTGGTCGGGCTTGGGGCGGACGTTGGAAACGTGCGCGGACACTATTCTTTTTCGGACAGGGGCTGGAAGGTGTACTCGGCGCCACCGGAGCGCGGCGCCTGGCGCGCGGGCGGCGGCGCGACCTTGGCGGGGTCCTTGTCCCACCAGGCGGCGCGGCCAATTTTCTGCGATTCGATCTCCTCGGGATGCTGCGCGAGGTACGCGCGCATGAACCTGGTCAGCTCGGATTCGTACACGGTCAGCTCCGGTCCTTGAGCGGCACCCAGGCGAGGTTCTCGGGTCCGGTGTAGTTGGCGCTCGGGCGGATGATCTTGCCGTCGAGCCTCTGCTCGATGACGTGCGCCGACCAGCCGCTGGTGCGCGCGATCACGAACAGCGGCGTGAAATGCAGCGTCGGCACGCCCATCTGGCTATACGAAACCGCGCTGAACCAGTCGAGGTTGGCGAACATCTTCTTTTCGGTCCACATCACCGACTCGATGCGCTCGGCGATCTGATACTGCGTCATGTCTCCGGCTTGCCTCGACAGGCTCTCCGCGACCGCCTTGATCACCTTGTTGCGCGGGTCGCCGGTGGTGTAGACCGGATGGCCGAAACCGATCACGATTTCCTTGGCCGCCATGCGCCGCCGGATGTCGGCCTCGGCCTGGTCCGCCGATTTGTAGCGCTTTTGGATTTCGTCTGACACTTCGTTGGCGCCGCCGTGCTTGGGTCCCCGCAGTGCGCCGATGCCGCCGGTGATCGCGGAATGCATGTCGCTGCCGGTACCGGCGATCACGCGGCAGGTGAAGGTGCTGGCGTTGAACTCGTGCTCGGCGTACAGGATCAGCGAGGTATGCATCGCGCGCACGTGAGCGGGCGAGGGCGCCCGGCCGTGCAGCAGCCGCAGGTAATGCCCGCCGATGGAGTCGTCGTCGGTCTGCGTTTCGATGCGTTTGCCGGACGCCGCGTAATGCTGCCAGTACAGCAGCATCGAGCCGAAGCTCGCCATCAGCCGGTCGGCGATGGCGCGCGCACCGGCGGGCTCGTGTCCCGCTTTCTCCGGTTCAAGCGTGCCCAGCACCGAGCAGCCCGTGCGCAGCACGTCCATGGGGTGGGCGCCGCGCGGTAGCTGCTCCAGTGCGGCCTTCAGCGCGGCCGGCAGGCCGCGCAGCGATCGCAGCCGCCTCTTGTACGCGTCGAGCTCGGCCCGGGTCGGCAGCTTCTCGTGCACCAGCAGGTAGGCCACCTCCTCGAACTCCGCCTGGTCGGCGAAATCGAGGATGTCGTAGCCGCGGTAGTGCAGATCGTTGCCGGTGCGGCCGACGGTGCACAGAGCGGTGTTGCCCGCCGGCACGCCGGAAAGCGCGACCGATTTCTTAGGTTTGGGGGCGACCGGCGAAGAGCTCATCGAGCTTCTTTTCGTAGGCGTGGTAGTCGAGGAAATCGTACAGCTGGTCGCGCGTCTGCATGGTGCCGAGCACGTCCTTCTGCGTGCCCTGCCTGCGCACCGCCTGGTATACGTTGTGCGCCGCCTGATTCATGGCGCGAAACGCGGACAGCGGGTAGAGCGCGATGGCCACGCCCGCCGCGCGCAGCTCCTCCAGCGCAAACAACGGCGTCCTGCCGAACTCGGTGATATTGGCGAGCACCGGCACCCGCACTGCGTCTACGAAACGGCGGTACTGCGCCAACTCGGTGACGGCTTCGGGAAAGATCATGTCCGCGCCGGCCCCGACGTATGCGACAGCGCGTGCGATGGCGGCGTCCAGCCCCTCGCCGGCGAGACCGTCGGTGCGCGCCATGACCACGAACGAGCGGTCGCTGCGCGCATCCACCGCCGACTTGATGCGGTCGCACATCTCTTGCGTCGACACCAGCTCCTTGCCGGGGCGGTGCCCGCAGCGCTTGGCTCCCACCTGGTCCTCAATGTGCATCGCCGCCGCGCCGGCCTTGATCAGCGCGCGCGTGCTGCGCCCGACGTTGAAGGCGCTGGCGCCAAAACCGGTATCCGCGTCCACCAGCAGCGGCAGGTCGCAGACGTCGGTGATGCGCCGCACGTCGATCAGCACATCGTCAAGGTTCGAGATGCCCAGGTCTGGCAGGCCCAGCGAACCTGCGGCGACGCCGCCGCCGGAGAGGTACAGCGCCTTGTAGCCGGTGCGCCGGGCGAGCAGTGCGTGGTAGGCGCAGATCGCACCGATGACCTGCAGCGGTCGCTCGTCCGCCAGCGCCTGCCGGAATCTGGCCCCAGGTGTCATGCGGCGAGCAGGTGTTTCACGGCGTCGCGCTCTTCGTGCAGCTCCTTGAGCGTCGCGTCCATGCGCTGGCGGCTGAATTCGGACACCTCGATGCCCTTGACGATCTGGTAGCGGCCGCCGCTGCAGGTGACCGGGTAGCCGTAGAGCACGCCTTCGGCGATGCCGTAGCTGCCATCGGCCGGGATGCCCATGCTCACCCAGTCGCCCTCGGGCGTGCCAAGCGCCCAATTGCGCAGGTGGTCGATGGCGGCGTTCGCTGCGCTCGCCGCGGACGACAGGCCGCGCGCCTCGATGATCGCTGCACCGCGCTTTTGCACCGTCGGAATGAAAGTGCCTTCCAACCAGGCCTGGTCGTTGATCATCGGCCAGACTTTCCTGCCTTCGCACTCGGCCTGGAACAGGTCGGGGTACTGTGTGGCGGAGTGGTTGCCCCAGACCGTCACTTTCTTCACCGCGGCATTGGGCTTGCCGATCTTCTGCGCGATCTGCGAGGTGGCGCGGTTGTGGTCCAGGCGCATCATCGCCGTGAACTGCGAGGGCTGCAGGTCTTTCGCGTTCTTCATGGCGATCAGGCAATTGGTGTTGGCCGGATTGCCGACCACCAGCACCTGCACGTCGCGCTTGGCGACCTTGCCGAGCGCCTGGCCCTGGGGCGCGAAGATCTTGCCGTTCGCTTCCAGCAGGTCCTTTCTCTCCATGCCAGGGCCGCGCGGGCGCGCGCCGACCAGCAAGGCCACGCCCACGTCCTTGAACGCCAGCATCGGTTCCGACGCCGGCAGCATGCCGTGCAGCAGCGGAAACGCACAGTCGTCCAGCTCCATCATCACGCCCTTGAGGGCTTTCTGCGCTTTTTCGTCCGGGATTTCCAGCAGCTGCAGGATCACCGGCTGGTCCTTGCCGAGCATGTCGCCGGCCGCGATGCGAAACAGCAGCGCGTAGCCGATCTGGCCGGCGGCGCCGGTGACGGCGACGCGGACGGGGGCTTTGGACATGTGCGAGGGCTCCACAGGCGAAGAGAAAGCGGCCTGCAATTCTACCGCAGTGATATCGCGCAACGCAGCGCACAAAGAGAACTCGATCAATGCGCTGCGGGGCTATAATCGTTTCGGTCGCGCCGAGCGTCCACACTTCCGATGGCGAATGCAACAATAAGAAAACCGAGGCCGAAGTACCTCAGCCTCTCCGCGCTGCTGTTCGAAATCCGCTTGCCGCTTGCCGGCTGGGTGTCGATCCTGCACCGGGTGAGCGGATTGCTCCTGTTCCTCGCAGTGCTCTGGCTGCTGTTCATGCTCGATCGCAGCCTTGCTTCCGAGGCGGGCTTCGAGTCCGTGCGCCGCTACGCGGGGCTGCCGCTGGTGAAGAGTTCCCTGCTGCTGCTGGTCTGGGCCTACTGCCACCATTTCTGCGCCGGCATCCGCTTCTTGTTCCTCGACCTGGACAAGGGAGTGGACTTGGCTACCGCCCGGCTCACCAGCGTCATCGTGCTGGTGGCGAGCATCGCGCTCACCGCCTGGCTGGGAGTGAAGCTGTGGTAGAGCGCGCCGTCACCGGAGCGCACTACGGCCTGCGCGATTGGCTGGCCCAGCGCATCACCGCCGTGATCATGGCGGTGTACACGGTGATCCTGCTGGCGGTGCTGGTCGGCGGCGTGCCGATCACCTACGCGGTGTGGAAAGACCTGTTCGCGCAGGGCTGGATGCGAGTTGCGACCCTGCTTTTTGCCGCCAGCCTCGCCTGGCACGCCTGGGTTGGCATGCGCGACATCCTGATGGATTACGTCAAGCCGGCGGGCGCACGTCTGACGCTGGAAGTGGTGGTGTTGCTGGCGATCGCCGGCTACCTCGGCTGGACCGTGCAAATCCTCTGGAGATGAGCGTGGCGCTGCCAGTGCGCAGGTTCGATGCGATCGTGGTAGGCGCGGGCGGCTCCGGCATGCGCGCCGCACTGGAACTGGCACGCGCCAACCTCAAGGTGGCGGTGCTCAGCAAGGTATTCCCTACGCGCTCGCACACGGTGGCGGCCCAGGGCGGCATCGCCGCGCCGCTCGCCAATTCCACCGAGGACAACTGGCACTGGCACATGTACGACACGGTGAAGGGGTCGGATTACCTCGGCGACCAGGACGCGATCGAGTACATGTGCCGCCGCGCGAACGAGGTGGTGGTCGAGCTCGAGCACATGGGCATGCCTTTCGACCGGCTGGAGAACGGCAAGATCTACCAGCGCCCCTTCGGCGGCCACACGCAGGACTACGGCAGCGCGAAGATGGCGATGCGCTCCTGCGCCGCCGCCGATCGCACCGGCCACGCCATGCTGCATACGCTTTACCAGCAGAACGTGCGCGCCAACACGCAGTTCTTCGTCGAGTGGATGGCGCTCGACCTGATCCGCGACCCGCAGGACGGCGCCGTACTGGGCGTGACCGCCCTGGAGATGGAGACCGGCGAGCTGTCCATCCTGCAAGCCAAGGCGACGCTGTTCGCCACCGGCGGCTCCGGGCGCATCTTCGCCGCGAGCACCAACGCTTTCATCAATACCGGCGACGGCCTGGGGATGGCGGCGCGCGCCGGCATCCCGCTCGAGGACATGGAGTTCTTCCAGTTTCATCCCACCGGCATCCAGGGCGCCGGAATCCTCATCACCGAGGGCGTGCGCGGCGAGGGCGGCTACCTGCTGAACAAGGACGGCGAGCGCTTCATGGAGCGCTACGCGCCCAACGCCAAGGACCTTGCCAGCCGCGACGTGGTGTCGCGCGCCATGACCACCGAGATCAAGGAGGGGCGCGGCTGCGGTCCGGATGCGGATCACCTCTTGCTCAAGCTCGACCACCTCGGGCCGGAGGTGATCAACCAGCGCCTGCCGGGGATCCGCGAAATCGCCATCAAGTTCGCCAGCGCCGATCCGGTCCGCGAGGCGATCCCGGTGGTCCCCACGGCGCACTACCAGATGGGTGGCATACCGACCAAGTACACGGGGCAGGTGGTGGTGCCGGAGGGCGCCAACTCGGAGAGCATCGTGCCGGGCTTTTACGCCGTGGGCGAGTGCGCCTGCGTATCGGTGCACGGCGCCAACCGCCTGGGCACCAATTCGCTGCTCGACCTGCTGGTGTTCGGCAAGGCCTCGGGCGAGCAGGTGATCAAGGACATTCGCGTGCTCCCCAGCCCGCAACGCAACCTGCCCAGGGACGCCGGCGAGCTGTCGCGCTCGCGGCTTGCGCGGCTGGACGCAAACGCCGGCGGCGAGCGCGTGGCCGACGTCGGCAACGATCTGCGGCGGGCCATGCAGGCGCATTGCGGAATCTTCCGCTTTCCCGAGGATCTGGTGAAAGGCATCGACAAGGTGAAGCAGATCGCCGCGCGCGCCCAGAGGACCTGCATCAAGGATAAGTCGAAGGTGTTCAACACCGCGCGCGTCGAGGCGTTCGAGCTGGACAACCTGGTGGAAGCCGCGATGGCGACCATCGTCTCGGCCGAGGCGCGCAAGGAATCGCGCGGTGCGCAATCGCGCAGCGATTTCCCGGAGCGGGACGACAAGCACTGGATGAAGCACACGCTCTGGTACAAGGAAGGCAACCGGCTGGCCTACAAGCCGGTGCACCTCAAGCCGATGAGCGTGGAAACCTTCGAGCCCAAGGTACGCACCTACTGATGAAACTATCCATTTACCGCTACGACCCGGACAAGGACCAGCGTCCTTACATGCGGGACTACGACGTCGAGCTGGAGCATGCAGACCGCATGCTGCTCGATGCTCTGGTGAAAGCCAAGGTACAGGACGACTCGTTGTCGTTTCGCCGCTCCTGCCGCGAGGGTGTGTGCGGCTCCGACGCCATGAACATCAACGGCAAGAACGGGCTTGCCTGCGTGACCAAGGTCGCCGACCTGCCGGACCGCGTCACGCTGCGGCCGTTGCCGGGCCTGCCGGTGATCCGCGACCTGATCGTGGACATGACGCAGTTCTTCAAGCAGTACCACTCGATCAAGCCTTACGTGATCAACAACGACCCGCCGCCGGAGCGCGAGCGGCTGCAGTCGCCTGCGGAGCGCGAGGAGCTGAACGGGCTGTACGAATGCATCCTGTGCGCCTGCTGCTCGACTGCCTGCCCGTCGTTCTGGTGGAACCCGGACAAGTTCGTCGGCCCGGCCGGCCTGCTGCAGGCCTACCGCTTCATCGCCGACACGCGCGACCAGGCCACCAGCGAGCGGCTCGACGACCTCGAAGACCCGTACCGCCTGTTCCGCTGCCATACCATCATGAATTGCGTCGACGCCTGCCCCAAGGGCCTCAACCCGACCAGGGCGATCGGCAAGATCAAGGAAATCATGGTGAAGAGGACCGTATGATGGACCGCGTAGCGAGCGAACGGTTGAAGTGGAAGTGCCGCCGCGGCCTGCTCGAGCTCGACCTGGTGCTGGAGCGCTACCTGCGCAGCCACCCGCAGGACGCCGAGCTGTCCGAGCTGCTGGACCTGCAGGACAACGATTTGTGGGACATCGTCAGCGGTCGCAGCGATCGCTACGACGTGAGATTCAAGGGCATCGTGGCGCGGCTGCGCGCCGGCTAAGGAAGGACGGCATGGACAAGAAAGCGACGCTTACCCTGCACGACGGGCGCAAGCTCGAGTTCCCGGTGCTCTCCGGCAGCATCGGGCCGGACGTGGTGGACATCCGCACGCTATACGGCAAGGCAGGGGTGTTCACCTACGACCCGGGCTTCCTGTCGACGGCGAGCTGCAACTCGACCATCACCTACATCGACGGCGACGCCGGCGTGCTGCTGTATCGCGGCTACCCGATCGAGCAGCTGGCGCAGCACTGCGACTTCCTTGAGATTTGTTACCTGCTGCTGCACGGCGAGCTGCCGGACCGCAGGCAGAAGGACGAGTTCGTCGGCATCGTCACGCACCATACGATGGTGCACGAGCAGCTGGCGCGGCTGTACCAGGGGTTCCGGCGCGACGCGCACCCGATGGCGGTGATGGTGGGCGTGGTCGGCGCGCTGTCGGCCTTCTACCACGATGCGCTGGACATCAACGATCCGCAGCACCGCACCATCTCGGCGTTCCGGTTGATCGCCAAGATGCCGACCATCGTGGCGATGTCCTACAAGTATTCGATCGGCCAGCCGTTCGTGTATCCGAGAAACGATCTGTCGTATACGGCGAACTTCATGCGCATGATGTTCGCGGTGCCGACAGAGGAGTACAAGGTAAACCCGGTGCTGGTGCGTGCGATGGACCGCATCTTCATCCTGCACGCCGATCACGAGCAGAACGCCTCCACCTCCACGGTGCGGATGTCGGGATCGTCAGGCGCCAATCCTTTCGCCTGCATCGCCGCGGGCATCGCCTGCCTGTGGGGACCCGCGCACGGCGGCGCCAACGAGGCCTGCCTGCAGATGCTGGAGGAGATCGGCGACGTGTCCAAGGTCGGCGATTTCATCAACAGGGCCAAGGACAAGAATTCCGGCGTGCGCCTGATGGGCTTTGGCCACCGCGTCTACAAGAACCACGACCCGCGCGCCAAGCTGATGCGCGAGACTTGCCACGAGGTGCTGAACGAACTCGGTTTGCACGACGACCGTCTGTTCAAACTCGCCATCGCGCTGGAGAAGATCGCGCTCGAGGACGAGTACTTCGTCAGCCGCAAGCTGTACCCCAACGTGGACTTCTACTCCGGCATCGTGCAGCGCGCGCTCGGCATCCCGGTGGCGATGTTCACCTGCATCTTCTCGCTGGCGCGTACCGTGGGCTGGATCGCGCAGTGGCAGGAGATGATCGCCGACCCCGAGTACAAGATCGGCCGCCCGCGGCAGCTGTACAAGGGCGCGCAACGCCGCGAGGTGGTGCCGCTGGCCAGGAGGTAGTGCCATGATGCAAGAGTTCCTCGCGAACGCCCACCTGTTCGGCGGCAACGCCCCGTTCGTCGAGCAGCTCTACGAGAACTGGCTGGACAACCCGCAGTCCGTCCCCGGGCAATGGCGCGAGTACTTCGAGCGCCTGCAGCTGCTGCCTGCGCCGGCCGGCAAGGCGGAACGCGACGTGGCGCATGCGCCGATCGTGGAGTCCTTCGCGCAGCGCGCCCGGGCGGGGGCGGCGCGGCCCGCATCCGCCGGCGCGCTCGACCGCAAGCAGGTGTCGGTGATCCAGCTGGTCGCCGAATACCGCTTCCGCGGCTGCCTGCTGGCCGACATCGATCCGCTCAAGCGCCAGCAGCGAGCGCAGATCCCCGAACTCGACCCCGCCTACTACGACTTGACCGAGTCCGACATGGACACGGTGTTCAATACCGGATCGTTCATCGGCCCGGAACAGGCGACACTGCGCGAGATCATCCGCGGCCTGCAGGAGACCTACTGCGGCACGCTCGGCGTCGAGTACATGTACCTCAGCAGCCGGGCCGAGAAGCGCTGGATCCAGGAACGCCTCGAGCCGGTGCGCGCCAAGCCCAGCTTCGCGCCCGATTACAAGAAGCACATCCTGGAGCGCCTCACGGCCGCCGAAGGGCTCGAGCGTTACCTGCACACCCGCTACGTGGGGCAGAAGCGCTTCTCGCTCGAGGGCGGCGACACGCTGATCCCGGTGCTGGACAACCTGCTGCAGCGCGCGGGCGCGGCCGGCGTGCAGGAGCTGGTGATCGGCATGGCGCATCGCGGCCGCTTGAATGTCCTGGTGAACATCCTTGGCAAGATGCCGAAGGACCTGTTCGGCGAGTTCGAGGGCAAGCACGACGACGCACTTGCGGCGGGCGACGTCAAGTACCACCAGGGATTCTCCTCCGACATCAACACGCCCGGCGGACCGATGCACCTGACGCTCGCCTTCAACCCTTCGCACCTGGAGATCGTCAACCCGGTGGTCGAGGGCTCGGTGCGCGCGCGCCAGCATCGGCGCAAGGACCGGGGCGGCGACCAGGTGCTGCCGGTGCTGATCCACGGCGATGCGGCGGTGGCCGGGCAGGGCGTGGTGATGGAGACGCTCAACCTGTCGAACACGCGCGGCTACGGCACCGGCGGCACGGTGCACATCGTGGTCAACAACCAGATCGGCTTTACCACCTCCGACCCGCGCGACAGCCGCTCCACGCTGTACTGCACCGACGTCATGAAGATGGTCGAGGCGCCGATCTTCCACGTCAACGGCGACGATCCCGAAGCCTGCGTACTGGCGATCGAGATCGCGCTCGACTACCGGGTGAAGTTCAAGAAGGACGTGGTGCTGGACCTGGTCTGCTTCCGCAAGCTCGGCCATAACGAGCAGGACGAGCCGATGGTGACGCAGCCGCTGATGTACAAGAACATCAATGCGCACCCCGGCACGCGCAAGCTGTATGCCGACAAGCTGGCGGCACAGGGCGTGATCGGCGCGGACCAGGCAGACAAGTTGGCGGCGAATTTTCGCCAGGCGATGGACGGCGGCTTTCACACCAACAAGACCATCCTGTCGAACTTCAAGCCGCCGTTCGCGGTGGACTGGTCGAAATACCGGAACACCAAGTGGAACGAGAACGACGACACCACGCTGCCGCTCGCCGACCTGCAGTTGCTGGCCGAGCGGCTGACGACGATTCCGCCCAACTTCAAGCTGCATGCGCGCGTGGAGAAGATCATCGCCGACCGGCGCCTGATGGGACAGGGCAAGCTGCCGGTGGACTGGGGCATGGCCGAGAACCTCGCCTATGCTTCGCTGCTCAAGGACGGCTTCGCGGTGCGCATCTCCGGCCAGGACTGCGGCCGCGGCACCTTCTTTCACCGCCATGCCGTGCTGCACGACCAGAACCGCGAAAAGTGGGACGCGGGCAGCTACATCCCGCTGCAGCACATCGCGCCCAACCAGGGCGACATCGTGGTCATCGACTCGGTGCTGTCGGAAGAAGCGGTGCTCGGATTCGAGTACGGCTATTCGACCTCGGAGCCGAACGAACTGGTGGTGTGGGAGGCGCAGTTCGGCGACTTCGTCAACGGCGCCCAGGTGGTCATCGACCAGTTCATCGCGGCCGGCGAAGTGAAGTGGGGCCGCATCTGCGGCATGGTGTTGATGCTGCCGCACGGCTACGAGGGCCAGGGGCCGGAACATTCCTCGGCGCGGCCGGAGCGCTTCCTGCAGTTGTGCGCCGACTACAACATACAGGTCTGCATCCCGGCGACGCCGGTGCAGATGTTTTTCCTGCTGCGGCGGCAGATGATCCGCCCGTACCGCAAGCCGCTGATCATTTTCACGCCCAAGAGCCTGCTGCGGCACAAGGAATCGGTGTCGCCGCTGGCCGAGTTCGCCGAGAGCAAGTTCAGGGCCGTCAACGGCGAATGGGACGACAGTATCAAAGCGGACCAGGTCAAGCGCGTGATTCTGTGCAGCGGCAAGGTGTTCTTCGACCTGATGGCGGCGCGCAGGGAGATGGGCATCAAGGACATGGCCATCGTGCGCATCGCGCAGCTCTATCCGTTCCCGCACGACGACTTCCAGCAGCAGATCAATCTCTACGCCAACGCCGGGGAAGTGCTGTGGTGCCAGGAGGAACCGGGCAACCAGGGTGCCTGGCACCGCATCCAGCACTACATCCTGCGTCACATGCGCCCGGACCAGACGCTGGCCTACGCCACGCGCAAGTCCTCGGCATCACCCGCGGTGGGTTACCTGTCGCTGCATGTCGAGCAGCAAAAGGAACTGGTGGCGGCAGCCTTCGCCCCGCTCAGCGACAACCTGGTACTACCGGTGCAGGCCAGCGCGAGGAAAGGCGGGGCCGGTGCTGATTGAGGTGAAAGTGCCGCAGTTGTCCGAGTCGGTCGCCGAGGCGACCCTGCTTGCCTGGCACAAGAAGCAGGGCGAGTCGGTGAAGCGCGACGAAAACCTGATCGACATCGAGACCGACAAGGTGGTGCTCGAGCTGCCCAGTCCCGCCGACGGCGTGCTGGTGAGCATCCTGAAAGGCGAAAAGAGCACCGTGCTGGCGGGCGAAGTCATCGCCAGGATCGACACCGCAGCTCGCCCTTCCACGATCGCCGTTCCCGCCGCCGCTTCTGCGGCGGGAGCGGCGAAAGCTTCTGCTGCGCCCGTTCCCGCGGCGATGCCCGCGGCCAGGAAGTTGGCGGCGGAGAAAGCTGTTGACTTGACCACTGTCCAAGGTACCGGCCGCGACGGCCGCGTCACCAAGGGCGATGTGCTGGCGATGGTCCCGCTGCCGCAACCTGCGCCGCCGGCAGGCGTGGAGCAGCCGCCCTCCGGGCGGCCGGAACAGCGGGTGCCGATGTCGCGCCTGCGCGCGCGCATTGCCGAGCGCCTGTTGCAGTCCCAGTCCAGCGCCGCGATCCTCACCACCTTCAACGAAGTCAACATGCAGCCGGTGATGGACCTGCGCAAGAAGTACGCCGAACGCTTCGAGAAGGAGCACGGCGTGCGCCTGGGCTTCATGTCCTTCTTCGTCAAGGCAGCGGTGCACGCGCTGAAGAAGTTTCCGGTGGTGAACGCCTCGGTGGACGACAACCACATCGTGTACCACGGCTATTTCGACATCGGCGTCGCGGTGGGCAGCCCGCGCGGCCTGGTGGTGCCCATCGTTCGCGACGCCGACCAGCTCGGCTTTGCCGCCATCGAGAAGAAGATCGCCGAGTACGGCACCAAGGCGCAGGAGGGCAAGCTTTCGCTGGAGGAGCTCAGCGGCGGCACGTTCTCCATTTCCAACGGCGGCGTGTTCGGCTCGATGCTCTCCACGCCGATCATCAATCCGCCGCAGTCGGCGATCCTCGGCGTGCACGCGACCAAGGAGCGCGCCGTGGTGGAGAACGGCCAGGTGGTGGTGCGCCCGATGAATTACCTCGCGCTGTCCTACGACCACCGCATCATCGACGGCAGGGAAGCGGTGCTGGCGCTGGTGGCGATGAAGGAAGCGCTGGAGGATCCGGCGCGGCTCGCGCTCGAGATCTGACCGGTGGCGAAGCCGTTCGACGTGGTGGTGATCGGCGGCGGCCCCGGCGGCTATATCGCCGCGATCCGTGCCGCGCAGCTGGGGATGAAGGTCGCCTGCGTGGACGATTGGCGCGGGGCGGACGGCAAGCCGGCGCTGGGCGGCACCTGCACCAACGTGGGCTGCATCCCGTCCAAGGCGCTGCTGCAGTCCTCGGAGAATTACGAGCAGGCCGGGCACGGCTTCGCCGAGCACGGCGTGAAGGTAAAAGGCCTGGAACTCGACCTCGCGCAGATGCTCATGCGCAAGGACCAGGTCGTAAAGGCGAGCAACGACGGCGTGCTGTACCTCTTCAAGAAGAACAAGGTGACGTTCTTTCACGGGCGTGGAAGCTTCGGCAAATCCCCCTTGGAAATCCTGGTGGCCGGGGAAACTCTCACGGCGAAGAACGTCATCATCGCCACCGGGTCGAATCCTCGCCCTCTGCCGGGGGCGGATTTCGACGAGCAGCTGATCCTCAGCAACGACGGGGCGCTGGCCATCCCTGAGGTGCCCAAGCGCCTCGGGGTCATCGGCGCCGGGGTCATCGGGCTGGAGATGGGCAGCGTCTGGCGCCGGCTGGGGTCTGAAGTGACGATCCTCGAAGCTCTGCCTGGGTTCCTCGGCGCGGCCGACGAGCAGATCGCCCGGGAGGCCGCGAAGGTCTTCGCCAGGCAGAGTCTGAAGATTGAATTTGGCGTGAAAATCGCCAAAGTTTATAAGAATAAAAGCGTGACTATTCAATATACTACAGAAAATGGTTCATCCAAAACCTTGGAGTGCGACCGGCTTGTCGTTTGCATTGGCCGAACAGCGAATACCAACGGCCTGAACGCAGAAGGGGTGGGGCTGAAGCTCGAGCGGGGGTTGGTCGCCGTGGACGGCGAGTGCCGGACCAACCTGCCAGGCGTTTGGGCAATCGGCGACGCGGTTCGTGGCCCGATGCTTGCGCACAAGGCCGAGGAAGAGGGCATCGCCGTGGCCGAGCGCATCGCCGGGCAGAAGCCCCACGTGGATTTCAACACCGTGCCCTGGGTGATCTACACCACGCCGGAGATCGCCTGGGTCGGCAAGACCGAGCAGCAATTGAAGGCAGAAGGCGTGGAGTACCGGGCGGGCAGCGCCCCTTTCGCCGCCAACGCGCGGGCGCGGGCCCTCGGCGACACCACCGGGCTGGTGAAAATCCTCGCCGACGCGAAGACCGACGAGATTCTCGGTGTGCACATCATCGGCCCGTTCGCCGGCGAGCTCATCGCCGAGGCCGTGGTGGCGATGGAATTCCGCGGCTCGGCCGAGGACATCGGCATGATCTGCCATGCGCACCCGTCGCTGTCCGAGGCGCTGAAGGACGCGGCCCTGGCGGTCGACAAACGCGCGCTGAACATCTGAGGCGCCGAGCGATTTGACACCCCTTAACGCCGGACGTACCTTGCCGTTGCCACGCCGGACAAGGGAAACCGGCGATCCACTTCCAGCAGGCTCACGCATGCAAACCCTCGCAAGCCAACGCCCTGTGCTGGAGCTACGGGCTTTGAGCCCGCACCTCGGCGCTGAAATCATCGGTGTGGATCTGGCGCGCGGCGTGGACGAGCAAACCTTCGCATTGCTTTACGACGCGTTTCTTCGTTGTCAGGTGTTGCTGTTCCCGCCGCAGGAATTGCCACCGGCGCGGCAGGTCGAATTTGCCCGGCAATTCGGCGAAGTGCAGATCCACGTCATGAACCAGTATCACGTCGCAGGCCACCCGGAGCTTTATTACCTGTCGAACCTGGACCAGGACGGCAACCCGAGCGGCCGGTTTCCCGACAAGGGCACGCTGGTGTGGCACACCGACGGCTCCTGGCAACGCGTCACCGGACAGGCCACCCTGCTGTACGCCGAGCTGGCGGCCGGCAAGGGCGGCGAAACCCATTTCTGCGACATGTACGGCGCCTACGAGCGCCTGAGTGCCGAGTGGAAGAACCGCATCGCCAATCTCCGCGCGGTTCACAACCTGGATTTTTCCCGCACCCGGCGCCATGGCGAACAGCCGATGACCGCGGCGCAAAAGGAAAAGGTGCCGCCGGTCGATCACCCCGTGGTTCGCACCCATCCGGAAACGCACCGCAAATGCCTGTACCTCGGCGACCATGCGGAAACCATTCTCGGCATGGGATATGACGAGGGCCGCGCGCTGATCGAGGAACTCAACGCGCTGGCGATCCAGCCCGACCTGACCTACGAGCACGTCTGGAAGGCAGGACAGTTCATCGTCTGGGACAACCGCTGCCTGCAGCATCGCGCGACGACTTACGATCCCGCGACCCAGCGGCGCGTGATCCGCCGCTGCACCGTACTCGGGGAAGTTCCGCAACCCTGACGGTTCCGTGCCATTTGATCGCCCGTCCGCCGTCACAGGGGCAGCCTGTTGGTGAGCATGGAAGCAGGACGGTGAGCGACGTTGTCTCGCTGTACCGCCGGCAACTCGAGAACCGCGGCTTCGTTTCGGATCCCGCGCAGTGGCGCGCGGTCGAGCGCCTGCAGCGCCTGTACGAGGAGTGGAGCGCCTACAAGGCACGCCGCTCGAACTCGCTCAAACGCTTGCTGGTGCGGCCGCCGCTGCCCAACGGCGTCTACCTCTGGGGCGCGGTCGGACGGGGCAAGAGCTTCCTGATGGACGCGTTCTATCTCTGCGTGCCGCTGGTGAGAAAACGGCGCGTGCACTTCCACCACTTCATGCGCGAGATCCACCGCGAGCTCGACCAGCTGAAGGGCACCGAGGACCCGATCGCGGCGGTGGCCGAGCGCACCGCGCGTCGATACCGGTTGGTCTGCTTCGACGAATTCCACGTCGCCGACATCGCCGACGCGATGATCCTCGGGCGCTACCTGGAGCAGGTCATGCGACGGGGTGTGGCCTTCGTCATGACCAGCAACTACCACCCCGACCAGCTCTACCCGAACGGCCTGCAGCGCGA
>JANNTQ010000180.1:0-3289 GCA_031394435.1 Betaproteobacteria bacterium
CCGATCATCCCGCCCTCGATCATCGCGGTGATCTACGCGTGGATGGCGGACGAGTCGGTGGCGGCGATCTTCGCGGCCGGCTATCTGCCCGGGCTGCTGATCGCCATCGGCATGTCGGTCCCGGTCTTCATCATCGCGCGCAAGCGAAATTACCCGAAAGAGAAGCCGCCGACGCTGCGCGAGTTCGGAGCCGTGCTGCGCCGCTCGCTGCCCGCGCTCATGATCCCGATCATCATCATGGGCGGCATCGTCTTCGGGCTCTTCACGCCGACCGAGGCCGCCGCCGTGGCGGTGGTCTACGCGCTCATCGTGCCGCCGCTGTTCTACAAGGAACCCACCCTGCGCGAACTGCCGAAGATTTTTGCCGACTCGGCGCGGCTTACCGGCGTGATCGGCCTGATCATCGGCATGGTGGGCTCCTTCGGCTGGGTGCTCACCTATTCCAAGTTTCCGATCCAGGTCGCCGATGCGATCGCGCAGGTGGCGCCGACGTGGTGGGCGTTCATGATGCTGGTCATCGTGCTGTACGTCCTGCTCGGTACCTTCCTCACTCCCGCGGAGATCATCCTGGTGACGGTGCCGGTGCTGCTGCCCGGGGCCGTGGCGGTCGGCATCCATCCGATCCATTTCGGCATGGTGTGCGTGATCGCCTCCGCCCTTGGGCACGTGACGCCGCCGGTGGGCCTGTGCCTGTTCGTGGGAATGTCGATCAGCGGCCTGCCCATGGAGAAGCTGGTGCCGGCGACGTTGCCGTTCATCGCTGCCATCATCGTGGTGCTGTTCGTGGTCGCGTTCATCCCGGAAATCTCGCTCTATCTGCCGCGGGTTTTCGGCTTCATCAAGTAGCGCCGCGAGCGCGAGGTACGCATGAACCCACGCCCCCTTCCCGCCCGGGACAAACTCACCATCTGCTTCGCGCACGTCGCCTACCGCCTGGGCGAGCGCTTTGCGCTGCGCAACATCGGGCTCGATTGGTTCGAGGTGCGCAGCCCGGACGAACTGCAGGCGCGCATCGCGCAAGTGGATGTCCTGCTGTGCTCCGGCCTGTGGCGCAACGACCTGATTCCCCGGGCGCCGCGGCTGGCCTTCATCCAGTCGATCAGCGCCGGCACCGACCAGTATTCGCGTGGGTCCCTGGCCGGCGCCGGCATTCGCGTCGCCAGCGCGCAGGGCGCCAACGAACGCGCGGTCGCCGAGCACGCCATCGCGCTGATCCTCGCGCTGGCGAGGAAGCTGCCCGAGGCGCGCGACAACCAGGCGGCGAAGAAGTGGCGCGGCATGATCGGCGAGATCGCGCGGCGCGAGGACGAACTGGGCGGCAAGACCCTGGTGATCGTGGGCCTGGGGCGCATCGGCTCCCGCCTGGCGCAGCTCGCCAAGGCCTTCGACATGAAAGTAATCGGCACCCGGCGCGACGTGTCCAGGGGCGCGGGTGCGGCTGATCGGGTGGTTGGGGCGGAGGGGTTGCTTGCCGTGCTGCCGCAAGCCGACTTCGTTGCGCTGACCTGCCCGCTCGCGCCTGCCACCGAGAACCTGATCGACGCGAAGGCGCTCGCGGCGATGAAGCCCTCGGCCTACCTCGTGAACGTCGCGCGCGGCAAGGTGGTGAACGAGCCTGCGCTGGTTGAGGCGCTCGGGCGCAACGCTATAGCCGGGGCGGCGCTGGACTGCGTGTGGCAGGAGCCGCTGCCGGCGGATTCCGCGCTGTGGGCCGCGCCCAACGTGCTGATCACGCCGCACACCGCCGGCGAGACGCGCCGCTACGAGGACAACGTGATCGACCTGCTGCTGGAGAACCTCGGGCGCCTGTGGCGGGGGGAAACCGTGTTGAAGAACCAGTTCGTCTGAAAGCAATTTATGCAGTCGATGACCCGCACTCTGCTTGTTGCTTTCGCTGCCCTTTGTCTGGGCGCCTGCGCCGGTGTCAACGCTCCCACCGCCCCGCCCGCCGCGGTCGCGGAGCTCGCGCCCACCGGAAAGCTGCGCGCGGTGATCAATTTCGGCAATCCCATCCTCGCGAAGCAGGACGCCGCCACCGGCGGGCCCGCCGGCGTGTCGGTGGATCTCGCGCGCGAACTCGCGCGCAGGCTCGGCGTTCCGGCGGAGCTGGTCACCGTCACCTCCGCCGGGCAGTCGGTCGAGACGCTCAAGTCCGGCCGCGTGGACGTGGGCTTTTTCGCCATCGACCCGGCGCGCGCCGTGGACACCGCCTTCACTGGGCCCTATGTGCAGATCGAGGGCGCGTACCTGGTGCGCAACGACTCGCCGATCCGCGCCAACGAGGAAGTGGACCGCGAAGGCATCCGCGTCGCCGTCGGCAACAAGAGCGCCTACGACCTGTACCTGACGCGCGAATTGACGAAGGCGAAGATCGAGCGGGCGCCCACCTCGCCCGCGGTGGTCGATTATTTCCTCGCCAACCGGCTCGACGTGGCCGCAGGGGTGAGGCAACAGCTCGAGATGGATGCGAAACGCGTTCCCGGCCTGCGCCTGCTGCCCGGGCGCTTCATGGTGATCAACCAGGCCATGGGCATGCGGGTGGGGCGCCAGGCGGGGGCGAAGTACCTCACCGCGTTCGTGGAGGAGATGAAAGCTTCGGGGTTCGTGGCCGAGGCCTTGCGCCGGCACGGGATCGAGGGCGCGGCGGTGGCGCCGGCGGGCGGGGCGCGGTGAGCCTCAAACGCCCCAAAGGCCACCCCGGCACTTTCGTCGTCCTCGAGCACGACTCGAAGATCCTCAAGGGCAACCCGCTCGGCGATCCGCACCTGCGCAAGCTCGGCGTCTGGCTGCCGCCGGGCTACGACCATTCCGCCAGGAAGCGCTACCCGGTGCTCTACGACCTCGTCGGCTTCACCGGCTCCGGTTTGGCGCACACCAACTGGAAGCCCTTCGGCGACAACGTGCCGGAGCGCGCTGCGCGGCTCATCTTTGATAAGAAGATGGGGCCCGCGATCCTCGTGTTTCCGGACTGCTTCACCGCTTTGGGTGGCAACCAGTACGTCAACTCCTCCGCGATCGGCAACTACGCCGACTACCTCACGCGCGAGATCATTCCCTTCGTCGATCGGGAGTTCCGCACCCTGGCGTCGCGGGACCACCGCGGCTGCTTCGGCAAGTCCTCAGGCGGCTACGGCGCGATCCTCCACGGCATGAAGTACGCGAAGTACTGGGGCGCCATCGCCAACCAGTCCGGCGACGCCTACTTCGACTTCGTCTACTGGCACGACTGGCCGAACACTTTGAACGAGCTCGCCAAGTACCGCGTGCCCAAGAGGAAGGCCGGGGTTTA
>JANNTQ010000291.1:0-2012 GCA_031394435.1 Betaproteobacteria bacterium
CTGGGCGCGCCGGCCAGTTTCGCGATCAGCGCCTTGTTTGCGCTTTGCGGTACTGCACTCGTCGCTTGGAAGGTCAAGGTGTAAAACGCTGATTTACTATGGGATAATCCCATTTTCTGCACGGCGAAATGCACGCGCACAAAGCCATGGGACGCACGCTTTACGACAAACTCTGGGACAGCCACGCGGTGCACGTCGGGGAAGACGGCACGGCGCTGCTGTACATCGACCGTCACCTGGTGCACGAAGTCACCAGTCCGCAGGCTTTCGAGGGCCTGAAACTCGCCGGCCGCAAGCCCTGGCGCATCGGATCGGTGGTCGCCACCGCCGACCACAACACACCCACCACGGGCTGGGAGCGCGGCATCGCCGGCATCGAAGATCCGATTTCGCGCCTGCAGGTCGAGACGCTCACCGCCAATATCAAGGAATACGGCGCCAAGGTCTACTTTCCGTTCCTCGACAAGCGCCAGGGCATCGTGCACGTCATCGGGCCGGAGCAGGGTGCGACGTTGCCGGGGATGACCGTGGTCTGCGGCGACTCGCACACCAGCACGCACGGCGCCTTTGCCTGCCTCGCGCACGGCATCGGCACTTCCGAAGTCGAGCACGTGCTCGCGACGCAGTGCCTGGTGACGAAGAAAATGAAGAACCTGCGCATCACCGTCGAGGGGCCGCTCGGCCGCGGCGTGACGGCGAAGGACATCGTGCTCGCGATCATCGGCCGCATCGGTATCGCGGGCGGGACGGGCAGTGCAGTGGAATTCGCCGGCAGCGCCATCCGCGCGCTGTCGATGGAAGGCCGCATGACGGTCTGCAACATGGCGATCGAGGCGGGCGCGCGCGCCGGCATGGTGGCGGTAGACGACACCACCATCGAGTACCTCAAGGGCCGCACGTTTTCGCCGACCGGGGCGGAGTGGGACCAGGCGGTGGCCAGCTGGAAAATGCTGGCGAGCGATGCGGAGGCGATTTTCGACCGTGAAGTGAAGCTCGATGCGCGCGAAATCGCGCCGCAGGTCACCTGGGGCACCTCGCCCGAGATGGTCGTGACGGTCGACGCACAGGTGCCGGACCCCGACAAGGAGAAGGATCCGATCAAGCGCGAAGGTCTGGAACGCGCGCTGGTCTACATGGGCCTCAAGCCGCGCACGCCGATCCAGGACATCAAGCTGGACAAAATCTTCATCGGTTCCTGCACCAACTCGCGCATCGAGGACCTGCGCGCCGCCGCCGCGGTGGCAAAGGGAAGGAAAGTGGCCGCGAGTATCAAGCTGGCGATGGTGGTGCCGGGCTCGGGCCTCGTGAAAGCGCAGGCCGAGAAGGAGGGCCTTGACCGCGTGTTCCGCGAGTCGGGCTTCGAGTGGCGCGAACCGGGCTGCTCGATGTGCCTGGCGATGAATGCCGACCGCCTCGAGCCTGGCGAGCGCTGCGCTTCCACCTCGAACCGCAATTTCGAAGGCCGGCAGGGCGCCGGCGGCCGCACCCACCTGGTGAGCCCCGCGATGGCGGCCGCGGCGGCCATCGCCGGCCATTTCGTCGACGTGCGGAGCTGGCGCTGACATGGAGAAGTTCAGCGTGCTGAACGGCCTGGTGGCGCCGCTCGACCGCGCCACCGTCGATACCGACGCCATCATCCCGAAGCAGTTCCTGAAATCCATCAAGCGCAGCGGCTACGGTCCGAACCTGTTCGACGCCTGGCGCTACCTCGACATCGGCCAGCCGGGCATGGACAACGCGAAGCGCTCGCTCAACCCGGATTTCGTCCTCAACCACTCGCGCTACAAGGGCGCCGAGATCCTGCTCGCGCGCAAGAATTTCGGCTGCGGCAGCTCGCGCGAGCACGCGCCCTGGGCGCTGCAGCAGTACGGCTTCAGGTGCGTCATCGCGCCTTCGTTCGGCGACATCTTCTACAACAACAGCTTTAAAAACGGCTTCCTGCCCGTGGTGCTCACCGAAGCCGAGGTTGACGGCCTGTTCTACGACTGCGCGCTGCCGGGTTTCCGCCTCGT
>JANNTQ010000293.1:0-3026 GCA_031394435.1 Betaproteobacteria bacterium
GGGTGCGGGAAGCGTTCGTCGATGTACTCGTTGATGATGTTCGACTCGTACAGGATCAAGTCGCGCTCGACCAGCACCGGCAGCCGGTTGTACGGGTTCATCACCGCGATGTCTTCCGGCTTGTTGTACATGTCCACGTCGATGACCTGGAAGTCCATGCCCTTCTCGTACAGCACGAAGCGGCAGCGATGGCTGAAGGGGCACGTGGTGCCGGAATAAAGTTGCATCATGAGGCGGGGATCCTGATGAAAAGCCGGACGGCAAAGCCAGCCCGGCTTCGGGGTTGGGCTTGCGCCGGTTTAGCGTACGTCCTTCCAGAACGCCTTCTTCATGGCGTAGGCAAAGATGAACAGCACGCCGAGCACCAACAGCACCACGATGCCGATCGCTTTGCGCGACTGTGCCGAGGGCTCGCCGACGTAGGCGAGGAAATTGACCAGGTCGCGCACCGTGTTGTCGTACTGCACCGCGCTGCTCTGCTCCTGGACCTGCCACAGCACGTGCGGCATGGCGGCGTTGGGGAAGGCCTTGTTGTTCCAGCCATGCGCCGCCCTGGGGTCGCGGTAAAAAGTGCGCAGGTAGGTGTACAGCCAGTCCGCGCCGCGCGAGCGCGCGACTACCGACAGGTCGGGCGGCGGCACGCCGAACCAGGCCTTGCCGTCCTTCACCGTCATGGCGACCTTCATCGTCTCGCCGACCTTGTCGGCGCTGAACATGAGGTTGTCGCGGATCTGCGCTTCCGTGAGGCCGAGGTCGGTAAGGCGGTTATAGCGCATGTACTGCAGGCCATGGCAGCCGAGGCAGTAGTTGACGAACGTGCGCGCCCCCGACTGCAGGCTGCCCAGGTCGCGCGGATCGATCGGCGCGTTCTCAAGCGGATGGCCGCCTGCTGCGGCAAGCGCGAGGGCAGGCGCGGCGAGCAAGGCGGCGAGGAGCGTTCTCATGCCCGCGACCCTCACATCGTCACCCGGTCGGGCACCGGCTTCACCTTGTCCTTCGCCGTGTACCAGGGCATCAGGATGAAGAAAGCGAAGTAGATCAGCGTGCACAGGCGGGCCATCCAGGTGGCGCGGTCCTTGGTGTCGAGCAACCGGTCCATGAGCGAACCTTCTGCGACCGTGAATTGCCCCCACACCGTCGTCGGCTCGATGCCAAGGTAGCCGAGCACCAGGAACGCGACGACGAACAGGGCGACTGCGCCCTTCCAGTAGACGCCACGATAGCGGATCGACTTCACTGGCGAGCGGTCGAGCCACGGCAACAGGAACAGGATCAGGGTGGCGATGCCCATCGCCAGCACCCCCGGAAACTGCGAGTTGAACAGCGGCGGCACCGCGCGCAGGATCGAGTAGTAGGGGGTGAAGTACCACAGCGGCGCGATGTGCTCCGGCGTCTGCAGCGGGTCGGCCGGGATGAAGTTGTTGTGCTCGAGGAAGTAACCGCCCAGCTCCGGCATGAAGAACATGACGATGCAGAACACGGCGAGAAACACGATGGTGCCGACCGTGTCCTTGACTGTGTAGTAGGGGTGGAACGGGATGCCGTCCACCGGCCTGCCGTTGGCGTCCTTGTTCTTCTTGATCTCGACGCCGTCGGGATTGTTCGAGCCGACGTCGTGCAGCGCGAGGATGTGCGCCACCACCAGGCCCAGCAGCACCAGCGGCAAGGCGATCACGTGCAGCGCGAAGAAACGATTGAGCGTCACGTCCGACACCACGTAGTCCCCGCGGATCCACAGCGCGAGGTCGGGGCCGATGAACGGCACCACGGCGAACAGGTTCACGATCACCTGCGCGCCCCAGTAGGACATTTGGCCCCAGGGCAGCAGATAGCCGAGGAAGGCCTCCGCCATCAGCGCAAGGTAGATCAGCACGCCGAAGATCCACACCAGTTCCCGCGGGTCCTTATACGAACCGTAGAGCAGCGCGCGGAACATGTGCAGGTAGACCACGATGAAGAATGCCGAGCCGCCGGTGGAATGGATGTAGCGGATCAGCCAGCCGCCCGGCACGTCGCGCATGATGTACTCGACCGAGCCGAAGGCGAGCGCAGCGTCGGGCTTGTAGTGCATGGTCAGGAAGATGCCGGAGACGATCTGGATCACCAGCACCAGCATCGACAGCACGCCGAAGTAGTACCAGAAGTTGAAATTCTTCGGCGCGTAGTACTCCGACATGTGCTTGCGGTACTCCTCGCCCACGCTGGGCATGCGCGAGTCGAACCAGTCCCACAGCGCCATCAGGCGGGAGGCCATCGTCTACGCCCCTTTCCTGTCGTCGCCGATCAGCAGCGTGCTGTCGGAGAGAAAGGCGTGGGGCGGCACGGTCAGGTTGGTCGGTGCCGGCGCGCCGCGGAACACGCGTCCGGCGAGGTCGAACTTGGATCCGTGGCAGGCGCAGTAGAAGCCGCCCGCCCAGTCGGCGCCCATCTCGGCTTTGGCGTCCGCGCCCTTGATCTGTGGCGAGCAGCCGAGGTGCGTGCACACGCCCTCGACCACCATCAGCTCCGGCTTCAGAGACCGGTGCTCGTTTTTTGCGTACTCGGGCTGCTGTGAGGCGTTCGAGCCCGGGTCGGTGAGGCGGCTCGCGGCGGCCTTGAGCGACTCCACCATTTCCTTGGTACGCCGGATCACCCACACCGGCTTGCCGCGCCACTCGAAGATCTTCATCTCGCCCGGCGCGATCGCGGAAATGTCAACTTCGACCGGCGCGCCCGCCGCTTTGGCGCGCTCCGAGGGCATCATGCTCGCGACAAAGGGGACCGCCGCGCCGAGCGAGGCCGCGCCGCCCACCACCGAGGTTGCGACCACGAGATTGCGCCGCGTCTTGTCGATTTTCTGGTTGTCACTCATGGAGTTGATTCGAGACTGGAAAGGATGGAGAGTGCGAAGCAGGCGCCATTCTATCGAGCGAGCGCGCGAATGTCCACGAATTGCGGTCTAAGCGGTTCAATTTGCAGGGCTTTGTGCTAGATTAGCGACCCCTCATGCTGCACCGCCTCTGGCTCGTTTTTGCGCAGGCCGCGAC
>JANNTQ010000011.1:0-22333 GCA_031394435.1 Betaproteobacteria bacterium
TCCTTCGACATCAGCGCGAGCTTGAATCCCGAGGCGAACGCCTTGGTGAATACCTGCTGGGGTATTTTGCGCTCGGTGGTGCTGTTCTTGCCTGTGGAGGCGTTGATGACGTCCACCAGCGTCTTCGGGTCCAGGCCGAAGGCCTGGCCGATCAGCAGTGCCTCGAAGCCGGCGATGGTGCCCGCAGCGCCGAGGTAATTATTCAGCGCCTTGGTCGCATGGCCCGCTCCGAGGCCGCCGCAATGAAAAATCTCCGTGCCCATCTTCTCCAGCACCGGCCGCACCCGAGCAAGGTCTGCGGCTTGCCCGCCCACCATGATCGCCAGCGTGCCGTCGCGCGCCTTGGCCACCGCGCCCGAGACCGGCGCATCGAGCATCGCGATGCCTCGCGAGGCAAGCATCTGCCCGAGCTTGCGCGTAGTGCCGGGGTCGGAAGAGCTCATGTCCACCACCACCGCGCCGCGCGCAAGGCCCGGCACGGCAGCGGTGAGCGCGTCCAGCACAGCCTTGCCGTCCGGCACCATGGTGATCAGCACGTCGGCGCCTGATGCGGCAGCCCGAGCGGAGGCGCGGTTGCCCTTCTTCGCCTTGTCCCAGGTCTGCAGCCGGAAGCCGGCGCGCTCCAGATTTGCCGACATGAGCTCGCCCATGCGGCCCAGGCCGATGAAGCCGACGACCATCAGACGCCGCGTTCCTTGAACACTTCCTTGGCGCAGCGGAAGCTCACCACGGCGGCGGGCACGCCGCAGTAGATCGCCACCTGCAGGAACACCTCGCGGATCTGTTCCTTGCTCAGGCCGTTGTTCAGCGCGCCGTTGATGTGCAGCTTGAGTTCATGCTCCTTGCCCAGCGCCGAGAGCATCGCCAGGTTCAGCAGAGAGCGCGTCTTGCGATCGAGCCCCGGCCGGTTCCAGATGTCGTTCCAGCAGTAGGTGTTGAGCAGGTCGACGAAGGGCTTGTTGAAATCGTCGGCGGCGGCCATCGCCTTGTCCACGTACTCGGCGCCGAGCACGTCGCGCCGCGTTTTCAGGCCCGCGTCGAACCGTTCCTTATGTGCACGCTTGTCCATTCGATTCTCCGTTTAAACGATGTGTGAATATATCCGCTTTCGCAAGCGCCACAGCAGCGCGCCCACGATTCCGATGTTGAGCAGGTTCCAGGCGATGCCGTTGACGAACGCCGCTCGGTAGGAGCCGGTCATGTCGAAGAGCACGCCCGACATCCAGCCGCCGAGCGCCATGCCGAACAGGGTCGAGGTCAGGACAATGCTGACGGTGGTGCCGGCGACCTTCGGGTCGAAGTACTCGCGCACGATGATCGCGTAGGAGGGCACGATGCCGCCCTGGAACAGGCCAAACAGCGCGGAGGCAAGATATAGCGAGGTAAGGCCTTCGGCGGGCAGGAACAGCGCCAGCGCCACGGCCTGCAGTGTGGATCCGAGCAGCAGCGTGCGCAGGCCGCCGATGCGGTCGCAGATCCATCCGGAGGCCAGGCGGCTGACGATGCCGAAGCCGAGCATCAGCGACAGCATCTCGGCGCCGCGCGCGGCAGCGAAGCCGAGGTCGCCGCACAGGGCGACGATGTGCACCTGCGGCATGGACATGGCGACGCAGCAGGCGACGCCAGCCGTGCACAGCAGGCCGAGCAGCAGCGACGAAGGCAACCCCAGCGAGCGCGGCGCGGCACTGGCTGCGCTTCCCGAAGCGGGCGCCGCGAGGGCCGGCGGCCTGCGGCGCAGCAGAAGCGCAAGCGGCAGCATCGCGGCGAAGCAGAAAAGTCCCACGCCGATGTAGGTCTGGCGCCAGCCGACGCCGTCGAAGAAGTGTTGCACTACCGGCGGCCACAACGCGCCGCCGAGGTAGTTGCCGCTGGCGCAGATCGCCACCGCAATGCCGCGGCGGCGGTTGAACCACAAGGAGGCGTCCGCAACGAGTGGTGCAAAGGTGGCGGAACTGCCGAGAAAGCCGATCAACAGGCCTTGCGCGAGCGCGAATTGCCACAGGCTTTGCGCGCAGCCCGCTGCGACGAATCCGACACCGAGGCAGCAAGTGCCGATCAGCACCGGGACGATGACGCCAAAGCGGTCCGCGAGGCGCCCCATCAGGATGCCGCCCAGGCCGAAGCCGATCATGGTCAGCGTGTAGGGCAACGAGGCGTCCGAACGCGCGACACCGAACTCCACCTGCACGAGCGGCAGCGCCACGGTCACGGCATACATGCCTGCGGCGCCCAGCGTCATCAGCGCGAGCGAGGCGGCGAGACGCAGCCAGGCATAGGCGGATTCCGCTTCGGAGCGCAGGTTCGGGCTAGGGCGCTCGTCAGGCATAGGCGCTCAGCGGCGGGCAGGCGCACACCAGGTTGCGATCGCCGTGCACGTGGTCGATCCGGCCAACCGGCGGCCAGTACTTTTGCGCGCGCACCCAGGGCAGAGGATGGGCGGCCTGCTCGCGGGAGTAGGGATGCTTCCAATCCGGCACCAGCAGCGCCTGCGCGGTGTGGGGAGCGTGTATCAGCGGGTTGTCCTCGCGCGGCCAGCGGCCTTCCTCCACGGCGCGCACCTCCTCGCGGATCGCGATCATCGCTTCGCAAAAGCGGTCGAGCTCGCCCTTGGATTCCGACTCCGTCGGTTCGATCATCAGGGTTCCGGCTACCGGGAAGGACATGGTGGGCGCGTGGTAGCCGAAGTCCATCAGGCGCTTGGCGACATCGTCGACGGAAATCCCGGCGCTCTCCCTGAACGGACGCAGATCGATGATGCACTCGTGCGCCACCAGGCCGCCGGGCCCGGTGTAGAGCACCGGGTAGTGCGGCGCGAGTCGCCGGGCGACATAGTTGGCGCTGAGGACCGCGGTGCGGGTCGCCTCGGCGAGGCCGGCGGCGCCCATCATCGCAATGTAGGCCCAGGGAATCGGCAGGATCCCGGCGCTGCCGTAAGGCGCGCCGGCGACCTGGCCGACGACGCCCCGGCCCGGCAGGAAGGGCGCCAGATGCGCGCGCACCGCGACCGGCCCGACGCCGGGGCCGCCGCCGCCGTGCGGGATGCAGAAGGTCTTGTGCAGGTTGAGGTGCGACGCGTCGGCGCCGAATTTCCCCGGTGCGGCCAGGCCGACGAGCGCATTGAGGTTCGCACCGTCCAGGTAAACCTGCCCGCCGTGACGATGCACTGCCTCGCAGATCTCGCCGACGGTCTCCTCGAAAACACCGTGCGTCGAAGGGTAGGTGATCATCAGCGCGGCGAGCTCACGCGCGTGCGCACCGGCCTTGCGTTCGAGATCGGCCAGGTCCACGTTGCCGCGCTCGTCGCAGTCCACCACCACCACCCGCATGCCGGCCATTTGCGCCGAGGCCGGATTGGTGCCGTGCGCCGAGGCCGGGATGAGGCACACCTCGCGATGACCCTCGCCGCGCGCGGCGTGCCAGGCGCGGATCGCCAGCAGCCCCGCGAACTCGCCCTGCGAGCCTGCGTTGGGCTGCAGGGAAACCGCGTCATAGCCTGTGATCTCGGCCAGCCAGCGCTCCAGGTCACCGATCAGCCGCGCATAGCCCTGCGCCTGGTCGGCGGGCGCGAACGGGTGGATCGCGGCGAATCCCTTCCAGCTCACCGGGATCATTTCGGTGGCGGCGTTGAGCTTCATGGTGCAGGAGCCGAGCGGGATCATGCTGCGGTCCAGGGCCAGGTCGCGGTCCGCGAGCCGGCGCAGGTAGCGCATCATCCCGGTCTCGGAACGGTAGCGGTGAAACACGGGATGCGCGAGGAATGGCGAGCGGCGCCGCAGCGCGTCGGGCAGCCGGTCGGGCGCCTCGAGCGACGTGAACGGAGCCGCCTTGCCTTGGGCGAAGATCTGCCACAGTTGCCGCACCTCATCCTCGGTCGCCGTTTCGTCGAGCGCGATGCCGATGGTCGTGGCGTCGATGGCGCGCAGATTGAAGCCTTTGGTGCACGCCGCGGCGAGCAGCGCTGCGCTGCGCGAACCGGTGTCGATGGCAATGGTGTCGAAGTAGGCCTGCGTCCTGACCTTCCAGCCGAGGCGTTCCAGTCCTGCTGCAAGCGCGCACGTGAGCCGGTGGACGCGCCGCGCGATGGCGGTCAATCCATCCGGGCCATGGTAGACCGCGTACATGGATGCCATCACCGCCAGCAGCACTTGGGCGGTGCAGATGTTGCTTGTCGCCTTTTCGCGCCGGATGTGCTGTTCGCGGGTCTGCAGCGCCAGGCGATAGGCGATGTTGCCGGCGGCGTCGATCGTCACCCCGACGAGCCGACCTGGCAGCGAGCGCTGGTGCGCCGTGCGCGTGGCGAGATAGCCCGCATGCGGGCCGCCGCAACCGGGCGGCACGCCGAAGCGCTGCGCCGAGCCGACCGCGATGTCGGCGCCAAGCTCGCCGGGCGGGCTGAGCAGGCAGAGCGCGAGCAGGTCGGCGGCCATGGCGACGATTGCCCCGCGCTCGCGCGCCCGCGCGATCGCCTGCCGCGGATCGCGGATCTCGCCGCTCGAGCCGGGATACTGCAGCAGGGCGCCGAAGACCTCGGCGCCCGCCAGATCCCGCTGCGCATCGCCGATCTCGATTTCGATGCCGGCGGCCTGCGCGCGGGTGCGCACCACCGCGATGGTCTGCGGATGGCAATCGGCGTCGACGAAGAACCGGTTTGCCTTGTGTTTCGACACGCGCCGCGCAAGCGCCATTGCTTCGGCCGCCGCGGTCGGCTCATCGAGCATCGACGCGTTGGCGATGTCCATGCCGGTGAGATCGCCCACCAGCGTCTGGAAGTTGAGCAGCGCCTCGAGCCGCCCCTGCGAGATTTCCGGCTGGTAGGGCGTGTAGGCGGTATACCAGCCCGGGTTTTCCAGGACGTTGCGCAGGATCACCGACGGCGTGTGGCAGGCGTAATAACCCTGTCCGATGAACGATCTCATCACGCGGTTGTGCGCCGCGATTTCAGCGAGCGTGTCGAGGGCCTGGGCTTCGCTCAGGGGTGCGGGGAGCTTGAGCGGCTCGGTACGCCGGATCGAGGCCGGCACCGCGTCGCGGATCAGCTCGTCCATGCCCGAGTAGCCGAGCAGCGCGAGCATCTCGCCCTGTTCCGCCTCGTTCGGGCCGATGTGGCGCCGCGCAAACCCGGGTTCTTCGGCGCTCATTTGCTCAAGCGGGCGCGGTAGGTGGCTTCATCCAGCAGCGCCTTGAGTTCCTCGGGATCGTCGATCTTCAGCTTGAACAGCCAGCCCTTGCCGGTCGGATCCTGATTGATTGTCGCCGGTGCCTCGGCAAGGAGGGCGTTCACCTCCAGCACCGTGCCCGCGACCGGGGCCTTGCATCCCGCGGCGGCCTTCACCGATTCGATCACCACGGCTTCCTCGTCTTTCTTGAGTTTTCGGCCGACCTGCGGCAATTCCACGAACACGATGTCGCCGAGCTGTTCCTGCGCGAACTCGGTGATGCCGACGGCGCCGTCCTCCAGACGTATCCATTCGTGATCTTCAGTAATGCGCATCGTGCTCATGGCTGGATTCCTCGAAAGTAACGATGGGGAACAAAGGGCAGGGGGACCACACGGCAGGCGAGGGGCTTGCCGCGCGGCATGGCTTCAAGCTCGGTGCCCGGCGTGGCGCAGGAGGATTCAACGTAAGCCAGCGCGATCGGCCCGCCGGCGCTCGCGCCATAGCCGCCACTCGTGACTTTGCCGACCTCGCGACCGCCGGCGCGCAGCATTTCTCCTTCGCGTAACGGCGCGCGGCCGGCGGGAAGCAATCCGACCCTGCGGCGCGGCGCGCCTTCGACGAGCTGCCGCAAGATCGTCGCTGCGCCCGGAAAGCCGCCTGAGCGGCGCGTTTTCGGAATCGCCCAGGCAAGGCCTGCCTCGACGGGAGACGTGGTGGCGTCGAGATCATGACCGTAGAGGCATAGTCCCGCTTCCAGGCGCAACGAGTCGCGCGCCCCCAATCCGATCGGCGCCACGGACTCCTGCGCCAGAAGCTGGCGCGCCACGCTTTCGGCATCCGCGGCGGGGACTGAAATCTCGAATCCGTCCTCGCCAGTGTAGCCGGAGCGCGACACGAAGCAGTCGACGCCGGTCACTTTGAATCGCCCGCAGGACATGAACGGGAGCCGTTCTGCGCCAGGGCCCAGCAGCGCGATGGCGGCAGCCGCGTCCGGACCTTGCAGAGCAAGCAGTGCACGCCCGGTCAGCGGCTCGATGCTGCAGCGCCCGCCAATCCGCGATTGCAACAGCGCCAGGTCATGCGCTCGCCGCGCTGCGTTGACGACCAGGAGGAATGCATCCCCCATGTTGGCGACCATCAGGTCGTCCAGGATTCCGCCGCTCTCGGAGGTGAAAAAGCTGTAGCGTTGGCGTCCGGGCGCGAGGCCGCGAAAGTCCGAGGGCGCGAGGGTTTCGAGGGCCGCCGCTGCCTGCGAGCCGTCGAGACGCAGCTGCCCCATGTGCGAGACATCGAAAAGTCCCGCGCGCGCGCGCACCTGCAAATGTTCAGCGAGGATTCCCTGGCGATAGTGCAGCGGCAGCTCGTAGCCCGAGAACGCGACCATGCGCGCACCAAGGCTGAGATGCAGCGCATGCAGCGGAGTGCGGCAGACACCGGTCAAGGACACCACTCCTGCAAGAGCGCACGAACGGAGCCACGTGCCCCGCGCCGCTCCCTCTGTCCTGTGACCTGAGAGTTTCCGGGGAGGGTTTCCCTCCCGCGTTGCCCCTTCGGTGGAAGCGCTCGCGCCATCGAGGCGCGGCGTTCACTCTCCAGATTCGATTTGCCTTCGGCCGCGGTGTCCAGGCTCCGCGAGGGAACCCGCCTGAGCGATCATGGGAGATTACGCCTTCGGCGGCGGCTTTCGCCGCGCTCTCCCGCAGCCAACGGGCAGTGTAGCGAAGCGGCGGGTAAATTGCGAGACCCGCGCTGCAGCGCTCGATCCTTGACGCTCAAGCCGACAAGAGTTTGGCTCCCCGACCAGGGCTCGAACCTGGGACCTGCGGATTAACAGTCCGTCGCTCTACCAACTGAGCTATCGGGGACCCGAGAGGGGCGCAATTCTACCGGATTACTTTCACGATCGCGTCGGCAACGTAGCCGATGTTCTTCGTGTTGAGCGCGGCGACGCAAACGCGGCCGCTCTCGATGGCGAATATCGAGAATTCCGTGCGCAGGCGCTCCACCTGGGCCTTGGTCAGGCCAGTGTAGGAGAACAAGCCTCGCTGCTTGAGCACGAAGCTCCAGTCGGCCCCGGGCACGCGCTGCTTGATCCCCTCCGCCAGCGCCTTGCGCATCGCCTTGATGCGCTCGCGCATGCTGCCCAGTTCCTGCTCCCACAGTTGCCGCAGTTCGGAATTGGTGAGCACGCGCGCGACGATATCGCCGCCGTGCGTGGGGGGATTGGAGTAGTTGGCGCGCACGATGCGCTTGAGCTGCGACAGCGAGCGCGCCGCCTCGTCGGCGCTGCCGGCGACCAGACTAAAGGCACCGATGCGCTCGCCGTAGAGCGACAGCGACTTGGAAAAGGAACTCGACAGGAATACCGGTGACATGGCTGCGGCAAACAGCCGCGCGGCGTAGGCGTCGGCGTCGATGCCGTCGGCAAAGCCCTGGTAGGCGAGGTCGAGGAAAGGCACTAGGCCGCGCGCCTGCACCACGGCGAGAACCTTGCGCCATTGTTCCTGGCTCAGGTCCACCCCCGTGGGATTGTGGCAGCAGGAGTGCAGCACCGCGATGGCGCCAGCGGGCAGCGCGTCCAGCGCCGCCAGCATCGTCTCGAACTTCAGTCCGCGGGTGGCCGCGTCGTAGTACGGATAGGCGTTGACCTTGAAGCCGGCGCCCTCGAACAGCGCACGGTGGTTCTCCCAGCTCGGCTCGCTGATCCACACCTGCGCCTCGGGACTCAGCTGCTTGAGGAAGTCGGCTCCGATCCTGAGGCCGCCGGTGCCGCCCAGCGCCTGCACCGTGACCACACGCTTGTCCTTCAAGGCCGCTGCATCCGCGCCGAACACCAGGACCTGTACCGCCTGATCGTAGGACTGCAAGCCGTCGATCGGCAAATAGGGCTTGGGCGCGCCCGACTGCACGCGCTGCTGCTCCGCCTGACGCACGCACTCGAGCAGCGGCACCTTGCCGTTCTCGTCGTAGTACACGCCCACCCCAAGATTGACCTTGTTCGGGTTCTTGTCCGCGACGTAAAGCTCGCTGATGCCGAGGATCGGGTCCTTCGGCGCCATCGGCACCGCGGCGAGGAGGGAGGGTGAGTGAGGCGCGTTCATCGTGCTAGCATGGCTCGTTTCTCCAGCCGAAATTCTACTCGTGGCGCTGACTTTCCCCAACAGCCCGTTCCGGCTGCATCAGCCGTTCGCGCCGGCGGGCGACCAGCCCGAGGCGATCGACAAGCTGATCGAGGGCGTGCAGGACGGCCTCGCCTTCCAGACGCTGCTCGGCGTCACCGGCTCGGGCAAGACCTACACCATGGCGCATGTGATCTCGCGGCTCGGGCGCCCGGCGCTGGTACTGGCGCCCAACAAGACCCTCGCCGCGCAGCTGTACTCCGAATTTCGCGAGTTCTTTCCCGACAACGCGGTGGAGTACTTCGTTTCCTACTACGACTACTACCAGCCCGAGGCCTACGTGCCGTCGCGCGACCTGTACATCGAGAAGGATTCCTCGATCAACGAGCACATCGAGCAGATGCGGCTGTCGGCGACCAAGTCGTTGCTGGAGCGCCGCGACGTGGTGATCGTGGCCACCGTGTCGGCGATCTACGGCATCGGCGACCCTTCCGAGTACCACCGCATGATCCTGCACCTGCGCGATGGCGAGAAAAGCTCGCAGCGCGACGTCATCGCGCGCCTGGTGGCGATGCAGTACGAGAGGAACGACATCGATTTCCGGCGCGGCGTGTTCCGCGTGCGCGGCGACGTGATCGACGTGTTTCCCGCCGAGCACGCCGAGCACGCACTGCGCATCTCGCTCGCCGAGGAGCAGGTCGAGCGGCTGCAGTTGTTCGACCCGCTGACCGGCCAGGTGCTGCACGCGCTGCCGCGCTTCACCGTCTATCCCTCGAGCCACTATGTGACGCCGCGTGAAACCGTGCTGCGCGCGGTCGAGGCGATCAAGGCGGAACTGCGCGGCCGCATCGAGTACTTCCAGCAGGCCGCCCGCCTGGTCGAGGCGCAGAGGATCGAGCAGCGCACGCGCTTCGACCTGGAGATGCTGGTCGAGCTTGGCTTTTGCAAGGGGATCGAGAACTACTCGCGCCATCTGTCCGGGCGCAAGGCAGGCGAGCCGCCGCCGACGCTGATCGATTACCTGCCCTCGGACGCGCTGATGATCATCGACGAGAGCCACGTCACCATCGGCCAGCTGGGCGGCATGTACAAGGGCGACCGCTCGCGCAAGGAAAACCTGGTCGAGTACGGCTTTCGCCTCCCCTCGGCGCTGGACAACCGGCCGCTGCGCTTCGACGAGTTCGAGCAGGTGGTGCGGCAGACGGTCTTCGTCTCGGCCACCCCCGCCGACTACGAGCGCCGCAAGTCGGCGCAGGTGGTGGAGCAGTTGGTGCGCCCGACCGGCCTGGTGGACCCGCAGGTAACGGTGCGCCCGGCCGCCACGCAGGTGGATGACCTGATGTCGGAAATCCATGACCGCGTGCGCAAGCACGAGCGCGTGCTGGTGACCACCCTGACCAAGCGCATGGCCGAGGAACTCACCGAGTACCTGGCGGAGCATGGCATCAAGGTGCGCTACCTGCATTCCGAGGTGGAAACGGTCGAGCGCGTCGAGATCATCCGCGACCTGCGCCTCGGGGAATTCGACGTGCTGGTCGGCATCAACCTGCTGCGCGAAGGGCTCGACCTGCCCGAGGTTTCGCTGGTGGCGATCCTGGACGCCGACAAGGAAGGATTCCTGCGCTCGGAGCGCTCGCTGATCCAGACCATCGGCCGGGCAGCGCGCCACATCAATGGCGGCGCGATCCTGTATGCCGATGTGATGACCGATTCAATGCGCCGCGCGATCGGCGAGACCGAGCGCCGGCGCAACAAGCAGATCGCCTACAACCTGCAGCACAGCATCACGCCCATCGGGGTCAGCAAGCGCATCAAGGACCTGATCGAAGGGGTGTACGACGCAGGCGAAGCTGCGGCCGAGCTCAAGGCCGCGCAGGAGGAGGCGCGCTACGAGGCGATGAGCGAAAAGCAGATCGCCAGGGAAATCCGGCAGCTCGAAAAGGACATGACCGCGCACGCGCGCAATCTCGAGTTCGAGAAGGCGGCCGCGCTGCGCGACCGCCTTGCCGAACTCAAGAAGCGCGTGTTCGGAGTGGAACTGGCTTCGCAGTAGCGGCGGCTACTGCTTGGTCTCGACCTGGACCAGCGGCTCTTCGGCCGCTGGGCCGCTGCGCTCGCGGCGCGGTCGGCCCAGTGGCACAGCCTCGGTTTCCGGCTGCACTGCCGGGACGCGACCGGGGCGCGTCTCGACCATCTCCAGGCCAGCGCTCCGCAGGATTTCCCTGGGATCGGCGCGCACGGGTGCCGGCTGTGGTGCCGGTGCGGCCACCGGTTCCGGTGTTGCGTGCACAGTTTCCGGGCGTGCCGGTTCCTGCCGCGGGGTCTCGCGCGCCGCCGCTTCTTCGCGTTGCCGTGCTTCCTCCCGCATTTGCGCAAGATGCATTTCCCGCTCGCGTGCCCGCAGTTCGTTGGCGTCGGGCGTCTTGGCAATGAAAGTCGGAACGGGCGCTCCTGCGTCGTGCTCCGCAACCGGCAGTCCTTGCGGCGGCCTTTGCCCGCCCGCCTGGTCGGGGCTTCGGTCGCGGTGGCGATCGCGGCGATTGCGTCGCCCGCGGCGCTGCTCCTCGCCCTCGCGCCCGCCCGCCAATACCGGGTCGGTCACTTGCGGCGCCTGCGGGTTCGGCTGTTGAGTCTGCTCAGGCCGGGGAGGACGCTGCTGGCGTTGCGGGCGCTGTTGATCGGGGCGGCGTTCGCCGCCCTGGCGATGGTCCCGCTGCTGCTGCCCGCCGGGGCGCTGGTCGGGCCTGCGCTCACCGCCTTGCTGCGGGCGACGCTCGCCGCGGTTCTCGTCTCGGGGGCGTTCGCGACGGTGGTCGCTGCGTTCGCCGCCGCCTTGCCGCTCGCCGCCGCGGTGACGCTGCTCGGGCCGCCGCTCGCGCTGCTGTTGCTGCTGGTGGTCCCGGCGCGGTTCCCGCGGCGTGCGCGCGGCATCGTTGGCTGCCGACGCTTCCTGCTTGTCGGTCTTGAACCAGCCCAGAATCTTGCTCATGAAACCGGACTGCGGGACCACTTCTGCTGACGGAGCGAGGCGGGGTGCCTCTGCGCGCGCCGGCACCTGGGCCGCCGCTTGCGGCTGGTGTTCCGGCACGATCGGCGCCGGCTGGTCTGGCACGATGCCCTTCACGGCGGCTTCAGGCCGCTCGCGCTTGGCTTCGCCGGTGGCGTCTTCCGCCTTGGGTTCCTGCGGCTGCTCGACCATCTCGTAGCTCGCCGGCACGTGCTCCATGGCGTTGAGTTCTTCATGGCGCAGACGCTGGATCTTGTAATGCGGTGTATCCAGGTGTGGGTTGGGCACCAGGATGATGTTGACCTTGAGGCGCGCTTCCAGCTTCTGGATCTCGGGGCGCTTCTCGTTGAGCAGGAAGCTCGCCACGTCGACCGGCACCTGCACATGCACCGCGCCGGTGTTCTCCTTCATGGCCTCTTCCTGCAGGATGCGCAGCACATGCAGCGCAGTGGACTCGGTGCCGCGGATGAAGCCGGTGCCGCTGCAACGCGGGCAGCTGATGTGCGCGGTCTCCTCCAGCGAGGCCTGCAGGCGCTGGCGCGAAAGCTCCAGCAGCCCGAAGCGGGAGATCTTGCCGACCTGCACGCGCGCGCGGTCATAGCGCAGCGCGTCGCGGAAGCGGTTCTCCACCTCGCGCTGGTTCTTCTGCAACTCCATGTCGATGAAGTCCACCACGATCAGGCCGCCCAGGTCGCGCAGGCGCAGTTGCCGGGCGACTTCGTCGGCGGCCTCGAGGTTGGTGCGGGTCGCGGTTTCCTCGATGTCGCTGCCCTTGGTGGCGCGCGCCGAGTTGACGTCCACCGCCACCAGCGCCTCGGTATGGTCGATGACGATGGCGCCGCCCGAGGGCAGGCTGACCTGGCGCGAGTAGGCGCTCTCGATCTGGTGCTCGATCTGAAAGCGCGAGAACAAAGGCACGTCGTCGCGGTACAGCTTGACCTTGCCGACGTTGCCCGGCATGACGGTATGCATGAAGGCGAGCGCCTGCTCGTAGATCTCCTCGGTGTCGATCAGGATCTCGCCGATGTCCGGCTGGAAATAGTCGCGGATGGCGCGGATCACCAGGCTCGATTCCAGGTAGATGAGGAACGGCTTCTTGTCCTGGGTCTTGGCTGCGCCCTCGACGGCGCCCCACAATTGCAGCAGGTAATTGAGGTCCCATTGCAGTTCCTCGGGCGAGCGCCCGATCGCCGCTGTGCGCGCGATCACGCTCATGCCCTCCGGCACCTGCAGCTTGTCCAGGGTGTCGCGCAACTCGTTGCGGTCTTCGCCCTCGACCCGGCGCGATACGCCGCCGCCGCGCGGATTGTTGGGCATCAGGACGAGGTAACGGCCCGCCAAGCTGATGTAGGTGGTGAGCGCCGCGCCCTTGGTGCCGCGCTCATCCTTCTCGACCTGGACGATCAGGTCCTGGCCTTCGGTGAGCGCGTCCTGGATGCGGGCCCGGCCGACGTCCACGCCGGGCTTGAAATAGACCTTGTCGACCTCCTTGAAGGGCAGGAAGCCGTGCTTTTCCTCGCCGTATTCGACGAAAGCGGCTTCGAGACTGGGCTCGACCCGGGTGATGATGCCTTTGTAGATGTTGCTCTTGCGCTGTTCCCTTGCGGCAGATTCGATGTCGAGGTCGACCAGCTTTTGTCCGTCTACGATGGCGACGCGCAGTTCTTCCTGCTGGGTCGCGTTAAACAACATTCGTTTCACTTCTTGTTCTCCTGCGCGCGCAGGAGGCCCGGCGTACCGTCGGTCAATGCTCTCCTAGGGTTCTAGCAGTAAAAACCGATGTTGAAGGGGCGGGGATAATTCCGGCCGCGCGCTATTGGGTAGTATCGCTACTTAGGGTGAGCGAACATCACCACTGCTTCAGGCCCGGCTGTGGCCGAACAGGAGGCGGGTTGCAGGTTCCGGCGGCGAAAAAGTCTGTGCCACACCCATCGAACCTGTGCCTCGCATCTCGAAGCAACGCACAGATAATACGAAAAATGAAAGACTTAAGCAAGGCTCGCGCTACGCTACTCGAAGTCGGTGAGGAAAGCGTCGCGCAGCGCATCGACAATTTCCTGCTGCGCCGGCTCAAAGGCGTGCCGAAAAGCCACGTCTACCGGGTGCTGCGCAGCGGCGAGGTCCGGGTCAACAGCGGCCGGGTCAAGCCCGACTATCGGCTGCAGGCCGGTGACCGGGTTCGGCTGCCCCCGCTACGCCTTTCGACCCCCGCCGCCAGGCCCGCGCCGCGTCCTCTCGACCTGCCGATCGTGTACGAGGATGCCGCCCTGCTGGTGATCGACAAGCCCTCCGGCGTCGCGGTGCACGGGGGCAGCGGCGTGAGCTACGGGGTGATCGAGTCATTGCGCGCGCAACGGCCCGAGGCGAAGTCGCTGGAACTGGCCCATCGCCTGGACCGTGATACCTCCGGGCTGCTGATCATCGCCAAGAAGCGCGGCGCCCTGGTCGAGTTGCACCGCATGCTGCGCGAGGGTGAAGTGGAGAAGGTGTACGCGGCCCTGGTGCGGGGCCGCTGGCAGGGCGGCGCCAGGGAGTTGCGCGAACGTCTGCACAAATTCGTCAATGCCGGGGGCGAGCGGCGCGTGGCGGTGCATGGCGAAGGCAAGACGGCGGTAACCCAGGTGAAGCCGATCGCGGTGAGCGCCGAATACAGCCTGCTGGAGTTGCGGCTGCTGACCGGGCGCACGCACCAGATCCGGGTCCACCTGGCGCACGCCGGCCATCCGGTGCTGGGTGACGACAAGTACGGCGATTTTGAGCTCAATCACGCGCTGGCGAAGCAGGAAGTGAAGCGGTTGTTGCTGCACGCGCGCCGCCTGTCGTTCGTGCATCCGCTGACGGGCGCCGCGTTGCGGTTCGACGCGCCCTTGCCGTCCGACATGCGCCGCTTTGCGGAGGCGCAGCTTGCGCTACAGCCTGATCGTCTTTGACTGGGACGGGACACTGCTCGACTCGGCGGGCGGCATCGTCGAGTGCATCCGGGAAGCGGCCCGCGACTTGCGTCTTCCGGTGCCGGCGCGCGAGATGGCGAGCCACGTCATCGGCCTGGGCCTGCACGACTCCTTGCGCATGGCGGTACCGACATTGCCGGAAGAGAAGTACCAGGAGTTTGCCGAAGCATATCGAAGGCACTTTCTCGCTCGCCAGGGAATGATGGCCTTGTTCCCCGGGGTGCGCGAGTTGTTGCAGGACCTGCAGGCCGCCGGTCACCGACTGGCGGTAGCGACCGGCAAGAGCCGCCGCGGCCTCGACCAGGCGCTCGAATCGACCGCCTTGCGCAGGTTTTTTGCCGCGTCGCGCTGCGGCGACGAGACCAATCCGAAGCCGCATCCGGCCATGCTGCTCGAGCTGATGGGGCAGCTGGCGGCCGTGCCTGCGCAGGTGCTGATGATCGGCGACACCTCGCATGACCTCGGGATGGCGCGCAGCGCGGGTGTGGACGCGGTGGCGGTCGCCTACGGGGCGCATCCGGACGCCGCGCTGCGCGCCCTGGCGCCGCGCGCCTGCGTCACGAGCGTGCTTGAACTGCGCGAATGGCTGGCGGCGAACGCCTGATCTGCGCTTCGGCCGCGTTGCAGGACGGGGGGAGGGGCGTGCGTTTCGAGGTCGAGTACTTCGGCGACACGGCGCCCGCGTTCGTGGTGCGCTACGGCGGCCGGGTCTACGCGTACCTCAACCGCTGCGCGCATGTGGCGATGGAACTGGATTGGCGCGAAGCCGAGTTCTTCGATCTCGAGCGGCGCGATTTGGTATGCTCGACGCACGGTGCCGTCTACGCCGCCGACAGCGGCCGCTGCCTTGGCGGCCCGTGCGGCGGCGCGCCGCTGGTGCGGCTCAGGATCGAGGAGCGCGCCGGGCAGGTCTACTTCATGGGAGTCGACGATGGCTGACAACGACGGGCAGTGGGAGCGCGGGCTGATCGAGAAGCTTGCCAGTGCGGCGCTCAAGGAGCAGCGGCGCGCGCGCTGGTGGGGAATCTTCTTCAAGCTGCTCACTTTTGCCTACCTCACCGTGATCATCCTGCTGGCGGTGGACTGGAAGGGCGGCGGCGAGACCTCCGGCAAGCACACCGCGCTGGTCGAGGTGAGCGGGCTGATCGCTCCCGGCACCGACGCCAGCGCCGAGCGCGTCACGACCGCCTTGCAGGCGGCGTTCAAGGACAAGAATACGCAGGGCGTGGTGGTGCGCATCAACAGCCCTGGCGGCAGCCCGGTGCAGGCGCAGAACATCTACGACGAGATGCGCAGGCTGCGGCAGAAGCATCCCAATGTGCCGCTGTACGCGGTGGTCGAGGACCTGTGTGCATCCGGCGGCTATTACGTCGCCGCAGGCGCCGACCGGATCTATGTCGCCAAATCCAGCATCGTCGGCTCGATCGGTGTGCGCATGGACAGCTTCGGGCTGACCGGGTTGATGGACAAGCTCGGCGTGGAGCGCCGCTTGCTTACCGCGGGGGACAACAAGGGCTTCATGGACCCCTTCCTGCCGGTGGACGAGAAGCAAAAGCAGCATGCGCAAGCACTGCTCGGCGACATCCACCAGCAGTTCATCGGCGTAGTGCGCGAAGGGCGCGGCAAGCGCCTGAAGGAGACTCCTGACATGTTCTCGGGGCTGATCTGGACCGGCCAGGCGAGCGTCGACCTGGGCCTCGCCGATGCCTTCGGCAACCTGGACTACGTGGCGCGCGAGGTGATCAAGGCCGAGAATATCGTGGACTACACGCAGAAGGAAAACATCGCCGAGAAGTTCGCCCGCCGCTTCGGCGCGGGTGCGGCAAACGCGCTGCTCGAGCTGGCGCTGCGGCACACGCCGCAATTGCGCTAGGCCTGCAGCAGGAACACCGCCGGACGCCGCCCGATAGTCGGCTGCAGCAGGCGCCATTGCGCCACTTCGCACGTCGTGATCTGTTCGGTGGGCAACGTCAAGTCCGCCGCGATGCACAGGCGCGTCGCCGGGTCGCAGCATGCCAGCAAAGCCGAGAGCAACGCCTCGTTGCGGTACGGTGTCTCGATGAAGATCTGGGTCTCGTGCTCGGCGCGCGAACGCCGCTCGAGCGCACGAATGCGCTCCGCCCGCTGCGTTTTCTCGCGCGGCAGGTAGCCGCAGAACGCGAAGCGCTGGCCTTCGAGACCCGAGGCCATCAGCGCGAGCAGCAGCGCGCAAGGACCGACCAGCGGAATCACGCGGAAACCTTCGGCGTGAGCCGCCGCCACCAATGCGGCGCCGGGGTCCGCCACCGCCGGGCAGCCAGCCTCGGCCAGCACGCCGAGCGGACGGCCGGCGCGCAGCGGCGCGAGCAGCGCCGCCGCATCGCCCGCGATTTCGTGGATGCTCAGGTCGCGCATGGCGCAGGGCATGCCCAGCGTGCCGAGAAACGCCCGTGCGCTCTTCGCGTCTTCCACGGCGAAATCGCGCAGCGAACGGACTGTTTCTGCAACTGCGGCGGGAAGCGCTGCAGTCGCCGGCGCGCCGAGCGGGGAGGGCACCAGGTACAGGACCGGCTTCATGCGCGCAGCACTGGCATCCCGGCCAGCGCCAACAATTCGGTCAGCGCGATCAGCGGCAAACCGATCAGCGCGCTCGGGTCCGGGCCGTCGATGCGCGCGATCAATGCGATGCCCAGTCCTTCGGACTTGGCGCTGCCGGCGCAGTCGTAGGGTTGTTCGCGCTGCAGGTAGTCTTCGATTTGCGTGGCGCTCAGCCGGCGAAAGTGCACCAGGCAGGGCACCACCCGCGAATTCATCGCTCCGCTTTCAGCGTCCAGTAGTGCCAGCGCGGTGTCGAAGCGAGCGCTCCTGCCGCTCAGCGCAGTGAGCTGGCGCACTGCATTGGCGTGCGTGCCTGGCTTGTCGAGGACCGCGCCGTCGCAGGAAGCCACTTGGTCGGCGCCGATGATCAGAGCGCCGGGATAGCGAGTGGCGACCGCGCGCGCCTTGAGGGCCGCGAGTCGCGAGGCAGTCTCCGCGGTGGATTCGCCGGGCAGTGAATGCTCCACCACGCCCGGGTCGGCGCAATAGAAGGTCAGCCCAAGGCGTCCCAGCAACTCCCGACGGTAGCGCGAGGTGGAGGCGAGGAGTAGTTGCCGGGGCTCAAGCATGGCTTTGTTTTGACACGGTTTTTCGGCAATGATATCATTCGCGCCGTCATGCCGCAGCAGCCGGCGCGGTTTCCCCTGGTCGACGGCCTCGTGTTTGCGGCAGCCGGCGGAAGGTTGCGCGGCGCCTGGCCAGTCAGCGTGATGCCCCGGTTGCGCGATGAGTTGCATGAAGATGCGGGAACAGTCGAATTCGAAGTGCAAGGCGGTCACGACGCCCACGGTCGTCCGCAGCTTGCGCTGCGCGCTTCGGCGACTCTGCAGTTGACCTGCCGGCGCTGCCTGGCGGCTGCCGAGTACGCGCTGGGCGCCGAGGCGACGCTGCTGTTGGCGGCGTCGCAGGCTGAGGTCGACGCCGAACCGATTAGCGTGGATGGACCGGATTGGATCGTGGCGCAAAAGGAAATGGCGCTGCGCGACCTGATCGAAGATGAATTGCTGTTGGCGCTGCCCTATGCGCCGCGGCACGAGAATTGTCCGGCGCAGGCCAGGAACGCGCCGGGGACGCGGCATATGCCGTTGGCAGGGTTGCGCGGCATGCTGCGCGGCAAGAATCGACATTGAGAGGAGCTTGAACATGGCAGTCCAGCAGAACAAGAAATCCCCCTCCAGACGCGGCATGCATCGCGCCCACGATTTCCTGGTCAACCCGCCGCTGGCGGTCGAGCCGACGACGGGTGAAGTCCATCTGCGCCACCACGTCAGCCCGACGGGCTACTACCGCGGCAAGAAAGTCACCAAGGCCACGGGCGAGTAGTCCGGCGCCCGTTCGAGTCCTGCGCCCGCCGCGCGGGCGACCTAGGCTCGATGGAAATCACCGTAGCCATCGACTGCATGGGGGGCGACCACGGCCCCCACGTGACGGTCCCAGCCGCACTCGCGATGCAGCGTAGCCATGCGGACGTCGCCATCATCCTGGTCGGCCGGCGCGAGGCGCTCGAAGCGGAGTTGGCCAAACACGGCGCGGCGAGCGGGCCGCGGCTGCGCCTGCAGCATGCCAGCGAAGTGGTGACGATGGACGAGCCGCCGGCGCAGGCGCTGCGCTACAAGAAGGATTCCTCGATGCGCGTGGCGGTCAACCTGGTAAAGAGCGGCGCGGCCCAGGCCTGCGTCAGCGCAGGCAATACCGGCGCCTTGATGGCAACTTCGCGCTATGTGCTGAAGACCCTGCCCGGCATCGATCGACCTGCCATCGCCACCGTCCTGCCCAATATGCGCGGCGACTGGACCTACGTGCTGGACCTCGGCGCAAACGTTGACTGCACTCCGCAGCAACTGATGCAGTTCGGCGTAATGGGCGCGATGCTGGTAGCGGCGGTGGAGCACAAGGAGCGGCCTTCGGTGGGGCTGCTGAACATCGGCGTGGAAGACATCAAGGGCAACGAGACCGTGAAGCGGGCGGCCGAACTTCTGCGCGACAGCGGGCTCAATTTCCACGGTAACGTGGAGGGCGACGACATATTCAAGGGGACGACCGACGTGGTGGTGTGCGACGGCTTCGTCGGCAACTCGGTGCTCAAGGCCGCCGAGGGCGTCGCCACCATGATCGTCGCATTCCTGAAACAGGAGTTCACGCGCAATCCGTTGCGCAAGTTTGCCGCCCTGGTGGCGATGCCGGTGCTAAAGGCTTTGCGCCGGCGCATGGATCCCGCTCGCTACAACGGCGCCAGCTTGCTTGGCCTGCGCGGCGTGGTGATCAAAAGCCACGGCTCGGCCGACGCATTCGCCTTCGGCAAGGCGCTGGAGCGGGCGGTGGACGAAGTGCGCAACGACGTGATCCGGCGCATCTCGCAGAGCATGGCGCAGATGCGGCCCGCGTCGCCGGCGGCGCAGGCGGTGGCTGAATGATCTACTCGCGCATCGTCGGCACCGGCAGCTACCTGCCGCCCCGCGTCATGACGAATGCGGAATTCGCCGCGCGTCTGGATACCAGCGACGAGTGGATCCGGGAACGCACCGGCATTGAGCAGCGGCACATCGCCGCCGAATCGCAAGCCTCCAGCGACCTCGCGCTCGCAGCAAGCCAGGCTGCGCTGGCGGCTGCCGGCATGCAGGCTGCGGACGTGGATCTGATCATTGTGGCGACCTCGACGCCGGATTTCATCTTCCCCAGCACCGCTTGCCTGCTGCAGGCGAAGCTGGGCGTGGCGAGCTGCGCGGCGTTTGACTTGCAGGCAGTGTGCAGCGGGTTCGTGTATGCCCTCGCCACCGCCGACAATTTCATCCGCGCCGGCACGCACAAGTCGGCACTGGTGGTTGGCGCCGAGGTGTTCTCGCGCATCCTGGACTGGAACGACCGCGGCACCTGCGTCCTGTTCGGTGACGGCGCCGGTGCAGTCGTGCTCGCCGCCGCTGCCAAGCCGGGCCTGCACGCCTCCGTGCTGCGTGCCGACGGCAGCCAGGCGGACATCCTGTCGGTGCCCGGCAATGTCTGTGGCGGCAAGATTGTCGGCTCGCCTTTCCTGCAGATGCAGGGCAGCCAGGTGTTCAAGTTCGCCGTCAAGGTGCTGGATGAGGTGGCGCGCGAAACTGTGGCCGCGGCCGGCATGCGCCTGGAGGACATCGACTGGCTGATCCCGCACCAGGCCAATGTGCGAATACTCGAAGCCACGGCGAAGAGGCTCGGGCTGCCGAGGGACAAACTGGTGGTTACGGTGGACCACCATGGCAACACTTCGGCCGCCTCGGTGCCGCTGGCACTCGATGAATACGTGCGCGCCGGCAAGATCCGGCCCGGGCATCGTGTGATGATGCAAGGCGTAGGCGGCGGCTTTACCTGGGGCGCGACTCTCGCGACGATGTAGGGCATGAAACTGGCGATGGTTTTTCCGGGTCAGGGGTCGCAATCGGTCGGCATGCTGCTGGCCTATGCCGGGCTGCCTGGCGTGGAGGAAGTGCGCCAGGAAGCACGCGAGGCTCTCGGCGGCGATTTCGTCGGTTTGCTCGACGAAGGGCCAGGCGCGGCGCTCAACCTCACGGTCAACACGCAGCCCGCGATGGTCACCGCCGGTTGCGCGGCTTACCGCGCCTGGCGCGCGCTCGGCGGGCCGGCGCCCTCGGTGGTGGCGGGGCACAGCCTCGGTGAATACACGGCGCTGGTGGCCGCCGGGTCGATCGCGTTTCGCGACTGCCTGCCGTTGGTCAGGTTTCGCGCGCAGTCGATGCAGGAGGCGGTGCCGGAGGGCCAGGGCGCCATGGCGGCGATCCTCAACCTCGACGACGAGCAGGTACGCGCCGCATGCGAAGAGGCGGCGCAGGGCGAGGTGGTGCAGGCGGTGAACTTCAATGCGCCCGGGCAGATCGTCATTGCCGGCCACAAGGACGCGGTGGCAAGAGCGATGCAAGCGTGCAAGGCGCGCGGCGCCAAGCGGGCGTTGCCGCTGCCGGTGAGCGCACCGTTTCATTCCAGCCTGATGCGGCCGGCGGCCGAGAAACTGCGCGGCTATCTGGAGCGCATGGACTTGATCGAGCCGCAAATCGACCTGGTCAACAACGTCGATGTCGCGGTGCGCAGGCAGCCCGCGGAAATCAGGGATGCGCTGGTGCGCCAGGCAGCATCGCCCGTGCGCTGGGCGGATACGGTGCGCAGCATGAAACGGATGGGCGTGACGCATATCGTCGAGTGCGGCCCAGGCAAGGTGCTGGCCGGAATGGCCAAGCGCATCGACGCAGAATTGCACAGCCATGCGCTGGCCGACAGGGCGTCGCTGGAGCAGACCTTGACAGCGCTTAAGGCGGCCGCATGACGCTGCAAGGCAAGCTCGCCCTGGTCACCGGCGCCACCCGCGGCATCGGCCGCGCGATTGCGCTCGAGCTGGGGCGGCAGGGGGCGACCCTGGTTGGCACCGCAACCACTGCAGCGGGCGCAGCGGAGATCGGCAAAGCACTGTCGCAGGCAGAGATCAAGGGCGCGGGCATGGTGCTGAACGTGCGCGATGCGGCGGGCTGTGACGCGCTGATCGAGGCCGTGCAGAAGGCGCACGGGGACATCGCGGTGCTGGTCAACAATGCAGGAATCACGCGCGACAGCCTCGCACTGCGCATGCAGGACACCGAATGGGACGAGGTCATCGACACCAACCTCAAGGCCGTCTTCCGCCTGTCGCGCGCGGTGATGCGTGGCATGATGAAGGCGCGCTGGGGACGCATCATCAACATTACCTCGGTAGTCGGCGCCTCGGGCAATGCGGGACAGGCGAACTACGCGGCCGCCAAGGCGGGCGTGGTGGGCATGACCAAGTCGCTGGCGCGCGAATTGGGCAGCCGCAGCATCACCGTCAACTGCGTCGCGCCGGGATTCATCGACACTGACATGACGCGCGCGCTGCCTGAAGCGCAGCGCAGCGCGCTGCTGGGCCAGATTCCGCTGGGACGGCTCGGCGCGCCGCAGGAGGTCGCCGCCGCAGTGGCCTACCTGGCCTCGCCAGCGGCCGCCTACGTCACGGGTTGCGTGATGCACGTGAACGTCGGAATGTACATGGCGTGAGGGATCGCGCCGCGATTTGGTAAAATCCGGGCCGCCGCTTGGCCCCTACAGGGAAGGAGCAAAAATGGAAAACGTCGAACAACGTGTGAAGAAGATCGTCGCCGAACAGCTCGGAGTGAACGAGGCGGAGATCAAGAGCGAGTCCTCCTTCGTCGACGATTTGGGCGCTGATTCGCTCGACACCGTCGAGCTGGTGATGGCCCTGGAGGAGGAGTTCGAGACCGAGATCCCGGACGAAGAGGCGGAAAAGATCACCACCGTCCAGCAAGCCATCGATTTCGTCAAGGCCCACCCGAAGTCCTAAGTGCCACGCCGCAGAGTCGCCGTCACCGGCCTGGGCATCGTTTGCCCGGTCGGCAACACCGTAGAGGAAGCTTGGAGCAACCTGGTGGCGGGGAAACCCGGCATCGGGCCGATCACGCGCTTCGACGCGGCGGCATTCGCCTGCCGCATCGCGGGCGAGGTGAA
>JANNTQ010000032.1:0-8042 GCA_031394435.1 Betaproteobacteria bacterium
CGTGTCAAAGCCCTGCTTCACGTCGGGCGGCAAGAGCTTGAGGGCCCGGATGTAGAGCTCCTTCGCCGCCTCCTCGATCTGCTTGAGGTCGACTTTCACTGGACGCGGATGTTGCGCTCCTTCACCACCCGGGACCAGAGCTGCGTTTCCTCCTTCATCGCGCGGCCCATTTCTTCCGGCGTGTTGCCCACCGGCGCGAGGCCCTGCACGTAGAAGCGCGCTTTCAGGCGCGAGGACTCGAGCGCTTTCTTCGTGTCCCGGTACACCTTCTGCACGATCTCCTCCGGCGTGCCGGTGGGCGCGACGATGCCGAACCAGCCGGTGTTCTCGAAGCCAGGCAACGTCCTGGCGATTGCGGGAACGCCGGGCAGCAGCTCAAATTCCGTCTTGCTGGTCACGCCAAGCGCGCGCAGGCGGCCGGAGTTGACGTGGCCGATCGCCGCGGCCACGTTGCCGACGAAGAAAGTGGTGTCACCGCTGATCAGGCCCGCCAGCCCCGGCCCCTCGCCCCTGTACGGTACGGCGATGGCGTCGATCTTCGCACTGTTGACGAAGTTCTCCGCGGCGAGGTGCGTCTGTGAGCCGATGCCGGCGTGGCCGAAGGTGAGCTTGCCCGGCTGCGCTTTCGCCGCGTCGATCAGCGCCTTCACCGTCTTGTAAGGCGAGCTCGCGTTCACCACCAGCACCTGCGGGCCGGAGACCACGTTGGTCACCGGCACGAAGTCTTTTTCCGGGTTGTAGTTCATCTTGGCGTAGATGTGCTGGTTGGCAGTCACCACCGAGCCGGAGGGGAAGAACAGCGTGTAGCCGTCTGGCGCGGCGCGCGCCGCCTCCGCCGCCCCGACGCCGCCGCCCGCGCCGCCGCGGTTCTCGATCACCACCGTCTGGCCCCACATCTCCTGCAACTCCTGGCCAACCAGGCGCGCCGAAATGTCGGTCGCGCCACCCGGCGGAAACGGCACGATGAAGCGCACCGGCTTCTGCGGCCAGGATTGCGCCTGCGCCGCCGCGGCGAGCGCGAAACTGGCCAGCATCATCGCGAATCTCATTGCGTCCTCCAGTGGTCTAGTCTGAAAAACATTCTACAGCGCGAGGGCGAAGGCGAGACCCCATGCGAGGGTGAGCGCAGCGGCCGCGGCCGCCAGCGTCTTCTGCCAGTCGCGCCAGGGAAGGAACTCGAGCGCGAGGACCCGGAGCCCACCCCCCAGGTGCGCCGCGAGCAGCAGCACCAGGCCCCACTCGGCGAACTTCACCAGCGGCTGCTCGGTCCATTTGAGAAAGGCATTCAGCTCGAGCGCGCGCCCCAACACCCAGAAATGCAGCGGCAGGAACAGCGCCAGCGCGATGCCCGAGACCCGGTGCACGAGCGCGACCCAGCGGCTCACCGAAAGACTCCCAGCACCGCGCGCATTCCCATCCAGGCGAGCAGCATGGCGAAGGCGAGAAGCGCGATATCGCGCGAGCGGCCGCGCCAGCCGAGCCATTCGCCGAGCACCGTGCGCAGGCCGATGGGCGCGTGCACCGTCACCGCCAGCACGAACAGCGAGTAGAAGGCGAACCAGGCGACGTTGCCGCGAGTGCGCTCGAGGATCTCGGCGCCGGTGAGCCCGCCGCGCACTGCGTAGGTGATGGTCACTAGATGCACCAGCACGCAAAGCGCGAGCACCGCGGCGCTCGCGCGCTGCGCGATCCACAGAAAGGTCTGCGACCTCATGGATTTCACAATACCCCCCGCAGCGCGGCCTTCAGCGTCGCGCGCTTGAGGCCCGCGATGCCCGCCGTGGGCGACAGGGCCTTGGGACAGCGCTCGGTGCAGCTCATGTGCGTGTGGCAGACGTGGCAGCCCGCGTCGCCCGCCACTGCGCGCAGGCGCGCGGCCTGCCCCGCGTCGCGCTCGTCGTTCAGCAGCGTCCAGGCGCGATTGAGCGCCGCCGGGCCGAGGTAGTCCGGGTTCCAGGCCACCACGTCGCAGGCGCTGTAGCACACGGCGCAGCCGATGCATTCGATGCCCGCGTCGGCGAGCCTGCGCTGCTCCGACGCCGGCGACACGCGCGCGAAGTCGTCTGTGCGTTTCTTGCCGCTGGAGAACTGTCCCTTGGCGCGCGCCCACTTGTCGAAGAACTCGCGCATGTCGGTGACCAGATCCCGGATCACCGGCAGGTTCCTGAGCGGCGCGATCTCCAGGCGCCCCTCGTTCGCCACCTTGTCGACGTGGGTGCGGCAGGTCCAGCGCGGCGCGCCGTTCACCGTCATGGCGCAGGAGCCGCACATGCCGACGCGGCAGGCGTAGCGGTAGGCGAGGGTCGGGTCGAGCTGACGCTGGACGAAGGTCACCACGTCGAGCACCGTCTGGCTGTCACGGCGCGGCACTTCGTACTCGCGGAAGGCGCCTGCGGCGCTGCCCCGCCAGATGCGAACGCGCAGATCCACTATAGGAAGCGCACGCGAGGCGTGCTCAGGCGCTTTCGTACAGCCTCGTGAGCACGAATTCGCGGTGGCCCAGCGCTTCGGCCGCCGTCAGGCGGCCGTTGGCGGTGCGGAACATGCATTCCAGCAGCTTGTCGCCCGCCTGGTCGGGGGACATTTCTTTCCTCAGCAGTCCCGAGACGTCGACGTCGATGTGCTCGCTCCTGGTGCGCACCGTGCGCGGATTGGCGCAGAGCTTGATCACGGGGAGGATCGGGTTGCCGATCACGTTGCCCTGGCCGGTGGGGAAGAAGTGCACCGTGTAGCCCGCCGCGGCGCACAGGGTCACCATCTCGGCCGCGGCCGAAGAGGAGTCCATGAACCACAGGCCGGGGCCGGTGGGCGCTTCCGCCTTGTCCAGCACACCGTCCACCACGCATTTGCGGCCGATTTTCTGGATGTTGCCGAGGGCCTTTTCTTCGATGGTGGTGAGGCCGCCGGCGATGTTGCCCTTGGTCGGCTGCGAGTCGGACAGGTCGCTGGTCTTGTGGCGGTTGATGACGTCCTGGTAGCGGTCGAACACGAACTGGAACTTCTTCTTCACTTCCTCGTTCCTGCAGCGCGCGGCGACGAGATGCTCGCCGCCCGTCAGTTCCGTGGTTTCGCCGAATACCAGGGTGACCTGTTGCGGGTAGAGCTTGTCGAAGGCGTTGCCCACCGTCGGGTTGGCGCCGCAGCCGGAGGTGGTGTCCGATTCGCCGCACTTGGTCGAGACCCAGAGGTCCCTGAGCGGGCGTTCCTCGCGGCGCAGCTCGCTTGCCCACTGCAGGTATTCCTTCGCCTGCTTCGAGGCGCGCATGATGGTGTCGTGGTCGCCGTGCTGCTCGATGCCGAAGTAGCTCACGGGCTTGCCGGTGGCGGCGATGCCGTCGGCCACCTTTTTCGCCCAGCCGTCCTCGATGCCGATCACCACCACCGCCGCGACGTTGGGGTTGGCGCCGGTGCCGATCAGGGTCCTGAAGTGGAGCTCGAGGTCGGCGCCGAACTGCAGGCGGCCGTAGGGGTGCGGCAGGGCCATCACGCCGTTGATGTTGTTCTCCACGGCCTGCGCGGCAGCGTTCGACAGATCGTCCACCGGCAGGATGACGACGTGGTTCCTGACGCCGATGCGGCCGTTGCGGCGCTGATAGCCGTGGAAACTTGCTTTGGAAAGGTCCATGTTCACCAACGCTTGGTCTTGAGGTTCTGCACGTGCGTGTGTTCGCCCTTCTTGATCGGCGCTACCACCTTGCCGATGTCCACGCCGTACTTGATCACGGTGTCGCCGGGCTTGTAGTCCTTGAGCGCCAGCTTGTGGCCGATGGGGATGTCGCTTTGCGCGACGATCCTGACGTCCTTGTCATCCTCCATGATCCAGCCGTTGAGTTCCTGGCCCTTCTTCACGCCTTCGACGACCACCACGCCGACGCCGTCGCCTTGCTCGTGCACCACGAAATGAATCATCCGCCGCTCCGTCACATAGTGACGCTATTCTATGCGGATGTTCGATCGCCGAAGGTTCCTGCAGGCCCTCGCCGCGGCCTCTGTTTCACCTGCGCTGCCGGGTTGTGCGCAGAACGCCGCGCGCTTTTCCCGCGACCCCTTTGCGCTCGGCGTGGCTTCGGGCTATCCGCATCCGGGCGGGATGGTGCTGTGGACTCGGCTGCTAGGCGGGCTGGATCCGGTGGCTTACCCAGTGCGCTGGGAGGTCGGTTCCGACGAGTCCATGCGGACCATCGTGGCTTCGGGCAGCGCGGTGGCGGAGCCTGCGTGGGCGCATTCCGTACGCGTCGAGCCGAAGGGCCTGGAGCCCGACCGCTGGTACTGGTACCGGTTCATGGCGGGCGATGCGGTGAGCCCGGTGGCGCGCACGCGCACCGCGCCGCGGCTGGATGCCGAAGTCGCGAAGCTGCGTTTCGCCTTCGCCTCCTGCCAGCATTACGAGCAGGGCTATTTCGCCGCGCACCGGCACATCGCCGCCGACGCACCGGACCTGGTTGCCTTCATCGGCGACTACATTTATGAGTCCTCCTGGGGCAGGGACCACGTGCGCAAGCACGATGCCTCGGAGCCTTACACCCTTGACGGCTACCGCCAGCGCTACGCGCTCTACAAGTCGGACCCCGACCTCCAGGCCTCGCACGCCGCCTGCCCATGGATCGTCACCTGGGACGACCATGAGGTGGACAACGACTACGCCGATGATCGTCCCGAGGACGGCATGGGCAAGGACGAATTCCTCCTGCGTCGCGCAGCGGCTTACCAGGCCCACTACGAACACATGCCGGTGCCCGAGCGCATGCGGCCCAAGGGGCCGGACATGCGCATCCATACCCAGCTTGGCTGGGGGCAGCTCGCGCGCTTCTTCGTATTGGACGATCGCCAGTATCGCTCCTGGCAGTCCTGCCCGCGGCCCAATCGAAAGGGCGGTTCGAACACGTTGGACATCGAGAAGTGCCCGCAGCTCTTCGACCCGAAGCGCACCATGCTTGGCCGCGCGCAGGAGCGGTGGCTGGAAAATTCGTTATCTGAATCGCGTTCGCGCTGGAACGTGATCGCGCAGCAGACCACCATGGCCCAGTTCGACCAGAAGCCGGGACCGGGCCGGCGCGCGTGGACCGATGGCTGGGACGGCTATCCCGCGGCGCGGCAGCGGCTGCTCGAATACTTGTCGAAAGAGCGCATCGCCAACCCGGTAGTGCTGGGCGGCGACGTTCATTCCTTTAACGTCGCGGACTTGAAGCTCGATTTCGACGATCCGAAGTCTGCGGTGGTGGCGAGCGAGTTTGTCGGCACTTCCGTGACTTCCCAGGCCTGGCCGCAGGAGCGTCTGAACCAGTTTCTGCCCGACAACCCGCACATGAAGCTGATGGACAGCCGCTACCGCGGCTACACGCGGGTGGAGGTTACGCCGGGAAGGATGCGCGTGGACTTGCGCGCGATGGATTCGGTGCAGGCTAGGGATGCGGCGTGCAATACTCTGGCGTCATTCGTGGTGGAGGATGGGAAGGCGGGGGCGGAGCGGGGGTGAGCAACGAGACCAAGACGGTTGAGCAGCCTCTAGACCGAACTTGCAATTGCTGAATTCGCGAATAGACACTGTGTGGCGGCGGTCATGTCCTGTTGCCTTCTAATCCCACTTCCGGGGGATATTTTTCGGATCCGATCTCCAAAATACTTCTCGGCCCATTCAAAGTCTGAGAACTCGTCTGGCCTAGCAAGATGACAACCAAGTCTGCCCACTAGACCGCAAATCCAGTCTGCGCATTGGAGGGTTTGATACATATGGCTTTCGGCCTGGATGGGCGGCTCAATTAACGTTTTTCGCCCATCTTCACCGAACATCGTCCTTGCTGACGCCTCTACGATCTCTTGCCTAAACTCGTCCTCTTGCTCGTCAAGAAGAAGTGACCTGCCCAGGTTCTTAGGACCAATCGTAACTTGAGAGAATGGCTCCCGCTCACCAGCGAGGAGCCCATGAAGAAGAGTCGTTTTACCGAAGAGCAGATGGTTGCGATCCTGCGGGAAGCCGATAAGGCGCCGGTTCCCGGCTTGGGCGGCAAGGAATGGCGATTGCTGCCATGGCGAGATGGCACCGCCGAAGCGCCAACGCCGTGTATCCGTGGCCGTCCTTGAAAACGACATCGAGGGAATGGCCAAGGCAGAGCGTTCGAGCATTCTTCGGGAACTACGACGAGGCACCCGGAAGCCCGCCGCGCCGCGCGCAGCAGAGACCGACGAAGCTGCTTCGCCACGCACCGAAAGGAGACCCATATGGCCGATGATCTGAAGCAAACCGGCAAACCAGACGACGCTCGCATTAACGTGGACCAGACCACGAGGTGAACTACTGGTCCGAGAAGCTGGGCGTTTCTCGCGAGCAGTTACGTAAGGCCGTTCAAGCTGCCGGACCGATGGTCAAGGACGTACAGCGGCATTTGAACCGCTAGAGCACGACGAATAGTTCGGGGACGGAGCCCTAACTCCGTCGACCCCTGATAGCGCGGCCCGTTGTGCCTTCATGCTGGCGGGCATGGCTTCACCTTGCGAGCCTTGTCGAGGAACGCGGTGATCTGCCCGGCTATCCCCTTGAATTCTTCGACCTTGCCGTAGTTGGCGACGAAGTTCGCGAGTAGGGCGCGGCCGTCGAGCCGTTCCTGCTCGAGACGCCGACACTCACGCTCGGCTGCCTCACGCGCTTCCTGCTCGGCGCGCTGGCGGGCACGGGCTTCTGCCTCCGCCCTCTCCTGACGCTCGCGCACTTCCTGGGCCTTGCGCGCGGCCTCGGCCTCCAGCAGGCGGCGCTCGGCGGCGAGCCGCTCCTCCTCGACAGCTCGCTGCTTCCGGGCGGCCTCTTCCAGGGCAAGCTGCTCGGCGCGCTCACGCTCGAGGCGCTCGCGCGCGGCGCGCTCCTCGGCATCCCTCCGGGCCCCGGCCTGCCGCTCCTCTTCCGCGATCCTGACGAGGCGCTCCGCCTCAGCGACCTTACGGCACATCAGGTTGGCGCCGCCGGTTTCGGTCTCTCTGCTGCAATCCAGCTCGCTCACCTTGCGGCCCGGATCCATCGGCGGCGCGTAGGCCCCATCCCTCAGATTGCTACTGCAGCCGGCCGCAAGCACGAGGACGAGGACGACGGTCATGATCTTGTTCATGGCTCTCCCTTCAGGATCCGTAGGCGTACAGCGCCAGAATCACGTGAATTGACTTCGAGGCGAAGGATACGCCCAGAGCGCTCGGCGCGCTGCGACAAAATCCCCACGTCAGCAGCGACGCCTCGGTGGTTCACTTGCAACCTGTTGATCCGCAGGTCCCAGGTTCGAGCCCTGGTCGGGGAGCCACTCCTTTGGGACTCAGTATCTCGGCCCTGGCGTTTCGCCAGGCTCATCTTTCAAGTGCCTGAAGCCCTTGATTCGCCCCTTTTCCACAAACCATATGATTTGGTTTTCCATCGTCACCACGCCGATCGGCGTCTGGTTCAAGAGGTTGAGGAAAACGTGGATCTCCGTGGGATTCGGATCAAGCAAATGCGATACGACAGCCGCTCCTCTGGCTTTCATATTCATCTCGAAACACGTCTTCGTAAACGCGCGACTGCCTTCAATCGTATTGCCGTCCCCGGAGATCGTGAATCGATGGTGCCCGCCGAAGACTATCCGCCCGGGAACCGAGGTCGCCGCAATGAGGTAGACATGGAGCGAGCCATCGTCCTTGTCATAAGCAGGCTGGGTGACCGTATTGTAGGTTGCAACACACCGCGGGACATCGGCCCTTGACGCAAGCAGACGGGCCCTGAATTGCGCCCGTTGAGACTCGGAGAGCACCAAAGGTGGATCAAGGACCGTGTAGCCAGCGGCGGGAATGCTGCCAGCCTCCGTCTCAATCTTGTACAGCCCCACTGTATCGCCGCCCAGTTCACCAACGAACAACACTGTCACGCCACTTTCGTGGTCATTGGTAATCCAGCCCCTCAGGCGCTCATCCTTGCCAAGCACGTTGCGCGCCACTAGTTCGTCCTGCGCGATCGCCGTGGCCTGATCCTGCTTGTACATCCTGGCAGCGATTGATTCGTTTCGGGCAATCGCCTTCTGGAGCGCCGG
>JANNTQ010000077.1:0-1674 GCA_031394435.1 Betaproteobacteria bacterium
CTCGGCGCGGGCGAGTTCATCGTCGTCGAGGCCGACGAGTCGGACGCCTCCTTTCTCTACCTGCAGCCGGTGCTCGCGGTGGTCACCAACATCGACGCCGACCACATGGAGACCTACGACCAGTCGCTCGACAAGCTGCGCCAGGCGTTCGTGGATTTCCTGCAGCGGCTGCCGTTCTACGGGGTGGCGGTGCTGTGCGCCGATGATCCCAACGTGCGCCTGGTCCAGCCGCAGCTCACCAAGCCGATCACGACTTACGGCCTCGCCCCCGATGCGCACGTGCGGGCGCTCGACATCGCCGCCAGCGGCGGGCAGATGCGTTTCCGCGTGGCGCGTGCGGGCACCGATGGCGCCGCGGCGCCGGAGCTCGCGATCACGCTCAACCTGCCGGGGGTCCACAACGTGCGCAACGCCCTGGCCGCGATCGCGGTAGGGCTGGAGCTCGGGGTGCCCGAGACGAAGATCGTGAAGGCGCTCGCCGAGTTCCGCGGCGTCGGGCGGCGCTTCCAGAACTACGGCAAGGTGCGGCTGGCGGGCGGGGGCAGCTGCACGCTGATCGATGATTACGGGCACCACCCGGCCGAGATGGCGGCGACGCTCGCCGCCGCGCGCGGCGCGTTCCCGAAGCGCCGCATCCTGCTCGCGTTTCAGCCGCACCGCTATACGCGCACCCGCGACTGCTTCGAGGATTTCGTTTCGGTGCTCTCGACCGCGGATGCCCTGGTGCTGGCCGAAGTCTATTCGGCGGGCGAGGCGCCGATCGTAGCCGCGGACGGGCGGGCGCTGGCGCGCGCGGTGCGGGTCCAGGGAAAAGTGGAACCGGTGTTCGTCGAGAAGGTCGCGGACCTGGCGGCCGCGATCCTGGCGGCGGCGCGCGACGGGGACGTGGTGCTCACGATGGGCGCGGGCTCGATCGGCGGCGTCGCGCCGCAACTCGCGAGCCGCGTGCGGAGCGTGAACGGCGCAGCATGAACATGGCCGAAACGGACAACCTGGCGGCAGCGGGCCTGCGCGGCGAGTTGAAGCGCGGCGAGCCCATGGCGCGCCACACGAGCTGGCGCGCCGGCGGGCGCGCGGATCGCGCCTACGCTCCCGCGGATCTCGACGACCTCGCGGCGTTCCTGCGCGCGACTCCGGCGGACGAGCCCCTGCTCATGGTCGGACTCGGCAGCAACCTGCTGGTGCGCGACGGCGGGCTGCGCGGCACCGTGGTGCTCACGCACTGGGCGCTGCGGCAGGTGCAGGTGGCGGCCATGGAAGACCGTCACGGCGCGATTGAAGCCGGGGCCGGCATCCCGAGTCCGCAGATCGCCCGGTTCGCCGCGGTGCACGGGCTGGTCGGCGCGGAGTTTCTCGCCGGCATTCCCGGCACCGTAGGCGGGGCGCTCGCGATGAACGCGGGCTGCTACGGCGGAGAGACCTGGGACATCGTAGCCGGCGTGACCACGATAGACCGCAGCGGCGCTCTGCGCGAGCGCAGCCCGGACGACTACGAGATTGGGTATAGAAGCGTGGCGCTGCGCTCAATCCCCCCTAACCCCCCTTTGGAAAAGGGGGGGATGTCTTCCACCTCGGCCCAACTCCCCCCTTTTTCAAAGGGGGGATCGAGGGGGGATTCGGAGTGGTTCGTATCCGCCCGCTTCCGTCTCGCGCGCGGCGACGGCGAGGCCTCGC
>JANNTQ010000094.1:0-1589 GCA_031394435.1 Betaproteobacteria bacterium
TTCGCGCCGATGGAGGCGGCGAGCGCCTTGGCGAGCGTGGTCTTGCCGGTGCCGGGAAAATCGTCCACCAGCACGTGCCCGCCGGCGGCAAAGGCGGCGAGGAGTTTTCGCACCTGCGCGTGCTGGCCGCGCATCACCCGCGCGATGTTGCCGGCGATCCTCTGGAACAGGCGCTGCGCGTCGGGGGCGTCCATGCGCCTAGTCTAGTATGCGGCGGCGCTCTATGGTGGCGCGGCCCTGATGGTAGCCGGTCTCTATAGAATCACAGAATGAGAACTTGGCTGGCCCAGGCTACCAAACTTGCGCTCGTTGTCGCGCTCCTCTATTTGCTCGGCACCAGTGGATACCTGTCCATGGAGCTCACGCGCCGTGCCTTGAGCCATCATGGGGAAATTCTCACGGCGGGCGGGTTGCTGTTGGCCACCGTTCTGATGTGCTCGTGGCGCTGGCAGCAACTGCTGCGCGCGCAGGGCATCCCGCTGAGCCTTGCACGTGTCACCGCGCTTACCTTCGTCGGCAATTTCTTCAATCTCGCGCTGCCCGGAGCGGTCAGCGGGGATTTCGTCAAGGCCTTCTACATCGGGCGCGAGGCACCGGAGCGCCGGGGCCTGGCCTTTGGCAGCATATTGTTCGACCGCGTCCTGGGACTGTCTGCGTTGGTGATCGTGTCCGCCGTCGCCCTCGCCTTCACCATGGATGGCGCGAAGGACGGTGCCATCATGAAAAGCGTGCAGGCGCTGGTGTTCGCGCTGGCCGGCGGGTTCTGCTTGTTCTACGCATACCTGTTTGTGGTGCGACCGGAAATCGACATTGTTCTGAACCTCCTGAAGTCGCTCGAGGCGCGTGTGCCGCGGTTTGCGACGGTGACTCAGATCTACCTTGGCGTGCGGCATTTCCATGACCACCGCATTACCGTGCTTGGCGCGTTCCTCGTTTCGGTGGCGATTCACCTGACGCTCGGCGTGATGTTTCTCTCATTGGCGAGCGCGCTCGGCGAGGGGCAACTTTCCCTGCCGCAGATGTACTCCGTAGTACCGACCGGCATTCTCATCAGTACCATCCCGGTGGCGCCGGCCGGCCTTGGCACGGGACACGCAGCGTTTCTGGTACTTTTCCGGTTGGTCGGATCGGAGCGCGGCGCGGATATGTTCACCCTCTATGCAATGGGAAACATCGTGCTGGGATGCGTGGGCGGGTTGCTGTACCTGCGGTTGCGCTCCACGCAGGCGGCACCGACGGCGTAAATAGAACTTGAAGATCCTGCTGACTGGCGCTAATGGATTTCTGGCGTGCGAGCAGTTGGTGATGTTGTCGCAACCCCATGTGCTCGGAATCGAGGAATCTTTGGCAACAGGTTGGCGACCTCGATTCAACAAGGCGCAAATCGTGCGGGACATTGCTCGATACATTGCCGCATCCGGAAGACATCCCGGCACCTAGCCTATAGCGCCGCGGCTAGCTGCGCGCCTTCCAGCATGGCGCGCTTGGCGTCGAGCTCGCCCGCTTCCTTCGCGCCGCCGATCAGGTGCTTGGCCGGCACGGGGCGCAGCGGTTCCTGTCCGGCGCAGATCACCACCGTGTCGGCGGCG
>JANNTQ010000105.1:0-2201 GCA_031394435.1 Betaproteobacteria bacterium
CCAGTCGATCACCTGGCAGGCCATGTTCGGCGCCAGCACCTTGATCATGGCGATTTCCTTCTGCGCCACCTTGTTGCCCACCGTGTCCATCTTCCAGGCGGCGTGCAGCACCATGAAGCGCGCCGAGTCGATCATGATGCGTGCCTCGGCGATCCGCTCGCGCGTCACGCCCTGCTCGGCCACCGTGCGCCCGAAGGCGACGCGCTGGGTGGCGCGCTTGCACATTTTCTCCAGCGCGCGCTCGGCCTGGCCGACGAGGCGCATGCAATGGTGGATGCGGCCGGGCCCCAGGCGCCCCTGCGCGATCTCGAAGCCGCGCCCCTCGCCGAGCAGGATGTTCGCGGCCGGCACGCGCACGTCCTTGAACTCGATCTCCATGTGTCCGTGCGGCGCATCGTCGTAGCCGAATACGTTCAGGTGGTGCAGGATCTTGATGCCCGGCGTTCCGGCCGCCACCAGGATCATCGACTGCTGGCTGTGGCGCGACGCGTGGTCGGGATTGGTCTTGCCCATCACGATGTAGACCTTGCAGCGTGAATCGCCCGCGCCCGAGGACCACCACTTGCGACCGTTGATCACGTACTGATCACTCTCGCGCTTGATCTGCATCTGGATGTTGGTGGCATCCGAGCTTGCCACCGCCGGCTCCGTCATCAGGAATGCGGAACGGATTTCGCCGCGCAGCAGCGGCTCGAGCCACTGCTTCTTCTGCTCCTCGGAGCCGTAGCGCTCGATGGTCTCCATGTTGCCGGTGTCGGGCGCCGAGCAGTTGAATACTTCCGGCGACCAGCTGGTGCGTCCCATGATTTCGCACAACGGCGCGTATTCGAGGTTCGACAGGCCCTCGGGGGCGCGCTTGGAATGCGGCAGGAACAGGTTCCACAGACCCGCCTTGCGCGCCTTGGGCTTGAGTTCCTCGATGATCGGCACCGGCTGCCAGCGCTTGTCGCTCCTGGTGTGCGCGTAATAGGCGGGCTCGTTCGGATAGATGTGCTGATCCATGAACGCCGTGAGGCGCTGCTGCATTTCCTTGACCCGCGGCGAGTATTCGAAGTCCATGTTCCCTCTCCTAGGCTGCTGTTTGCAGAATTTTATCCACCTGCGACCACCCCAGCTCGGCCAGCGGCCGCGTGCGCGAACCTGCCTCGCGTGCGTACTCGCTCGCTGCCGTGCCATCCACCACGCGCTTGGCGATGCCCTGCGTGATGGCGGCGATGCGGAACAGGTTGTAGGCCATGTAGTAGGCCCAGGTCGAGGGGTCGATGCCCTTGCGCCCGGTGCGCCTGCAGTAGCGCTCGATGTACTCGGACTCACCCGGGATGCCAAGCGCGGCATGATCGAGGCCGGCGATGCCGCGGAACTTTCCCGGTGCGATGTGCCAGCTCATGCAGTGGTAGGCGAAGTCGGCGAGCGGATGGCCGAGGGTGGAGAGTTCCCAGTCGAGCACGGCGAGGATGCGCGGCTCGGTCGGGTGGAAGACGGTGTTGTCCAAGCGGAAATCGCCGTGCACCACCGAGGTCTCGTCGCCAGCCGGGACGTTTTTCGGCAGCCACTCGATGAGCCGGTTCATCTCCTCGATGCGCTCGAGTTCGGAGGCCTGGTACTGTTTGGTCCAGCGCGACACCTGGCGCGCGACGTAGTCGCCCGGCTTGCCGAAATCCTCCAAGCCGACGACCTGGTAGTCGATGCCGTGCAGTTGCGCGATGACGCGGTTGAGTTCATCCCAGATCGCGCCGCGCTCGGCCTTGTCCATGCCGGGCAGCGCCTGGTCCCATAGCACGCGCCCTTCCACGCAGTCCATCACGTAAAAGGAGGTGCCGATGACCGACTCGTCCTCGCACAGCACGTACGGTTTCGCCACCGGGAAGCCGGCTCCGTGCAGCGCCCTGATCACCTTGTATTCGCGGTCCACCGCGTGCGCCGAGGGCAGGAGCTTGCCCGGCGGCTTCCTGCGCAGTGCATAGCGCTTGCCGCCGGCGGTGATGCGGTAGGTCGGATTGGATTGCCCGCCCTTGAACTGCTCGACGGCGAGCTCGCCGCGCCAGTCGTCGACCTTGCCGCGCAGGAATTGCTCCAGGCGCGCGACGTCGAAGCGATGGCGTTCCTCGACCGGCTTGACGCCGATGAACTGGTCGAACATGGGAGCGGCAAGGATAAACCGAATTGGTAGAATCCGGGAGGCCATGAAAGCAAGATTTGCC
>JANNTQ010000122.1:0-3550 GCA_031394435.1 Betaproteobacteria bacterium
TGGGCGACCACGCAGCCGCGATGCGCACTTACCTGAAAAGCGTTCACCCGGGAGGTTCCTGGGGTCCGCCGATCAACGTGCTGACAGACACTGCGTCCTTCCTCTGGCGCTCGGAGCTTGCCGGCCGCCCGCGCGAGCACGGCCGCTGGCACGAGGTGAGCGAATACGCGACGAAGAACTTCCCGTCGGCGGGGATTGCCTTTGCCGACGTGCATAAAGCGCTTGCCTACGCCGCGAGCGGCGACAAGCTCGCGCTCGAGACGCTCCTTGGCCAGCTGCGCGAGCGCGCGCAGGCCGGCAAGCTCCTCGCCGGCCCGATCGTCCCCGCTCTGACGGAGGCCTTCGGCGCCTTCTGCCTCAAGGACTACGCCAAAGCCATCGCTCTCATCGAGCCGCATCTCGCCGAGCACGAGAGGATCGGCGGCAGCCGCGCGCAGCGGCGCCTGATCGACCTCACGCTCGCCGCGGCGCGCGCAGTACACTAAGATTATTTCGCTGATATCGAGGAGTCCCATGGCACAAGGCAACGAACGTCGCGGCATGGATCCGAGCATGGATCCGGCGACGCTCTACCAGGAGGAAGTGTTCACCGACCGGCGCGTGGGCACTATCCGGCGGCTCACGCCGGTGAAGCAGGATGCCGTCACCGACGTCGCGCGGCCCGTGATCTACGTGGGCGAAACGCAAGTGATGACGCAGATGGGCACTCTGCCGATTGCCTTCGAGATACCGGTGGCGACGCTGGAGGAGGCGGCGAAGCAGTTCGGGCCGCTCGCCAAGGATGCGATCGATCGCACCATGAAGGAATTGCAGGATCTGCGCCGGCAGGCGGCTTCGTCCATCGTCGTGCCGCAGGGCGGCCTTCCCCCGGTCGGCGGCGGCATGGGCGGCGGCGGGAAAATCCAGCTGCCCTAACGGGCGCTAGTTGGGCTTGGTTGCGTCCGGTGGCGCGGAGGCGGCAGGCGGAGGCGGGGGCGGGGGCGGCGGCGCGTAAGCGCCGCGGGGCAGCCTGGACGTTTCGGAGCGGAACTGCGAAGCCGCGACCGGCACCTTGTGGCCTTTTGCATACATGCATTGCTGAAATCCGACGTCGTAGCGCCACTGCGCGCTGCGCGCCGAACCTTGCGCAGCGCCCGTGCCAGCCATCGAGCCGATGAGCAGGCCCGTACCGGCGCCGACGGCCGCACCGCTGCGTCCGTCGATCATGCCACCCGCCACCGCGCCGATCGCGGTGCCGACTACAGCGCTCTTCGCCGCGCTGTCGGTGGCCGCCTGCTGCGCAGTGGCACCGCCGACTTGCGCGCTGGCGTACTGCCGGCATTCCTGATCGTCCGCGCGGAACTTCTCGAAGCTCTTGGAGCTGCCGGGCAGCACCAGCACGCTGGGGCCGCTCGGCACGCTGACGCAGGCGCTCAGCAGCAAGGCCGTAGCGAGGCCTAGCGCGGCGGTGGCTGCGGTACGACGCGTTGCCATGGGGAAGCGCATTGCTTGACGTAGGGGTAGTAGGTGTTCGAATCGCGGCAGAAGTACCAGTAGTACGCCGCGTCCTGGCTCGCCGCGGGTTCGCCATCGCCCTTTTCGACGTAGATGACCGGGTCGGCAGGCACCACCACGCTCTGGTAGTGCGGGTAGTAGTACGGCGGATAGTGCCAGTAGGTCCAGTAGGGCCAGAGGATGGGCACGCCGACGACGACGCGCGCATGCCCTCCCCACCTCTGTGCTTGCGCGGCCGAGGCCATCGCAAGGCAGATCAGCGTGGCTAGCGCTGCGGCGATCCTGGAAGCTTTGCCCACTGGCATCGACCCCATGCTAGCCCCGGGAATTCGTCGCAGGGGTAACAAGTTGTAACTTCGGAGGCGAACGATATAGTACGCCGCGCATGCATGTCGCCGTCCTCGGCGCCGGCCCCGCCGGCCTGCTGTTCGCGCTCCTCGCCAAGCGCCGCAATCCAGCCTGGCGCATCGAGGTGCATGAACAGAACCCGCCGGGCGCGACCTTCGGCTTCGGCGTGGTGTTCTCGCAGGGTGCGCTCGCCTTCCTGGAGCGCGACGCGCCGGACCTGCACGCCAAGCTGACCACGCGCATGGAATCCTGGCCGATGCAGCGCATCATGCACCGCGGCACCGCGGTGGACATCGACGGCAACGGTTTTTCCGCCATCGGGCGGCTGGAACTGCTGCAGTTCCTGCAGGGGCTGTGCCTGGCAGCCGGCGTGGCGATCCAGTTCGACCGCCGTCTCGACACCCCTCCGGCGGCAGACGTCGTCGTCGGCGCCGACGGCCTGAACTCGGTGGTGCGGCAGGGCAGGGGCTTCGAGCCGCAGGTCGAGTGGCTGAGCAACCGCTTCGTCTGGTACGGCACCGCGCAGCGCTTCGACTGCCTCACGCTCACCTTTCGCGACAGCGAGCACGGCGCCTTCGTCGCGCATCACTACCGCTACAGCCCGGCGATGAGCACTTTCCTCGTCGAGTGCGATGCGCAGACATGGCAGCGTGCCGGGCTCGACCGCATGGGCGAGGCCGAGTCGCGCGCCTACTGCGAGCGCGTATTCGCGCAGGACCTGGGCGGGCATCCGCTGGTGTCGAACAAGTCGATGTGGCGCCAATTTCCGCTGCTGTCGAATGCGCGCTGGTCGGCGGGCAACGCGGTGCTGGTGGGCGACGCGCTGCGCAGCATGCATTTCTCCATCGGCTCGGGAACGCGCCTGGCCTTTGAGGACGCCATCGCGCTCGATCGCGCGTTCGGCGAAGCGGGAGCGGACGTGCCGGCGGTGCTGGCAGCGTTCGAGCGCGGGCGCCGGCCGCTTGTGGAGAAGCTCTACGCGGCGGCTAGCGCAAGTTCCTTCTGGTACGAGAGTTTTCCCGCGCGCATGCAGCGCTTCGATGCCTTGGGCCTTGCCTACGACTACATGACGCGTAGCGGCCGCGTGAGCGCCGGGCGGCTGCGCTCGATGGCCCCCCGGTTCATGGCCCGGGTGGACGCTGCGGGGAGTTCGGCCTAGAATTAGAACCATGGTTCAAGTCTTGAACTTAGGTTCGGTCCGGCAGGTCTCGGCGCGCGTGCGCCAGCGCAACGAAGCGCGGCGCCTGGACATCCTGCGCGCCGCGGCGCGCGTGTTCCGGCGTCGCGGCATCGCCGCCGCCGGCATGCGCGAGATCGCCGAGGAAGCCGGCCTGTCGCCGGGCAACCTGTACCACTACTTCAGCGGCAAGGACGAGATCCTGCTGTTTTGCCAGGAGCGCACGCTGGAACGCATGCTCGAAGCTGTGCTGCAGGCGCGCGGCTCGGCAGCCGAGCGGCTGCGCGAAGTGCTGCGCGCGCACGTGCACTGCATGCTCGACGAACTGGAAGGTGCCACGGCGCACCTCGACGTGGAGTCGCTGCCGCCCAAGCTGCGCGCGCCGATGATCGAGAAGCGCGACGCCTACGAGCGCAGCGTGCGCGGCATCGTTGCCGCGGGCGTGAAGAGCCGCGAGTTCGCGCGCTGCGACGCCGCGCTGGTCACGCGTGCCATGCTCGGCGCTGTGAACTGGACGGCGCGCTGGTACCG
>JANNTQ010000133.1:0-2603 GCA_031394435.1 Betaproteobacteria bacterium
CCGCACTCCGACAGGAAAGCATGCAGCACCACCTCAAGATCCGATCCAGCCGGAACGTGCTCTGCTTCGTCGAACACGACGGCCGCCCGGGGCGGAAGCCGGGCGCAAAGTTGTTGTGCGAAGCGGCGCGCAAATGCCGCGAGGTTCTGTCGCGGCTGCGGTTTGAATGCGGGCAACCCGCTGGCGCGTCCCCGCCTCACGCGCGAAACCGCCTGCTGCAGCGCGTGAAAAAACGTCGCAACGTCGGTGTCTGTGGGGTCGAGCCGGTACCAGAGATGGGGCAGCCGCCGGGCTCGAAGCCAGGCGGCAGCGAGCGCCGTCTTGCCCGCGCCGGCCGGTGCGTGGACCCAGACGGGGCCACGCCCGCTCAAACGCTCAAGCAACATATGCAGGCGAGGCCGCTCGACGAAGCCACCTGCCGGGTAGAACGGTGCAAATTTCGCGATTCTGCCCGGCCGCATGCACGCCCCCTCCACGCGCGTGCTCACATCATAGCAACCGCGCGCCGGCCGGTGGCAGTGTCAATCCAGCTTCACGCCGAATTCATGGATCACTCTTCCCCAATAGGCATGGTCGCGTCGCATGATCTGGCGCAGTTCCTCGGCACCCGATTGCGAGGGTTCGCTGCCGGTTTTCAGCACCCAATCGCGCACATCGGGCTGCCGCATGATCCGATCCGCTTCGGCGGCAAGGCGTCGCGTGATTTCCTCGGGCAAGCCTGCGGGCCCGAACAGCCCGATCCAGGCGACGAAGTCGAGCCCGTGTATCCCCTGTTCGCTGAACAGGCTCACCTCGGGCAAGACCGGGAGCCGACGATCGCCAGTCACGGCGAGCGCCTTGACCTTGCCGGCGCGGACGCTGGCGACCGCCTGCAACCCGAAATCGAACAGCAGTTGCACGCGCCCCGCAAGAAGGTCGCGCTGAGCGTCGGGCACCCCTTTGTATGCGATGTGCACAATATCCACATTGCCTTGCTTCTTGAGAATCTCCGCGAATAGATGGCTCGTCGACCCCGGTCCGAACGAGGCGTAGTTCAGCTTGCCGGGATGTGCCTGCGCATAGGCGATCATTTCTCGTACATTGGAAACCGGCAGCGTTACATCTGCGGTGAGTACGAGACCACTGCGAATCAACTGTGCGATGGGAGTGAAATCGGCAAACGCATCGTATGGCAGCTTGGAGTACAGGTGCGGATTCTGAGCAAACGTCTGCGACGTGCTCATCAGCAGCGTGTGACCATCGGGGACCGCTCGAGCCACCTCCTGCGCAGCGATGATCGTCGCCCCGCCCGGCCTGTTGTCGACGACCACGGGCACCCCGAGCGCCTCGGACATATGTTTTGCGACCAACCGCGTTAAGGTGTCGGCGCCGGCGGGGAATGGCCACACCAGCCGGATCGGCCTGCCCGCGACTGGAAAGTCCGCGCCGGCGGCTGGCAGTGCCAGCAATGCAAGCAGTAGCAGCAAGAGACGCATGGGATCCTCCGTTCCTGGGCAATGTAACGCGCATGGCCAGAGTACGCGCCCCCAGGGAACAGATAGGTAACAGATGCATCTGGTACCACAGAAAGGTTGCCGACTGACGCCCTTTCAGTCGTTGCAGCCGCGCACGTCGCTGTACAGCGCCTGGAGTCGAACGAGGTCGGCTTCGTAGTCCCCCGTAGGCTCGAACAGCGGAAACAGGCGCAGCGACCTGCGCCCGAAGTCGAAAGCCGCCGGCACGATCGGCACCTTGGCGGCGACCGCGATGTTGTAGAAGCCGCTGCGCCAGGGCGTGCCGCGCGTGCGCGTGCCCTGCGGCGCGATGGCGAGGACCACGCGCTCCTCGCGCGCGATCATTTCCGCCGCGTCGCCGACCGCGCCCTGCGGCGTATCGCGCACGACCGGCGTGCCGCCCAGCCAGCGCATCAGCCAGCCGAGCCACGGGCTGAACAGAGTGTGCTTGCCGAGGAACCGCACCCGCAGCCCGAGCGCGAATACCACCAGAATGCCGACCACGAAGTCCCAGTTGGAGGTGTGCGGCGCCACGATGGCGATCATCTTCGGCCGGTCGGGGAATTCGCCGTCCACGCGCCAGCCAAAGAGGGTCAGCAGCCCACGCGCGAAAGCCTTGGACAATGCGTTGCCGCGCCGCGGCAGGTTGGGGGGCAAGTCCGGGAACCGGCCCGCGCCCACGTCACTTCTTCAGCGGCTTGTAGCGGATGCGGTGCGGCCGCGCCGCTTCCTCGCCCAGGCGCTTCTTCTTGTCGGCCTCGTACTCCTGGTAGTTGCCGTCGAAGAACATCCACTGCGAATCGTCCTCGCTTGCCAGGATGTGGGTGGCGATGCGGTCGAGGAACCAGCGGTCGTGCGAAATGACGAGCACGCTGCCGGCGAACTCGAGCAGCGCCTCCTCCAGCGCGCGCAGCGTTTCCACGTCGAGGTCGTTGGAGGGCTCGTCCAGCAGCAGCACGTTGCCGCCCGACACCAGCATCTTGGCGATGTGCAGCCGCCCGCGCTCGCCGCCCGACAGCTGGCTGACCTGTTTCTGCTGGTCGGCGCCGCGGAAATTGAAGCGCGCGAGATAGGACCGCGAGGGCATGGTGAACTTGCCCACCGTGATGC
>JANNTQ010000154.1:0-2284 GCA_031394435.1 Betaproteobacteria bacterium
CAGACCGACGTGCTGGCAGACAACTGCTTCAGCCGGATCGCGGCGGCAAGCCCGGCCGGGCCGCCGCCGACCACCAGCACGTCGTACTGCATCGATTCGCGCGACATGCGGCGAATTATAATCGCCGGCAAATGAGCGAACAGCGCAAGCTGGCCCACGTCGAGCGCATCCCCATCCGCTGGGGCGACATGGACGCCATGGGCCACGTCAACAACACCGTCTACTTCCGCTACATGGAACAGGCGCGCATCGGCTGGTTCGACCAGCTGGTGCCCGAGGACGCGGCCTGGCTATCCAGCGCCATCGTGATCGTTAACGCCTCCTGCAATTACAAACGCCCGATCACCTACCCGGGCACGGTCGAGGTGAACCTTCATGTGGGCGCGCCAGGCGGCTCCAGCGTTCCGACCTTTTACGAACTGCGCGTGGATGCCGATCCCTTGCCCTACGCGGACGGCGCGGCGGTGGTGGTGTTCGTGAACATGAAATCACGCAAGCCCACGCGGATCCCGGACCGCATCCGGGAGCGATTACTCAAACCAAGACGATGAAACTGGAGGCGCTGCCCGAATGAAAAAAGTCCATCCGAATGCCACCGCCGCGCTGCAGGGGCTGCTGCGCGACGACATGACAATCGCCGCGGGCGGTTTTGGCCTGTGCGGTATTCCCGAAAATCTCATCCAGGCGCTGGTCGAAAGCGGCATCAAGGGGCTGACCATCGTCGGCAACAACGCCGGCGTGGACGATTTCGGCATGGGCCTGCTGCTCAAGAGCCGCCAGGTGAAGAAGGTCATCGCCTCTTACGTCGGGGAGAACAAGGAGTTCGAGCGCCAGGTGCTGGCTGGAGAGCTCGAGTTGCAGTTGACTCCGCAGGGGACGCTGGCGGAGAAACTGCGCGCCGGCGGCGCAGGAATTCCGGCTTTCTATACGCGCACCGCTGCCGGAACGAAGCTGGCCGAAGGCAAGGAGAGCAAGACCTTCGAGGGCAAGGAGTACGTGTTGGAGGAGGCAATCCGCGCCGATCTGTCCATCGTCAAGGCGTGGAAGGGCGACCAGTCGGGGAATCTGGTGTATCGCAAGACGGCGCGCAACTTCAACCCGATGATCGCGACCTGCGGCAGGGTCGCGGTGGCCGAGGTCGAGCAACTGGTCGAGGTTGGCAAACTGGATCCCGAGCAGGTCCACACGCCCGGCGTTTACGTCAAGCGCATCCTGCAGGGGGAACGCTACGAGAAGCGCATCGAATTCCGCACCGTGAGCGGCGCGGCGTCAAAGAAGGATTCGCCAATTCGCGAGCAGATGGCCAGGCGCGCGGCCCGGGAACTGCGCGACGGCTACACCGTCAATCTTGGCATCGGCATTCCGACGCTGGTGGCCAATTACATCCCGGCGGGCATCAACGTCACGCTGCAATCGGAGAACGGCCTGCTCGGCATCGGCCCCTTTCCGACGGAAGATCAGGTGGATCCGGATCTGATCAATGCCGGCAAGCAGACGATCACCACCATTCCCGGCAGCAGCTTTTTCTCCAGCGCGGACTCGTTCGCCATGATCCGCGGCGGACACGTCGACCTGTCGATTCTCGGCGGGCTCGAAGTGGCCGAGAACGGCGACCTCGCCAACTGGATGGTGCCGGGCAAGATGGTGAAAGGCCCCGGCGGGGCGATGGACCTGGTCTCGGGGGTAAAGCGCGTCATCGTGCTGATGGAGCACGCCGCCAAGGACGGCACGCCGAAGATCCTGCAGGCCTGCACGCTGCCGCTCACCGGCAAAGGGGTCGCCAGCATGATCATCACCGACCTGTGCGTGTTCGAGGTGGCGCCGGGCGGCGGCGGACTCACGCTCACGGAACTGCACCCCGGGGTCAGCCTCGAGCAGGTGCGCGCGAAGACCGGTTGCGAATTCAAAGTCGCGCTGTGATTTGTGGGCCCCTGCGGATTCCTGTAGACTCCTCCATCCCTACACGCCGTGGGTAAATGACTAAGTATGTTTTTGTAACCGGTGGTGTAGTTTCCTCTCTGGGGAAAGGCATCGCCGCCGCCTCCCTCGCCGCGATTCTCGAATCGCGCGGCATCCGCGTCACCAACATCAAGCTGGACCCGTACATCAACGTCGATCCGGGCACCATGAGCCCGTTTCAGCACGGCGAAGTATTCGTCACCGAGGACGGCGCCGAGACCGACCTGGACCTAGGGCACTACGAGCGCTTCCAGAGCACCAGGATGCGCCGCTGCAACAACTTCACCGCCGGCCAGATCTACGAGTCAGTGATCAAGAAGGAGCG
>JANNTQ010000163.1:0-3079 GCA_031394435.1 Betaproteobacteria bacterium
GCTCGAGCGTCACGCCGTAGGCCTGCGGGTTGAGGATCAGGTTCTTCAGCGCCTGCAGCTTGGGCACGTAGCCGCGCGTCTCGGCCGGCATCGGCAGGCTCATGTAATCGGTGGGCAGGCCGTCGCGGCGGTTCTTCTCGACGGCGCGCGCCACCGCGTTCTCGCCCCAGTTATAGGAGGCGAGCGCGAGGTGCCAGTCGCCGTGCATGTCGTAGGTGTCCTTCAGGTAGCCGAGCGCGGCGCTGGTCGACGCGACGATGTCGCGCCGGCCGTCGTACCACCAGTTCTGCTTCAGCTCGTAGCGCTTGCCGGTGCCGGGGATGAACTGCCACAGGCCGGAGGCGTGCGCGCGCGAGTAGGCCATCGGGTTGAACGCGCTCTCCACGATCGGCAGCAGCGCGATCTCCGTCGGCATGCCGCGCTTTTCCAGCTCCTCGACGATATGGAACAGATACAGGCGGCTGCGATCGAACACGCGTTTGAGGTAATCCTGGTTGGCGACATACCACTCGGTGCGCTCGAGCACCTGGCGCGACTGGATGTCCGGCATGGCGAAGCCGTTGCGCAAACGCGCCCACAGGTCCGCCGGCGGCTGCGTGCGGTCGAGCGTGGCTACTGATTGCGGCCCGCGCAACTCGCGTCGCTCGCCATCGAATGGCGGCAGTCGCGTGGCGTCGAGCAACAGCACGACCGGCGGTTCTTCGGCGACGGTGGCAGCGGGCGCAGGAGCAGGGGCCGGGATTTCGGCGGCCAGCAGCGGCTCCGGCTGCGCAGCGGGCTCGGGCGCGCTTGCGCAAGCCGCGAGCAGCGCGGCTGCGAGAATACCTGCAGTAATCCGGCTAAGTCCTTGCACAGCCGGAGATACTAGCTCAAAACGTGTTTTTCCATTCGCGGATCGCCGCGAACACGCGCACCGGATCCGAAATGCGCGCGCCGAGGTACTTGTTGGCCGACTCGATCACCGCGGGCTCGCGGCAGCGCAGGAACGGGTTGGTGGCGCGCTCCTCGCCGAGCGTCGAGGGCAGCGTGGGTTGGCCGGCTGCGCGCAGTTTGCGGTCGCGTGCGAGGCGCGCGGCGAGCGCGGCGTTGGCCGGTTCCACGGCCAGCGCGAATTCGATGTTGGCAAGCGTGTATTCGTGACCGCAGTACACCTTGGTCGCATCGGGCAGCGCTGCGAGTTTCGCCAGCGAGTGCATCATCTGCTCGGGCGTGCCCTCGAACAGCCGCCCGCAGCCGCAGGCAAACAGCGTGTCGCCGCAGAAAAGCGATTCCACGCCATAATAGGCCACATGCGCTCGCGTATGCCCAGGGATGTCGAGCACCGAGAACGCAAGTCCGAGTTCCGGAATGCGCACCGTGTCGCCTTGCGCGATCGGGTGCGTCAGCGTGGCAATGGGTTCCCCTTTCGGCCCATACACCGGCACGCGGTGCAGCGCGCCCGGCGCGCTAGTTGCTTCGAGCAGCGCGGGAATGCCGCCGACGTGGTCGGGATGGTGGTGCGTGGCGAGGATCGCCGCCAGCTGCAGCTTCTCGCGCGCGAGATACTCGAGCACCGGCCGCGCCTCGCCCGGATCCACCACCGCGGCGTGCGTCGCATTGCGCAGCGTCCAGACGTAGTTGTCCTTCAGCGCTTTTAGCGGAACGATGTCGGTCATGGATCGCCAGTCTTTCGTTGCCAGTGCAGCGGCCAAGTATAACGGCGAGCGCGAGTCCTTTTCCCAATGGTGCGCCACGCCGCTTGGGCGGCACGTACTCGACTGGGAGTTGCAGCAGTTTGACCGCGCGGTGGAGGACGTGTTCGGCTTCCGTGCCGCGCAGGTGGGCCTGCCGCAGACCGATTTCCTGCGCGCCAACCGGATCTCGTTCCGCTTTTCGCTCGCGCTGGAGGTTGGCGCGGCGCTCGCCGCCGACCCCCTGCAGCTGCCGCTCGCCTCGCAGAGCCTCGACCTGGTGGTCCTGCCGCACACCCTGGAATCCCACCTCGATGCGCACCACGTACTGCGCGAGGCCGAACGCGTGTTGCGACCCGAGGGCCAGGTGGTGATTTCGGGCTTCAACTCGCTGTCGCTGTGGGGCCTGCGCCGCAAGTTCGCGCGCCGCCACGCCGGCTCGCCCTGGGACGCGCGCTTCATCGGCCTGCTCAGGCTCAAGGAATGGCTGCAGCTGCTCGGCTTCGAACTGAACGGCGGGCGTTTCGGCTGCTACGCGCCGCCCTTCGCGCAGGCGCGCTGGCTCGAGCGGTTCCGCTTCATGGAGCATGCCGGCGCGCGCTGGTGGCCGATCCTCGGCGGCCTGTACGTGGTGCGCGCGGTGAAGCGGGTGCACGGCATGCGCGTGATCACGCCAGCCTGGCGCAGGGAGCGGGCCCGGCGCCGCGCGCTCGCCGCGATGCCGCAGAAGAACGGCCACGCCACCCATCGCCGGCATGACTGAAGGGGTGGTCGAGGTCTACGCCGACGGCGCCTGCAAGGGCAATCCCGGCCCCGGCGGCTGGGGCGCGCTGCTGCTCACCGGCGGCAAGGAACGCGAAATGCACGGCGGCGAGCGCGCCACCACCAACAACCGCATGGAGCTGACCGCGGTGATCCGCGCGCTCGAATCGCTGCCGCAGGGCCGCCGCGTGCGTCTGTACACCGATTCGCAGTACGTGCAGAAGGGCATGACCGAGTGGATCTCCAGCTGGAAGCGGCGCGGCTGGCGCACCGCGGACAACAAACCGGTGAAGAACGTGGACCTGTGGCAGCGGCTCGACGAGGCGACACGCCATCACAAGGTGGAATGGCACTGGGTGAAGGGCCACGCGGGGCATCCCGGCAACGAGCGCGCCGACGCTCTCGCCAACAAGGGAGTCGAGAGTGTCCTCGCCTAGGCAGATCCTGCTCGACACCGAGACCACCGGCCTCAACGCCAGGCTGGGCGACCGCGTGATCGAGATCGGCTGCATCGAGATGCGCAGCCGCCGCGTTACCGACAACCACTTCCACCGTTACCTCAACCCGGAGCGCAACAGCGAGGAGGGCGCGGCGCGGGTGCACGGCATCTCCGACGAGTTCCTCGCCGACAAGCCGAAATTCGCCGA
>JANNTQ010000194.1:0-45900 GCA_031394435.1 Betaproteobacteria bacterium
GTCGCCGATCATGGCGTAGCTCGCCGACACGCCGCCGGTGGTGGGATCGGTGAGCACGCTGATGAAGGGCAAACCGCGCTGTGCAAGATCGGTGAGCGCGGCAGTAGTCTTGGCCATCTGCATCAGCGACAGCAATCCTTCCTGCATGCGCGCGCCGCCGCTCGCCGTGATGACGATGAACGGCAGCCTCTGCTCGATGGCCACGCGCACGCCGCGCACGAAGCGCTCGCCCAGCACCGAGCCCATGGTGCCCGCCATGAACTCGAACTCGTGCGCCGCCACCACCACGCCGATCGACTTGATGGCGCCCTGCATCACGATCAGCGATTCCGCTTCGGCCGACTGCGCCTCGGCCTCGACCAGGCGCTCGGTGTATTTCTTCGAATCCTTGAACTTCAGAGTGTCCACCGGCAGCACTTCGGCGCCAATCTCGAAGCGCCCTTCGGCGTCGAGCAGCGCGTCGAGGCGGGCACGCGCGCCGATGCGCTGGTGGAAGCCGCACTTCGGGCAGACGTTGAGGTTTTTCTCCAGGTCGGTGCTGTAGAGCACCGCGTCGCAGGCCGGGCACTTGGTCCACAAACCTTCCGGCACCGCGCGTTTCGGGCCGGAACTGCGCTGGATCTTCGGCGGGAGAAGTTTCTGCAGCCAGCTCATGTGTCGAGCGCTTGCCGGATCGGACGCAACAGTGCCTGCACCCGCGCCACCGCGTAGTCGGCGCCGGCATCCTCGATCTCCTGGATGATGCGGCTGCCGATCACCACCGCATCCGCGCTCTGCGCCACCCGGCGCGCCGATTCGGCGTCGCGAATGCCGAAGCCCACCCCGATCGGCAGGCGCGTCGCGGCGCGGATCTTCGGCATCTGCGCGGCCACGTCGGCGAAGTCGAGATGCCCCGCCCCGGTCACGCCGCGCAACGACACATAGTAGAGGTAGCCGCTGCCGGCGCGCGCCACCTGCTGGATGCGCCGCTCGGTCGAGGTCGGCGCCAGCAGGAAGATCGGGTCGATGCCAGCCTGCTTGGCCAGCGCGGCGAATTGCACGCATTCCTCGGGCGGGTAGTCGACGACGATCACGCCGTCCACGCCCGCGCTGGCAGCCTCGCGCACGAATTTCTCCATGCCCATCGCCTCAATCGGGTTGGCGTAGCCCATCAGCACCAGCGGGGTGCGCGCATCCTGGCGGCGGAAATCGCGCACCAGGCCCAGCACGTCGCCGAGCCCCACACCCTGCCTGAGGGCACGCTCGCCCGAGCGCTGGATCACCGGCCCGTCGGCCATCGGATCGGAAAACGGCACACCGAGTTCGAGGATGTCGGCACCTGCCTCCACCAGCGCGCGCAGCAGTGGCACCGTCAGCGCGGGCAGCGGATCGCCTGCGGTGATATAGGGAATCAGCGCCTTGCGCTTCGCACTGCGCAAGGACTCGAAGCAGGCCTGGATGCGGGACACGGTCAAAGCTCGAGTCCCGCGCGCTCAGCGACAGTGTGCATGTCCTTGTCGCCGCGTCCGGAAAGGTTGACCAGCAGGATGCTCTCCTTGGCCATCGCCGGTGCAATCTGCGCCGCGTAAGCCACTGCATGCGCCGATTCCAGCGCCGGGATGATGCCTTCGTAGTGGCACAGGTCGCTAAACGCGCGCAATGCGTCGGCATCGGTCACCGCCACGTATTCGGCACGGCCGGCATCCTTCAGCCAGGCATGCTCGGGCCCCACGCCGGGGTAGTCCAGGCCCGCCGAGACCGAATGCGTCTCGAGGATCTGCCCATTGGCGTCCTGCAGCAGGTAGGTGCGGTTGCCGTGCAGCACGCCAGGCTTACCCGCGCACAGCGACGCCGCGTGCCTGCCGGTGGCCAGTCCCTCGCCCGCTGCCTCCACGCCGATCAGGCGCACGCCCTCGACATCGATGTAGGGATAGAACATGCCCATGGCGTTCGAGCCGCCGCCGACGCAGGCGATGAGCGCGTCCGGCTGGCGCCCCGCCAGTTCCGGCATCTGCTGCTGGCATTCCTCGCCGATCACCGACTGGAAATCGCGCACCATCATCGGGTAGGGATGCGGGCCGGCCACCGTGCCGATGATGTAGAACGTGTCTTCAATGCGCGTGACCCAGTCGCGCATCGCCTCGTTGAGCGCGTCCTTGAGCGTCCTGGAACCGGACTCCACCGGCACCACGCTCGCACCGAGCAGCTTCATGCGGTACACGTTCTGCGCCTGGCGCTTGATATCTTCCGACCCCATGTACACCACGCACTGCATGCCGTAGCGCGCGGCTACCGTCGCCGTCGCGACCCCGTGCATGCCGGCGCCGGTCTCGGCGATCACGCGCCGCTTGCCCATGCGCCGCGCCAGCAGCGCCTGGCCGACGGTGTTGTTGATCTTGTGCGCGCCGGTGTGGTTGAGGTCCTCGCGCTTGAGGTAGATCTGCGCGCCGCCGAGCATCTGCGACCAGCGTTTGGCGTGGTACACCGGGCTGGGCCGGCCCACGTAGTGCTTCAGGTCGTAGCGGAACTCCGCCTCGAACGCGGGATCGCGGCGCGCGTGCTGGTAGGCGGCCAGCAGTTCCTCCAGCGCCTGCGTCAGCGTCTCGGCGACGAACGCGCCGCCGTAGGGGCCGAAGTGCCCGCGCGCGTCGGGCAAGTCATGCATCTGCATTCCTGACCTCCGCGATGAACGCCGCGATTTTCGCGGCGTCCTTGATTCCTTTTGCCGACTCCACGCCGCTCGATACGTCCACGGCCCAGGGCTGCAGGCAGCGCACCGCGTCGCCGACGTTCTCCCGCGTCAGGCCGCCCGACAGGACCAGCGGCCGCTCCAGCCTCGCCGGCACCAGCGACCAGTCGAAGCTCGCGCCAATGCCGCCGTACTCCGCGACATGGGCGTCGAGCAGCCAGCCGCTCGCGGCAGAGAACGGCCGCAGGTATTTTAGCAAATCAACCGCCTGCGCCACGCGGCATGCCTTGACGAACGGCAAGCCGAACTGCGAGCAGAATGCCGGCGTCTCCTCGCCGTGGAACTGCAGCAACCCCGGCTGCACGCGGCCGATCACCTGTGCCACCTGCGCTGCATCAGGGTTTACGAAAAGCGCCACTGTCTGCACCAGCGGCGGCAAGGCATCGCGGATTTCTCGAGCGCGCTCCACGTTCAGGAAACGCGGGCTGGGCGGATAGAACACCAGGCCAATGGCGTCCGCCCCAGCCTGCGCCGCCGCCGCGGCATCGCCGGGCCGCGTGATGCCGCAGATCTTGATGCGCGTCCTCAAGGCAGCACCGGGATGCGCAGCTCGGCGCGCTCCTGCCGCGGCAGGGCCCATTGCGCTTCGTACTCCACCCGCTCCAGGTACAGGCCTGCCGCGTCGAAAGTCGGCGCGGCGCGCGCGCGTTCGCGCGACTCGAGCACTTCGCCCGCCCAGGCTGGCGGGTATTTCCCCTTGCCGACGTAGACCAGGGTGCCGACGATGTTGCGCACCATGTGATGCAGGAACGCATTGGCCCGCAGTACGAAGTCAATGCGCTCGGCACGCAATTCGATTTCCAGCCCGTGCAGCGTGCGCAGTGGCGATTTCGCCTGGCAGTCGGCGGAGCGGAACGCCGAAAAATCGTGCTCGCCCACCAGATGGTGCGCCGCCGCGCGCATTTGCACCACGTCGAGCGGCATGTGGAACCAGCCGGCGTGGCGCGCAGCGAGGGCCGGCCGCACGGCGCGGTTGATCAGCACATAGCGGTAGGTGCGCTCGCGCGCGCCGTAGCGTGCATGGAACCCGGGCTCTACCTCGCGCGACCATTGCACCGCAATCGAATCCGGCAGCAGCGCGTTGACGCCGCGCACCCAGGCGCTTTCCGGGCGCTGCGCGCCAACGTCGAAGTGCACCACCTGTTCGAGGGCGTGCACGCCCCGGTCGGTGCGGCCTGCGCAGGTGACCGCCACGCGTTCGCCGGCGATCGCGGCGAGCGCCGCCTCCAGGGCGTCCTGCACCGTGCCTCCGCCCGGCTGCGTCTGCCAACCAAGGAAGCGGCTGCCGTCGTATTCCAGTGCCAGCGCGATTCTCATGCTGTTGAAATGATGGAGCCACGGAGCACGACGCATTGCGCGCCGCGGCCGTGGCTCCGGGAGTGCGCTGCGCCCTTTAGCCCAGCTTGGCGATCATCTGCTTCGCCTGGCCCTGCTGCGCCGCGTCGCCTTCCCTCAGCACTTCATTCAGCAATTCGCGTGCGCCATCCTTGTCGCCCATTTCCTCGTAGGCCTTGGCCAGGTCGAGCTTGGTCGCGACCTCTTGCCACTTCGGATCCGCACCGGCCGCTACGCTCGGCGCATCGCGCGGGATGCCCAGATCAAGGCTGATCGCGGACAAGTCCACCGAGACCGACGGTGAAGTGCTGTCCGCCTTGGACTCGCTGCTGCCCAGGTTCAAGTCGAAATCGAGACCGCCGCCCGAGGCCGGCGCGCGCGCCGCCTGAGCAGGCGACTGTGCCGGCGAAGACCCCGGCAATTCGAAGTTCAAGCCGCCACCTGTGTCGGCCGGCTTGTCGCCGCCGCCGAGGTCGAAATCGAGCCCGCCGGATGCGGCCCTGGTCTCGTTCGAGTCGATGATCAGCGTGCCGCCGGGCGAAAAATCGCTCCTTTCCTGCGCCGGCACGGAAGCGCCGCCCAAGTCCAGATCGAGCGCGGGCGCGGGAGCCGCCGCCGTGCCGCCGCCACCGTACTGCCCTCCGCCAATGTCGAAATCCACCGCCGGCGCCGCTGTCGCCGCAACTGCCGCTACCGGCGCTGCGGTCGTTGCGCCGCCCGATCCGCCGTACAGCCCGTTGCCCGGGTCGATGGAGCGGCCTAACGCCATCGCCTTGTCCCAATCCCCGCCAGTACTGTTGGTGAGGCCTTTCAGCTTGAGCGCGACCTGTTCGAAGGACTTGGCGTCGCGCCGGTTGGCATAAATCTCGAGAAGCTTGACGTGCACCGGTACGCGCCTGGCGTCTTTTTGCAGTGCTTCCTTGAGAATTTCCTCGGCTTGCGCATCCCGGCCATAGGCCATGTACACGTCAGCCTCGGCGATTGGATCCACATCATCGGTGTCCAGGCCGCCGACGGCCGACTGGCTCACCGAGGTCTGGGACACGCTTTGCGCGGCGCCAGCGGCCGCAGCAGGTCCGGCGGCCACCGCGGCGACGGGCGCGCTGGACGCAGCGCCGAGGACGCTATCCTGGAACCTGGTTACGGATTTTTTTTTACGCTTCCAGGCCCAGGCGCCGTATCCGGCCAGCAGCAGGACCACTCCGCCCAAACCGCCCAACGCGATCGGGTTGTCGAGGACTTCGTCGACCAGGCTAGGCTCCGGCGGCGGCGCGGCGGCAGGCTTGGGCTTCGCAGGTGCGGGCTTGATCACCGGCTTCGGGGCTTCGGGCGCGGGCTGAGCCGCGGCCGAGGCAGGCTCTGCTGCCGGCTTGGCGGGGACTTGCGCGGCGGGTTTAGCCTCCGGCGCCTTTGCCGCTTGCGGCGCCGGCGCTACCTTTGGGGGTTCGGGCGCTTTGGTTGCAGGCAATGGCGCCACAGGCGCGGGTTTCGCCGCCTTCTTTTCCAGTTCCGCGAGCTGCTGCTGCTTCAGCTCCATCAACTTTTGCAGGTCCGCGACATTTTTCTCCAGATCAGTGACGCGGGACTGCGCTTCCGCCAGCGCGCGCTCACGCGCAGCCTGATCATCCCCGCGCGCAGCAATTGCCGCCGGCGCACCCGGCTTCTTCGGATCGGCCTTCGAGAGCTTGAGCTGGTCCTTGGGCTCGGCGGGCTTGGGTTCCTCGGGCTTCGGCGTGATCTGGCCCGCCGCCGCACGCTCTGCGGGAACTGCCTGGGCCGGCGCGGCCGCCACCGTTGCACCGAGCCGGCTGCGGTACTCGGCGAAGTCGGCGTGCTGCGCGACAACCAGCCGGTTGGCGTCCTTCGCTTCCACCGCGGCCACGGCTTCACGATCTGGAATGTTGAGGATGCGTCCGGCGCGCACCAGATTGACGTTGTTGCGGATGAAGGCGTCCTCGTTCGCTCGCTGCAGTGCGATCAGCATCTGGTTGAAGGTGACGCCCTCGGGACGGTACTGGCGAGCGATGGCGCCGAGGGTATCGCCCTTCTTCACTTCGTAAGATTGCGCGCCCCTGATCTCGGCGGTCGGCTTGGCTTCGGCAGCCGCGGGTGCGGCGGCAATCGGCCGCTCCTCGATGCGTGGCTCTGGCTTGGCCGCCTCGGCCACCGGAGTTGCAGGCGCGGCGGGCGCGGACTCAGCGGGCGCGGTCAGTGCAATTGGTGCGGCCGGTGACACCGGTGCAATCGGTGCCGCCGCAGTGGAGGCGGGCACGGCAGGTGCCGCGGCCATCGGCTTTGCAGCCTTGTAGTCGGGCGGATCGAGCAGCACGGTGTATTCGCGCACCAGCAAGCCGGTCGCCCAGCGCAATTCCACCAGCATGTCGAGGAAGGGCTCGTTGACCGGCTGGCGCGTGGTGACGCGAAGAATGGCGCGGCCATCGCGCTTCTCGATTGCGAAGCGCACGCCGACCAGCACGGGGTTGAAGTCGATTCCCGCTTGCGCGAAGGCATTGCCCGAGGCCAGGCGCGCCTCGAGCGAAGATTCCTCCCCCGGCAGCAGCGCAACGATCTCGATCTCGGCGCGCAGCGGCTGGCCGAGATTGGACTGAACGCTTAGCCGCCCGAGACCAGCTGCTTGCGCGAGCAGCGGCAGCGAGAGCGCCGCCGCGAAGACGAGTCGAAGGAACCCGACCGGATTAATCACCCGCACCACCCTGAGTCGTTCTTTTCGGAATGAGTACAGTAACATCATGGCATTAGGCCTGCAAGCTGAGACCTTTTCTCGGTTTTTCCACCTTCGACCGCAGGCCGCAAGGATTTTTTACAGCCGGACACCGGAGTCCAACAAGATCCGCAGCATGCGGCGCAGCGGCTCCGCCGCCCCCCACAGCAACTGGTCGCCAACCGTGAAAGCGGCCAGGTAGTCCCCGCCCATCGGCAGCTTGCGCAGACGCCCCACTGGCACCGACAGCTTGCCGGTGACCGCGGCGGGCGTAAGCTCGGCAAGCGTCTCTTCCTTGCGGTTCGGTACCACGCGCACCCACTCGTTGCCCTCCGCGATGATGCCCTCGACCTCGTCGAGCGGCACGTTTTTCTTCAGCTTGATGGTCAGCGCCTGGCTGTGGCAGCGCATCGCGCCCACCCGCACGCAGATACCGTCCACCGGGACCGGCCGATCGCTGCGGCCGAGGATCTTATTGGTTTCGGCCTGCCCTTTCCATTCTTCGCGACTCTGGCCGTCTCCCAAATCTTTGTCCACCCATGGCAGCAGGCTCGCTGCAAGCGGGTAGCCGAAGTGCTCCTTCGGCAGGCCGCCGTTGCGCAGCCCGTCGGTCACACGGCGATCGATGTCCAGCGCGCTGGCCGCGGGATCTGACAGTGCGGGCCGCACTGCGTCGCCCAGGTGCGCCATCTGCTCGGCGAGCTCGCGCAGGTTGGCCGCGCCGGCGCCCGAGGCCGCCTGGTAAGTCATGCTGGTCATCCACTCGATGAGGTCGTTGCGGAACAAGCCTGCCAAGCCCATCACCATCAGGCTGACCGTGCAGTTGCCGCCGATGAAATTGCGCACGCCCGAATCGAGCGCCGCCTCGATCACCGGCATGTTGACCGGGTCGAGGATGATGACGGCGTCGTCCTTCATGCGCAGCGCGCTCGCCGCGTCGATCCAGTAACCCTTCCATCCCGCGGCACGCAACTGCGGAAAGACCTGGTTGGTATAGTCGCCGCCCTGGCAGGCGATGATCACCGGCAGGGATTTGAGCGCCTCGATGTCGGTCGCGCTATGCACAGGCGCGGTCTCCTTGCCGATCGCGGGACCCTTGCCGCCCGCCTGCGAGGTGGAAAAAAACACCGGCTCGACGAGATCGAAGTCGCGCTCCTCGCGCATGCGCTGCACCAGGACCGACCCGACCATTCCGCGCCAACCGACGATTCCGACTCTCAGCATTGCCCTTTCCTCAAAGCGCAGCGACCACCGCGTCGCCCATTTCTTCCGTCCCCGCCCTGCGCAAACCGGCAGTATAGATGTCGGCGGTGCGCAATCCGCTCTTGAGCACCTTGCGCACCGCAGATTCCACCCTGGCGGCCTCCGTGGGCCGGCCGAGCGAGTAGCGCAGCATCATGGCCGCAGACAGGATGGTCGCCAGTGGATTGGCCACCCCTTGGCCGGCGATGTCGGGCGCCGAGCCGTGGATCGGCTCGTACAGCCCCTTGCCGTTTTCATCCATGGAGGCCGAGGGCAGCATGCCGATCGAGCCAGTGAGCATCGATGCCTCGTCCGACAGGATGTCGCCGAACATGTTCCCGGTGACAATCACGTCGAATTGCTTCGGGTTTCGCACCAGCTGCATGGCGCAGTTGTCCACGTACATGTGGGTCAGCTCGACGTCGGGGTAGGCCTTGGCCTCCTCGATCACCACCTGCCTCCACAGTTCGGTGGCCTCGAGCACGTTCGCCTTGTCCACCGAACACAGCTTCTTCGCGCGCTTGCGCGCCGCCTCGAGGGCCACGCGCGCGATGCGCCGGATCTCGCTCTCCCGATAACGCATGGTGTTCAAGCCTTCGCGTTCGCCGCCTGCCAGCGTCGAAATGCCGCGCGGCTCGCCGAAGTAGATGTCGCCGGTCAGCTCGCGCACGATTAGGATGTCGAGCCCGACCACCACTTCCGGCTTCAGCGTCGAGGCCTGCGCCAGTTCCTCGTACACCAGCGCCGGGCGCAGGTTGGCGAACAGGCCCAGCTCCTTGCGCAGGCGAAGCAGGCCGCGCTCGGGCCGCTTGTCGCGCGGCAGCGCGTCGTACTGCGGGCCGCCGATGGCGCCGAACAGGATGGCATCGGCCGCGCGCGCCAGCGCAAGCGTCGGCTCGGGCAGCGGATCGCCCGCCGCCTCGAAGCCGGCGCCGCCGACCGGCGCTTCCTGCATCTGCAGCGGCAGCCCGAGGCGGCGCAACACCTTCGTCGCCTGGGCGACGATCTCCTTGCCGATCCCGTCGCCGGGTAGAACCGCGACTTTCATCGCGTTAGCGGGACAGCCAGGGGTGCTGGGCCAGCCGTTTCGCCTCGAAAGCGCGGATCTTGTCCGCGTGGCGCAGCGTCAGGCCGATCTCGTCCAGGCCGTTCAACAGGCAGTACTTGGGGAAAGGGTCAACGTCGAAACGCATCGTCTGCGAACCGTCGGCGTTCGAAACGGTCTGCTGCCCGAGATCGACCACCAGCCTGAACCCCGGGAATGCCGCGCAATCATGAAACAGCCGGTCGACCTCAGCTTCGCTCAGCGCGACGGGTAGCAGCCTGTTCTTGAAGCAGTTGTTGTAGAAGATGTCGGCAAACGAAGGCGCGATCACGCAACGAAAGCCGTAATCCATCAGCGCCCAGGGCGCGTGCTCCCGCGAGGAGCCGCAGCCGAAATTCTTGCGCGCAAGAAGAATGCTCGCGACCTTGTAGCGCGGCTGATTGAGGACGAAACCAGGATCATGGCGCCAGGCGGCGAACAACGCGTCGGCATAGCCGGTGCGCTTGATCGACTTGAGGTATTCCTTGGGGATGATCTGATCGGTGTCGACGTTGGCGCGGTCGAGCGGCGCGACGAGCCCGCTGAGGACGGTGAACTTTTCCATGCTCAGCGCCAGTTCCGCACGTCGACGAAATGGCCGGCGATGGCGGCGGCGGCGGCCATCGCCGGGCTGACGAGGTGGGTGCGTCCGCCCGCGCCCTGCCGGCCCTCGAAATTGCGGTTGGAGGTCGAGGCACAGCGCTCGCCCGGCCCCAGCCGGTCGGGGTTCATGCCGAGGCACATGGAGCAGCCCGGCTGCCGCCAGTCGAAGCCGGCGTCCTTGAAGATACGGTCCAGCCCTTCGCGTTCCGCCTGCGCCTTCACCAGTCCAGAGCCCGGCACCACCAGCGCGAGCTTGATGTTCGCCGCCACGCGCCGGCCCTTGACCACAGCCGCAGCGATGCGCAAGTCCTCGATGCGCGAGTTGGTGCAGGAACCGATGAATATCTTGTCCAGCCGGATGTCGGTGATCCGGGTGCGCGGCTTGAGCCCCATGTAGTGCAGCGCGCGCTCCATGCCCTCGCGCCTGGTTGCGTCCTTCTCGCGGTCCGGGTCGGGCACCTCGTCGTCCACCGGCACCACCATCTCGGGCGAGGTGCCCCAGGACACCTGCGGCTTGATCTCCTCGGCGCGCAGCGAGACCTCGCGGTCGTACTTTGCGTCAGGATCGGACTTCAGCGTCCTCCAATAGGCGACGGCGGCATCCCAGTCCGGCCCGGCGGGGGCCATTGGGCGTCCCCTGAGGTATTCGATCGTCGACTCGTCCGCGGCGATCATGCCCGCGCGCGCGCCCGCCTCGATCGCCATGTTGCACACTGTCATGCGCCCTTCCATCGACAGCGCGCGGACAGTGCTGCCGGCGAACTCGACGGCGTAGCCGGTGCCGCCGCCGATGCCGATGTGGCGGATGATCGCGAGCACCACGTCCTTCGCGGTGACGCCGCGCGCGAGCGGCCCCTCGACGCTGACGCGCATGTTCTTCATCTTTTTCGTCACCAGGCATTGAGTAGCCAGCACGTGCTCGACCTCCGAGGTGCCGATGCCGTGCGCCAGGCAGGCGAAGGCGCCGTGCGTGCTGGTGTGGGAATCGCCGCAAACCACGGTCATGCCGGGCAGCGTGGCCCCCTGCTCCGGGCCGATCACGTGCACGATGCCCTGGCGCTTGTCGAGGAAAGGGAAATAGGCTTTGGCGCCGAACTGGCGGATGTTTGCGTCCAGCGTTTCGATCTGCAGCTTGGCGAACGGGTCGCGCACGCCCGCCATGCCTTCCTCCCAATGGTCGGTCGGCGTGTTGTGATCGGCGGTGGCGACCACGGATTCCATGCGCCACGGCTTGCGCCCCGCGACCTTGAGCCCCTCGAAGGCCTGCGGGCTGGTGACTTCATGCACCAGATGGCGGTCGATGTAGATCAGCGCGGTGCCGTCTTCCTCGGCGTGCACCAGGTGGCTGTCCCAAAGCTTGTCGTAGAGCGTCTGCTTCATGGCAATGCGGCAGTGCGGAAACGGGGAATTATGGCACGAAGGACGCGCCGCCCGGCGCGTCGGATCAGTGCTTCGTGCGGGCAGCCTCGTACAGCGGCAGCACCTTCTCCGAGAACACCTTGAGATCGTTGATGCGCGTCGCGTGCGACGGGTGCGTGGACAGGAATTCGGGCGGCTGGCCGCCGCCCAGCTTACCCATCTTCTCCCACAGGCTGATTGCGCCGCGCGGATCGTAGCCAGCGCGCGCGGCGACCTCGACGCCGATGCGGTCCGCCTCGGTCTCGTGCTCGCGCGAATTGGGCTTGTTGATGGTCAGGTCCACCACCAGCTGCGTCAGGTCCATGCCGCCGCGCGAGACGCCGGCAGCCGCACCGAGAATTCCGATCACCATGCCTTGCGCCTGCGCCTGGGAAACGCGCTCCCGCCCGTGCTCGCGCAGTGCGTGCGCGATCTCGTGGCCCATCACCGCTGCGAGTTCGTCGTCGCTCGTCTTGAGGTTCTCGATCAGGCCGGTGTAGACGGCGATTTTTCCGCCCGGCATGCACCAGGCGTTGACCTCTTTCGAGGAAATCACATTCACTTCCCATTTCCAGCCAGGCGCATCCTGGCGGAACACGCCTGTCTGCTGCGTCAGGCGCTGGGCGATGCGTCGCACCCGTTCGACCTGCTCGGGATCGCGGTTGACCTGGCCTTTCTTCGTTGCGCCCGTCACCAGCTGCTTGTAGGCCTTCTCCGCGCTGGCGTTGACTTGCGCGGAGGAAACCAGCATGGATTGCGTGCGGTCAACACCGACCACCCCCGGCTGTGTCGTCTGCACGGTCTGGCAGCCGGCAGCGGCGAGCAGTGATGCAAAGAACAGGATTCGGCTCATGGCAGGCAAAAGCCTACACGCGCACGCGCCAGATGACGAGCGCCGCAGCCGCCAGCCCGGCGGCTGCGCTCAGCGTGAAACTGAACTCGGGGCCTAGCGCGGTCCACGACCACCCCGCGAGCAGCGTGCCGACGCTTCCGCCCAGCCCGTAGGACACGCTCGAGTGCAGCGTCTGCCCGCGCGCCGCCAGCGCGCCGGTGAACAAGCGGTGCACCATCGCCACCGACGAAGCGTGATAGGCGCCGAAGGTCGCTGCATGCAGCAGTTGCGCGAACACCAGCAGCGGCAGCGAATGCACGCCCCAGCCGATGAGGGCAAAGCGCAGCGCCGCGCAGGCGCAGCTCGCTCCGAGCACCGCGCGCAGGCTGTAGCGGCGCAGCAGGCGCGGCAGGACCAGGAACAGCACGATCTCCGCCAGCACGCCGAGCGTCCACAGCACGCCGATGGCTGTCTTGCTGTAGCCCTCGGCATCCAGGTAGATCGAATAGAACGCGTACAGCGTGCCGTGCGCGAGGTTCATGCAGAAACAGGCGGCGAAAAACGCCAGCACCTCGGACCGCAGGAGCACGGCGGCGAGGCCTGCGTCGCCCTGCCCGCCCGCGGCCGCGACCCGGCCCGCGGGCACGAGGAACGAAACCGCCAGCGTGAGCGCGGCCAGCAGGACAATCACTCCAAGCAGCGATTGCGGCGGATGCGCGTCCAGCCAGACGCCCGTGGCGAGCACGCCGGCGACGAAACCCACGGAGCCCCACAACCGAATCGGGCCGTAGCGCTCGGTGCGCGCGCCCAGCGAACCTAGCGTCAGCGCCTCGACCAGCGGCAAGGCCCCGGCCGACAGCAGGCTCATCACCAGCATGATCGCCACGATCGCGGCAAAACCCTCGACCACCATCAGCAACGCAAAACCCGCCAAGAGTACGGCAGCAGAAAATATGACGATGCCGCGCGCCGCACCGCTGCGATCGGCGAGCCAGCCCCAGAACGCGGGCGCCACGATGCGCGCGAGCTGCGGCATCGCCAGCACCACGGCGATCTGGCCGGCGCCGTACCCGCGCGCGGAAAGGTACAGCGCGAAGTACGGCACCAGCGCGCCCGCGTAGAGGAAGTAGGCGCAGAAGTAAACGGACAGGCGCAGCGGCGGCGTCATCGCGGCGCATCTTACCCAGAGGACGCCTGCCGTCATGTTATAAACGCGCGCCATGCCCGCATTCCAGCCGTCGCGCGCCGCGTTCTACCTGCTGTTCACCGCCTCCGGCTTCGCCGGGCTGATCTACGAGTCGATCTGGACGCATTACCTGAAGCTGTTCCTCGGCCACGCTGCCTACGCGCAGTCCCTGGTGCTGGTGGTGTTCATGGGTGGCATGGCGGCGGGCAGCGCCTACTGCAGCCGCATCTCCTTGCGCCTGCGCAACCCGCTGCGCTCCTACGCGCTGGTCGAAGCCGTGGTCGGCGTGTGCGCGCTCGGCCTGCACGAGGTCTTCGTCGCGGTCACGGACTGGTCCTATGCCACGCTGCTGCCCGGCCTGGGCAACGAATGGCTGGTGCTCGGCGCCAAGATCGCCATCTCCTGCCTGTTGATCCTGCCGCAATCGGTGCTGCTGGGCGCCACCTTCCCGCTGATGAGCGCCGGACTGGTGCGCGCGCACCCGGCGGCTGGCGGCGAATCGGTATCGATGCTCTATTTCACCAACAGCCTGGGGGCCGCCGTGGGTGTGCTGGCCAGCGGCTTCCTGCTGATCGCTTGGGTTGGACTGCCGGGGACGTTGCGCACCGCCGGCGCCATCAACCTGGCGCTGGCCGCCACCGTATGGCTGCTGGCGCGCCCGCTGCACGCGCCGGCGCTTGCGCCCAGCGACGCCGGCAACAGGCGCTCCGCGGACCTGTTGCTGGCGGTGGCGTTCCTCACCGGCCTGGCCTCCTTCATCTACGAGATCAGCTGGATCCGCATGCTGTCGCTGGTGCTCGGCGCTTCGACGCATTCCTTCGAGCTAATGCTGTCAACCTTCATCCTCGGCCTGGCGCTCGGTGGCCTCGCGGTGCGGCGGCGGGTCGACACGGTAGCCAGCCCCGAGCGCCTGCTCGGCTGGGTACAGGTGGTGATGGGGCTGCTCGCGCTGCTCACGCTGCTGGTGTACGACCGCAGCTTCGAGCTGATGGAGTACCTGATGAACGGGCTCGCGCGCAACGAAGCGGGCTACCTGCTGTTCAATCTGTCCGGCCAGGCGATCGCGGCGCTGGTGATGCTGCCCGCCACGTTTTGCGCCGGCATGACGCTGCCGCTGATCACCGGCGCTCTGCTGCGCAGCGGCGCGGGCGAAGGCGCCATCGGCAGGGTGTACGCCGCAAACACGCTGGGCGCGATCGCCGGCGTGCTTTTTGCGGTGCACGTCGGGCTGCCGGTGCTGGGCCTGAAAGGCGCCATGGTGGTGGGCAGCCTGGTGGATGCGGTGCTGGGCCTTTACCTGCTCTATCGGTATGCCCCTGCGCGACGCCACGGCGCGTTGGCGGCTCTGGCGTGCGCGGCGCTGTTCCTGCCCGTTGCGCTTGGTTTTCACCTGGATGTGAACAAAATGACCTCCGGGGTGTTCCGGCACGGCGACCTGTCGAGCTCGCGCGACGCCAAGGTGCTGTACGAAAAAGACGGCAAGACCGCCACGGTGCACCTGATGCAGTACGGGTCCTCGACCAGCATCCGCACCAACGGCAAGTCCGACGGCTCGATCAATCTCACCGGGGAGGCCGAAAGCGACCGCGGCACCGACGAGATCACCATGGTGCTCACCGCGGCCGTGCCGCTGTCCCTCAGGCCCGACGCGAAGACCGCCGCCGTGATCGGCATCGGCACCGGGCTCACCACCCACACGCTGCTGCAGAGCCTGCAGCTCGAGCGCGTCGAAACCGTGGAGATCGAGTCGGCGATGGCGCAGGCGGCGCGCGGCTTCGCGCCGCGCAACGGCGCCGCCTTCGCCGATCCGCGCAGCACGATTCTGATCGACGACGCGAAGACCTTCTTCTCCTCGCGCAACCGGCGCTACGACATCGTCATCTCGGAGCCGTCGAATCCGTGGGTGAGCGGCGTGTCGAGCCTGTTCACGCGCGAGTTCTACCGGCGCATCCGCGCGCACCTCAATCCGCGCGGCATACTGGTGCAGTGGTTCCAGCTCTACGAGATCGACGCCTCGCTGCTCGCCTCGGTGATGCGCGCGCTGGGCGAGGAGTTCCCGCACTACGCGATCTACGCGCCGAGCGACCACGACGTGCTGATCATGGCCGGCGAGGCGCCGCTGCCGGCGGCGCCGGATGCGCGCGTGTTCGAGCAGCCGGGCCTGGCAAAGGCGTTGTGGACCGTGCACCTGCTGGCCGTGGGCGACCTGGATGCGCGCTACCTGGGAAGCCGCGCCACCCTCGAACCGCTGTTTGCGAGCTACGGCGCGCGCGCCAACTCGGACTACTACCCGGTGCTGGACCTCAACGCGGCGCGGCACCGCTTCATGGAGAAGAGCGCCACCGACGTGGTGGCGCTGCTCAACGTCGGCGTGCCGGTGCTGGAAATGCTCGAGCCGGGCTTCGCGCGCCGGCCGATGAACCCGTTGCATAAGGGCGCCTATTCGTTCGAGCGGATCGAGAACGCGCGTCAAGCCGCCTACGCGCGCGACTTTCTGCTGCGGCGGCCGGAACCGCCGCAGGGCATCCCGACGCAGTTGCAGAAAGACCTCGAGGTGGTGAAGCTGCGCCTGCTGGAGTGCCGTGAGGCACGCGACTTCGACATATGGCTGCACAGCCTGCTGCGCGTGGCGAAACTGATCAACCCAGCCTTGCCGCCGGGCGAGGCTGGCGCGCTATGGTCGCGCGTCGCGCTCGCCAAGTGCGTGCCCGCGCTGCACCAGTTCCAGCGCGAGTGGCTCGCGCTGTTCCAGGCGGTCGGCGCGCGCGATGGCCGCGCCATGGCGGAGCTCGCCGCGTCGCTGCTCGACGGCACGCCGGAACTGCACGCGGACGGCCGCGAATACCTGCTGCTGGCGGGAATGGCCGGCGCCGTCGCCGCCGGGCGCCGGCAACAGGCGCTCGCGCTCTGGGAGGGCCACTCCGGCGATCTGACGCGCGGCGCGGGCCAGCCCGCGTTCCGCTTGCTGCGCTGCCACGCGCAACCCGCTGCCGTGGAAGCCTGCGTCGAAGCCTTCCGCCCTTATGCGGACGATTGATGTGACGTGAAGCGCCAGCTCTGGTGGCCGCCGCGGAGTTCGAGCGGCCCACCCGGGGCATCGCGCCAGGCTGCCAGACGCGCTATCCAGTCGCCGGTGGTGGCGGTGGTCCCCGCCCCGCCAAGTTCGCAGTAGATCGCCGGCGCGTCAGCTTTCCTGGCGAAGATGCACCATTGGCTGCGGTGCGCGTCGCCGTGCGCCGCTTCATCCACGCAGCCCACCGCCACCCGATCGCATTGCGCAAGCCAGCTGCGGGCGATCCGCGGGAGCCATGGCCAGTCCTGCGCGTCGAGGTAGACGCAGGCAGCGCGCGCCACGTCGTGCGAACGCCGCGCGAGCAGCGCGCCGGCGAGATTGGTCTGGGTGGCGATGAACGTGGACGGCATCACAGGCTCGCCGCGGCGCAGCCCGCCGTCGAGCGCCGCGCGCGTCGCCGCCTGCGAGCCGTGCTCCGTGGCGAGCAGCACGCCCAGGCGGCCAGCCGACGCGCTGGCCTCGATGCAGGCTTGCACACCTACTTGGCAGAGCTGCGTGAACACGCCGAGGCGCCGCAATTCCGAACCGAAGCGCGCGCGCACCGCGTGCGCCAGCTCGGCGGGCGTGAGACTGACCAGGGTGGGCGCGAGCAGAAGCATGTCAGCCGGACCTCTCCAGCGCCAGCGTCATCACGCTGCTGCCGAACCCGGAGACATTGAACAGCACGCGGCGCACGTCACCGGCCGCGCCGCCCGAAGGCGCCAGGCCGATTTCCTCGTCGTGGACCTCGTAGCCCCAGGTCGGCGGCACCCGCCCTCGCGCCAATGCGCCGAGCAGCAGGGCGAGCTCCGCGGGGCCGCTGGCGCCCAGCGTGTGGCCGATCGCGCCTTTGAGCGACACGAGCAACGGCGGCGGCGCAAATAAGGCGCGCAGCGCGCGCGCTTCGGCGAGATCCGACAGCCGGCTGCCGGCCGCCTGCAGCTCGATCAGGTCGACGTCCGCGGGCCGCCATCGCGCCTGGTCCATCGCCGAGCGCATCGTGGCGGCCATCGCTTCGGCGCCCGGCGCGAGGCCCGTGACGCTCGCGCCATCCGTGCCGGCGGCCAGCGCGTTGATACGCCATTCGGCGGGCGCGGCCGAGACCAGCACGGCGCCCAGCGCCTCGCCGAGCACCATGCCGTCGCGCTCACGGTCGCAGGGTCGCGCGCGCGTGCGCGAGAGCAACTCCAGTCCGGCGAAGCCGGCCACGCTAAGACGGTTCGAAAACTCGACGCCGAGCACCAGCACGTCGCTGAACGCCCCTTCCCGGACCAGGTCGAGCGCCGAGTGCAGCGCGCTCAAGCCCGATGTGCAAGCGCTGCTCATGGCAATGACCGGCCCGCTGGCGCCGAAGCACTGCGCCAGCACGCGGCAGAAGGCGCTCGGCCGCTCCAGCGCCGGGTCATCGCCTTCGCTCGCGCCGATCGAAAACGAGGACGAGCCCACCAGGCAAGGCAGCTGCGCCCAGCGGGCTGCCGAGAGGTCTGCCTTGCGGCGCAGGTCCGCCGCCACCGCACGCGCGATGGTCTGCGCGCGCCGCCTCCAGTCGCGGTCCTCGAGCGGGATCGCCCGGTACGGCCAGCCGATCAGGGTCTGCGTCGGCGCAGGCTCGCCGAACAGGCGCCCGCTGGCTGCGTCGAGCCCGGGCCCCAGCGCGCTCGCGAGCGCCGTGGCGCGCACGAACGCACCGCTCATGCGCGCTTGCGCAGCAGGTGGTCGGCGAGATTGCCGACACAAGACAACAGGCGCCGCGTTTCCTTGCTGTCCGCCAGCCGAATGCCGTAGCGCTTCTGCAGGGCCATCGACAGCTGCAGGGCATCGAGCGAGTCGAGCTCGAGGCGCGAGCCGCTGCCGAAAATCGGTTCGTCGGCCGCCAGGGCGGCGCCCTGCAGCGTCGATTCCGTCGCCTCGAGGACCAGCGCCGTCAGCTCCGCTATCATCGCCTCGCGCTCGCTCATGCGCGACGGCGGTGATGGACCCACAGCGCCGCGCCCAGCAGCGCCGCGGCGAGCGCCAGCAGCTTCAGGCAGGGCGCGGCGATATCCGCCGCGCCGCCCTGTCGCAGCATCACGGCATGGAAGCCGTCGAGCGCCCAGGCCATCGGCGAGGCGCTGGCCAGCGTCTGCATGCTCTCTGCCATGACGAAGCGCGGCACCATGATGCCGCCAATGGCCGCCGCGAGGATGTTGCCCACGCCGCCGATCACGGTCGCCTGCTCCATCGTGCGCGCGCAGACTGCCACCAGCAGGCCCCAGTCGATCGCGGCCAAACTGGTGCTGAGCGCCACCGCAGCGAGCAGGTCGACGCGCGCTGGCAGGGCCAGCGTCTCGCCGCCGAGCCAGGGCACCAGGGTCACGCCGGCGAGCAGCATCAGCGCGGCCTGGGCGAGATTCACCACGCAATACGGGCCGATGCGGCCGAGCAGGAGCAGCGAGAACGGCACCTTCTGACTCACCAGGCGCGCCAGCGTGCCCTCGCGGCGCTCGACGATGAACAATGACGAGATCGGCATGACGACGAAGAACATGCCGAAGATCAGCCAGGCGGGCACGTTCTGCTGCACCGAGGATGGGCGTCCGCCGCGCGGATTGCCGATCACCTCGACCTCGAGGGTGGCGGCGCTCTTCAGGTCGAAGCCGAGCGCGTCCGCGAGCGCCACGCCGAGAACGCGCTGCTGGAAGGCGGCGAGCTGTATCGCCGGCAACGCCGGGTCCACGAGCAGCCTGAAGGACGGCGGCGCGCCGGGTGCGGCGAGCAATACCAGGGCTGGACGCCCCCGCCGCACGCTTTCGCGGGCAGCCGCCTCGCTCGCCGGCGGATCGGCTGCGCGAAAACCGTCGCTGGCAAGCCTCGCGGCGAGTTGCGCGCCACCATCGGCCGAGAGCACAGCGAATTCCGCACCGCGTCCGCCGCCGTCGCGGAACGCGTCGCTCAAGGCGAGCGTCATCACGACGATGAACGCAGCGGGCATCACGAACAGTACCGTCAGGCCGTGGACGTCGCGCGAGAGCGCGATCCATTCTTTCTGCCACAGGGCGAGCAGGCGTCGCATCAGTCGCGCAACGATCGGCTGGTCAGTCGCATGAACAGCTGCTCGAGAGTGCGCGGCCAGCGGGCTGGCGGCGGCTCGCCCGCGTTCTGGAGCAATTCGGCGAGCGCGCCCGAGACCAGCACGCGGCCGGCGTCGATGATCGCCACGTGGTCGCAGATTTCCTGCACTTCCTCCATGTAGTGGCTGGTGTAGACGATGGTCCTGCCGGGCCGGGCGAGGGAGCGGATCGACTCGAGCAGGAAGGCGCGCGATTGCGGATCGACGCCCACCGTCGGCTCGTCGAGCAGCAGCACCTCGGGTTCGGTCAGCAGGCCGATGGCGAGATTCAGGCGCCGCTTGAGGCCGCCGGACAGCTGCCCGGCGCGGCGCGCCAACAGGCCTTCGATGCGGCCAAACGCGGCCACGGCGTCGACGCGCTGCCGGAGTTTGGCGCCGCCCAGTCCCTGCACCGCGCCGAAGAAACGCAGATTTTCGAGGCAGGTGAGCATCGGATAGAAAGCGTGCTCCTGCGGCACCAGACCGACGCGCCCCTCGACGCGCACATGGCCCGCCGCGCCGCGCAATTGGCCGGTGAGGACCGAGATCAGCGTCGTCTTGCCGGCGCCGTTCGGGCCGAGCAGACCGAACACGCCGCCGTCCGGGATGTCGAGGGACATCCCGTCCAGCGCCAGCTCGGCGCGGCCGGGATAGCGGAACGACAGGCCGGCGACGCTCAGGCCCATGCGCGCTGGGCGCCGTGCAGGTCCTGGAAGAAACGCCTCTCGTCGTCGGCGAGCGCGCGCAGGCGCTCGGCCAGCGCCGGTGGCGCCAGCGGATCGCGGCCGCGGATCATGCGCGCCGCCGCCAGGGCGAACTCGCGCCAGCGATCGCCGACCTCGACCAGGCGAGCCGACAGCGCGTCGAGCGTGGCGTAGCCGGTCTTTGCCGCCAGCTCCTGCAGGAACGAGGCATACATGAAACGGAATCCGCCGCCGCCGGTGCCGATCTCCTCCTGCATGCGCACGATGTTGCCGATATACAGGCGGGCCGCTTGCGCGCCATCGCCGAGCGGCAGGCGCTCGACGCTGCGCGCGAGCAGCCGGATGCCGCGCACGCCGATCATCGGCAGCGGCGCGTGCAGCATGATGCGTGCGGTGCGCGCCAGCGAGCTGCGGCCGAGGCGCGCCCAGTCGGGCTCGGCCGGCGCCCGGGTGGCGTAGTACAGCAGTCCCTTCGGCGCCAGCACGCCCTTGGCGAAGCGCGCCCTCTGCAGGTCCGCGCGCGCGCAGCGCACCGGCGCTTCCGCCACGGGATCACTGATCAGGTAATCGTCGCCCTCCCGGCCATAGACCAGCAGATTGTGCGCGTTGAAGTGAAACCGCAGGTCCGGCGGGAAGTACGGCAGCCAGAACACCGAGGCCTGCAGCCCGACCAGCTCGCCCGCGTCGAGCAGCGCGTCGAGGCGCGCCATGCCGTGCTCGGGCAGGCGGAACGTTTCGAAGCGCATGCCGAGTCCAAGCTGGCGGTGCAGGCCCTTGACGATGGCGCGCGGCGGCATGCGGTAGGCGATGAGCGGCAAGCCGTTGATGCGGATGCAGGGCAGGTAGGCGAAAGCCACGGCCGACGCGAGGCCGAACGCCATCGCCTCGGAGACCGGCAGGCCGTGGTGGCGCAGCAGCGACGACATCACTCCGGACTCGCAATGCGAGGCGTGCGCGTGGACGAAGGCCTGCGCCATCGCTAATCGGCGCTCGACAGCGCTGCGACGGATATGCCGAGCGCCTCGGCATAGCGCTCGCGCAGTGCAAGGGGCAGGCGCGCGAACACGCGCGCGCGGAAGTGGCGCCGCACGCGCCAGCGCCAGAGGCCGGTGGCCTGCGCGAGCAGCGCGAGATCCATGCGCGCGCGGTACATGTGGTACTCGAGCGGCGAGACGATGCCGGCCAGCGCACGCCCGCGCGCCGCCTGCGCGCGCCGCTGCAGGTCCTCCACTGCGAGGCGGTTGCAGACCTCCTCCGCCGTCCAGCCGCTCGTGGGCGTGAGCCGGAGACGGCCATCGTCGGCCACGGCGTACACCGCCTTGCGCTTCCCCGCCAGCGAGGCGCCGTCCTCCTGCGGCACATCGCGCTCACGCATGCATCGTTGCCGTCAGATAGATGAACCCGCTGGAAAAGCGCCCGCTTTCCGGCACGAAGCACAGCACATTCTGACCGTCGCGCAGGCGGCCGCTGCGCACCAGCTCATCGAGCATGAGGTAGATCGCGGCTGCGCCGGTATTGCCGACCGAATCGAGGTTGGTGAACCAGCGCTCCTGCGGGATCGGCAGGCCCGCGCGCGCCAAGCCGTCGGCCAGCGGTTGGCGGAAATGCTCCGACGACAGGTGCGGCAGGAACCAGTCGATGTGCTCGAGGGTGAGTCCGCGGCGCGCGACCACGCGCTGCAGCGGCCGCACCGCGGTGTACTCGACCACCGACTCGTTCAGCAGCCTCACGTCCTGCTTCAGCGCGAACAGCGAGTTTGCCTCGCGCTCCTGTGCCGGGTAGTCCATCCAGCCGCGCAGGCTGCCGTCGGCCTGCCGCTCCGCGCCAAGGTACATGCATACGGGCAGCTCGTGTGCGTAGGAGAAGATGTCGATCCACTCGATGCGCAGGTTCAACCCGCGGCGCGGCGCCGGCTCGATCAGCAGCGCGCCGGCGCCGTCGGACAACATCCAGCGCAGGAAATCCTGGTCGAAGTCGAGCTCCGCCGCGTCGCCCGCGCGCTCGTTGTCGAAGCCCTGCGCGCGCAACACCAGCGAGGCAGCCTCCGAGCCCGTGACCACTGCGTTGGGCGCGCTGTCCGACACCACCGACATCCAGCCGTACTTCATCGCCGTGGCGCCCGAGAGGCAGACGCCCGCCGTGGCCACCACCTCGCACACCGACCCGCCGAGCTCGCCGTGCACCATCACCGCGTGGTTCGGCAACAACTGGTCCGGGCTCGAGGTGCCGCAGGCGAGGCAGGCGATGTCCTCGATGGCAAAGCCGTCGCCGGCCAGCCCGCGCACGGCCGCGGCGGTCAGGCCGGCGTTGCTGTGCGTCGACTTGCCGGTGGCCGGGTCGATCGCGTAGTAGCGCTGCCGAATGCCGTTGTTCCGCTGGACGACGCGCCGCACGCGCGAGGGACGCCCGCCGACCTGGCCCAGAACTGCCTCGACGCGGTCGTTCTCGACCGGCGAGTTGGGCAGAAACACCGAGGACCGGGTGATATAGGCGCTCATTCGCTTAGCGGCCAGAAGGCAACTCGAAATAGGCTCTGCCGCTTTCGAGCCGCCGCGCGAACAGCGGGCGCAGCAGCCGCTGCAGCAGCAGGCTCGCCGGCACCACAGCGATGATCATCGCCATCAGGTACAAGCCGAACAGCGCCACCAGTGGCAGGCGCCATGGGGAGCCGGGGCGCCCGCCGAGCCGGATCACGCGCGACCAGAGCGAGAACGCGCGGTGCCCGGCGCGCTCGCTGAAAATCAGATGCGCATCGACGCGCGCCGCGCCCAGGCCGGCCAGCATCGGCCCGGCGCCGCGCTCACGGTCCGCGCGCAGCGCGCCGAGCAGCGCGCGCCCGAAGCGCTCGGCGCCGGCGATCTCCTCCTCGGCCACGCCCGCCGGCGGCAGTCCCCAGAATCCGTCCCGCCGCCCGGTCAGCAACCAGCGCGGCGTGGTGATGAAGGTGGCGAGCGTGCTGCCGCGGTCGGTAAATACGACGTTGTCGCGCAAATCGCCGCCCGCCTCCTGCAGCAGCCGCTTGACCGATTCCTGCGCCGTGAGCCACATGTTGCGGCAGGCGATGACGGTGACCACCGGTCGGCCGCGCAGCAGGCGCCGGCCGGCCTCGCTCCTGAGGAAGGCGACCATCGGCCCGGCCGGGGCGAGGAACCACACCTGGTAGGCCAGCACGACGAGATCGAATTCGCCGCGCGCGCCCAGCGCTTCGATCTCCGGCGGCTCGAGCAGCACCGATTCCGGCATCGCGTCGAAGAAGCGCCCGACCGGCCACGGGAACGGGTAGGCCGCGCGCGGGCGCAGCACTTCCTCGACCAGTTCCACGTCGTCCGCGCCGGCCAATGGCGAAGCCAACCGGCGCGCGATGCGGGCGAGCTGACCGGTCTGCGAAAAATGGACCAACAGGACGCGCTTCATTCCTTCCTTCTGGCCGCCCCCCTGGCGGAGCGGCCTGACCCCTCTTGCAAAAATCGTATCATGCGCCGGAGCTGCGCAGCAGTGACGGCATCGGCTGCCGCGACTCTTGACCGCACCGGCGCCCGACTGACTATAATTCACTGCGCGACGGCGTTGACGCCCAGCGCAGGGTTTTGCTGCCAATCCGATCAGGGGAGAGAATTCTTATGAAGGCTATCGAACGTGCCCTCCGCGCCCTCGGTCTGGGCGCACTGCTGCTGGTTGCCTGCGGTGCGGCTCAAGCTCAGGTGCCCCCGAATAACGTGATAGACGCTCCCATCCTTTCCAACAAAAATCCGTTGACCGTTGAGGATGTAGGCAAGGCGATGGTGCGCGCCGGAGCGGGACTGGGATGGAAGGTGGTGCCGGCGGGACCCGGTGCGATGACCGGCACGCTGGTGCTGCGCACGCACACCGCCGTCGTGGACATCGTCTACGACACGAAGACCTATTCGATCAAGTACAAGGACAGCGTCAATCTCAAGTACGACGGTACGACGATTCACAAAGCCTACAACGGCTGGATCCAAAATCTGAACAAAGCAATTCTCGTACAGTTGGACCTTCTCTGATGGGCGCAGCACTGGAATGGCCCTGTTGGAACTGGTAGCATTATTTGGCGGAAAAACGACAACTATAAAGCGACGCTTCTGACCTCTGCCTTGAACGCACGCACCGCAACCGATCCGGCACTGGCGCAAACGGCCTTCGAGCTGGAGTTGGCGCGCGCCATCGCCGAGGTGACCAACCTGGAGCTGGCGCCCGAGCGCATCGATCCGGCGGCGGCGCTGTTTGGCGACGAAGGGCTGGGACTGGATTCGATCGACCTGCTGGAATTGGCGCTGGTGATCTCGCAGCGCTACGGCTTCTCCTTGCGCTCCGACGACCCGGATAACCGGCGCATCTTCGCCTCGCTGCGCAATCTCGCCGCCCACATCGCTCAGCACCGCAGCAAGTAAGCCGATGGCGGCGCGCGCCGGCGTGCTGCTCGCCTGCGCCTGGCCGCTGTCGCTGCACTGCGCAGTGCTGCTGGACGCTCCGCAGTGGGGCCCGCGCCTGACCGCCATCGCGATCGTCCTCGCGGCCGCCCTTTGGGCAGCCGCGACGCGGCGCCTCCTGCCCGCAATGGTCATTTCGCTTGTTGCCGCCGTGATTGCACTGGCGGCACCGGCAACTCTGCTCTACGCCCCGCCGGTCCTCATCAACCTGGCGCTCGCCATCGTCTTCGGCAGCAGCCTGCGCGCCTCCCGGGAGGCCGTCATCACGACATTCGCCCGGATGGAGCACGCCGAGTTGCCGCCCGAGCTGGCGCTCTATACTCGCCGTTTGACCCTGCTCTGGACCGCGCTGTTCGCCGTGATGGCAGCGGTTGCGCTGGCGCTGGCGCTGGGCGGGTCGCTCGCAACCTGGTCGACGTTCACGAATGTGGTCAGTTACCTGCTGGTTGCCGCGCTGTTCGCCGGCGAGCACGCCTACCGCCGCTGGCGTTTCCGCCAGTACCGGCACGCGACGCTGCTCGAACTGGTGCGAAACGTGCGCAACGCTGGACTGTTCACTCGACGCTAGGCCGCGCGATGCTTGAATTTCCGCTGGTTGCGGGCCATGCCCCTGGCGGCCCGGTCGGCTGGCGCGACGGCCGGCCGGTGGCGCTGCGCGCGCTGCTGCAGGCTGCGCACGCGCTCGCCGGCGGCCTGCAACACGGCGGGTATTGCATCAACCTTTGCGAGGATCGCCTGAATTTCATCCTCGGCTTTGCCGCGGCGCTCATCGCGCGCCGTACCACGCTGCTGCCGCACAGCCGCGCGTCGGAAGTGCTGGACGAACTGCGCCGCAGCCATCCCGGCGCATTGACGATTGCCGACTACGACGACGCCGGACATCCGGGCGGAGTGCGTATCGACCCGCGCGCATGGCCGGTCGCGGGCATGCCCGCGCCCGTGCCAGCGATACCCGCAGATCATGCGGCGGCAACCCTCTTCACCTCGGGCAGCACCGGAGCCCCCCAGCCGCACTCCAAGAGCTGGGGCTCCCTGGTGCGCGCCGCGCAGGCGGCGCAGGCGCGCCTGCCAGTCGCCGCCGGCAGCGCCCTACTGGGCGCCGTCCCGGCGCAGCACATGTGGGGCTTCGAAATGACGGTCATGCTGCCGCTGCAGGCCGGCTGCGCGGTGGACGCCGGCTGCCCGCTGCTGCCGGCCGACATCGCCGCCGCGCTCGCGCGCCTGCCGGGTCCGCGCTGGCTGGTGGCGACGCCCCTGCACCTGCAGGCCTGCCTGGCATCGGGGCAGCGCATGCCGCCGCTCTCCGGCGTGCTATGCGCCACCGCCAGCTTGAGCCCCGAGCTGGCACTGTCCGTGGAGCAAGCGTGGGGCGGCGCGCTGTGGGAAATCTACGGCAGTACCGAGACCGGGGCCCTGGCAACGCGGCAAACGTCGCGCGAGACCCAGTTCCACACCATGCAAGGGGTGATCCTGCAGGCGCAATCAGGGCAAACGCTGGCGCGCGGCGGGCAGCTCGATGCGCCGGTGACACTCGGCGACCTGGTCGAGCTGCACGACGATGCGACTTTCACATTGCGCGGCCGCCCGTCGGACCTGGTCAAGATCGCGGGCAAGCGCGGCTCGCTCGCCGCGCTCAACGCCGAATTGTTGCGCGTGCCCGGGGTGCTGGACTGCGCGTTCTGGCTGCGCGATGCACCGGGAGAGCAGCGCGTGGGCGCCTTCGCGGTGGCCCCAGGACTGACGGCGGCGCAAATCGTCGCCCAGTTGCGCAAGCGTGTGGACCCCGTGTTCCTGCCGCGGCCTCTGGTGCTGGTCGACGTCCTGCCGCGCGATCGCGCCGGCAAACTCAGCCGGGAGAGCGTGCGCGAGCTCGCCGCGGGCTGGTTGCAGGTGCCGCACGCGCATCCGGCGCTGCCGCACCATTTCCCCGGCGACCCCATTGTTCCCGGCGTCTGGCTGCTGCAGCTGGTCGAGCAGGCGGCGCGCGAGCGCTTCGGCGACGCGCTGGGCATCAAAGGCGTGCCGGACGCGCGCTTTCGCCGCGTGCTGCGCCCCGGCGAGCCGTATCGCATCGAGCTTACCCGGGTCGCGCCCGACCGCCTCGAGTTCAAGGTCGATACGCGCCACGCGCGCATCGCCGACGGCACCCTGATCGTACAGGGCGCCGAGTGAGCAGCGCCTGGAGGGAGCAGCGCGAACGCGGCAACCTCGCCGCGCTGCGCTTCATGACCTGGCTGACGCGCTCGCTCGGCTACCGCGCTGCCAGCCTCCTACTCGCCCCGATTTGCCTCTACTTCCTCGCCTTCGCGCCGCGCGCGCGCGCGGCATCGCGGCAATTTCTCGGCCGGGTGCACGGCCGGCCCGCGAGGCTCGGCGAGGTGTACGGCCATTTCCACGCCTTCGGCGGCGCGCTGCTCGACCGCGTCGAAGTGCTGCGCGGGCGCGCCGCGGATTTCGAACTGCGCCTGCGAGGCGGCGAGGCGATCGACCAAGCGCTGGCGGCGCAGCGCGGCTGCCTGCTGCTCGGCTCCCACCTGGGCAGCTTCGAGGTGCTGCGCATGATCGGCGAAACGCGCCAAGGGGTTACGGTGAACCTGGTGATGCACGAAGGCAACGCGCGGCATGCCAGCCGCTGGGCGCGCGCGCTGGCGCCCGAGCTCGCCGCGCGCGTCATCGCGTCGGGCACCCCGGATACGCTGCTGCGGGTGCGCGAGTGCCTGGAGCGCGGCGAACCCGTGGCGATGCTCGGCGACCGCGTACTCGGCGCCGAGCGCGCGGTGAGCTGCGATTTCCTCGGCGCCCCGGCGCGCTTTCCCACCGGGCCGCTGCTGGCGGCCGCGATGCTCGGCGTGCCGGTGCTCACCTTCTTTTGCCTGCGCCGCGGACCGCGCCGCTACGACGCGCATTTCGAACTGCTCGTCGAACGCATCGAGGCGCCGCGCGCGCAGCGCGAACAGGCGGTCGCGAGGCAGGTGCAGGCCTACGCGGCGCGGCTGGAGGCATGGGCGCGCGCAGCGCCAGACAACTGGTTCAATTTTTACGACTACTGGGATGCGCGCTGATCCTCGCTGGCCGGCGGCCCTGCTGCTGCTCGCCGCATTCCGGCTGTCCGTTGCGGCGGAGTTCGGGCCCGCCGACCTGATGCAGGCCTTCGCCGCCGTGCCCATGGCGCAGGCGCGCTTCTCCGAGGTCAGACAAATGGATGTGCTGCGCGCGCCGCTTGAACTGAAAGGTACGCTGCACTACCAGCGCCCAGACACGCTGGAGCGCCGCGTGCTCTCCCCCTATCAGGAGTTCACGCGCATCAAGGGGGATCTGGTCACCATCGAGAACCCGGCGCGCGGCGCGCCCAGGAGGCACTCACTGGCAGCACTGCCCGCCGCATTGGCGCTCATCGAAGGCCTGCGCGCCACGCTCGCCGGCGATCTCGCGGCGCTCGAACGCCACTATCGCGTCAACCTCGAAGGCGGCCGCGAGGCCTGGACGCTCAATCTCGCGCCGCGCGACGCGGCGATCGCCGGGGCGCTGGCGGGTATCCGCCTCTCGGGTTCGGCAGCGCGGCTCACTCGCGTCGAGATCGAGGAATCGTCAGGCGACCGCGTCACCATGACGCTCAGCGATCAGCAGCCGTGAACCTGCGCGCGCGCCTCGCCGTGGCGATCTGGCTGGCGGGGCTCGTCGCCAGCGCTTACTGGCTGGCACGCCACGTGAGCGTCAACACGGACCTGGGTGCCTTCCTGCCGCCCGCGGCGACTCGCGTGCAGGAAATCCTGGTGGACCAGCTGCGCGCCGGCGCCAGCTCGCGCCTGCTGCTGGTGGGCATCGACGGCGCAGACGAGGCGGCGCTCGCCAAGGCGAGCCGCGAGCTTGCGCGGCGCCTCGACGCGAGCGGCGCATTTGGCACGGTGACCAACGGCGAACCGGAGCGCTTCGCGCCGGATCGCGACCGGCTGTTCGCACTGCGCTACGCGCTGAGTCCCGGCGTGCGGCCGGAACGCTTCAGCATCGAGGGTCTGCGCGCGGCGTTGCAGGAAGAACTCGAGCTGCTCGCATCGCCGCTCGGCCTGCTCAGCCGGCGCACGCTCGCTGCCGATCCAACCGGCGAGCTGCGCCACCTCGCATCACCGCTGACCGGCACCGCGGGGCCCGCGCTGCGACAGGGGGTCTGGATGGCGGCCGACGGCAGCCGGGCCCTGCTCGCCGCCGAAACGCGTGCGCCAGGCTTTGACCTCGACGCGCAGGAGCAGGCCGCGGCCCTGGTACGGCGCCTGTTCGCTGAAATCGCGCCGCCCGGCGCGGCCCTAAAGCTCGCCGGTGCCGGTTTGGCGGGAGCCACCGCGCGCGCCGCAATCGAGGGCGACGCCAGGCGCGCAACGCTCGCCTCGCTGCTGGCGGTCGTCCTGCTCCTCGGCGCGACCTACCGGTCCGCCTTGCCGGTATTGCTTTCGGGCTTGCCGGCGCTCTCCGGCATGGCGATCGGCGTTACGGCGGTCAGCCTCTGGTTTGGTCCCGTGCACGGCATCACGCTGGGCTTTGCCGCCATCCTGATCGGCGAGGCGGTGGACTATCCGACCTATCTGTATGCGCATGCCGCACGCGGCGAAACTCTCGCGCAAACGGCAAGGCGCATCGGGCCGACGCTGGGCCTCGCCATCCTGACCACCGCCTGCGGCGCGATCGCCATGCTGCTGTCCAGCTTTCGCGGCCTGGCGCAGCTCGGGCTGCTGACGATGGTCGGCATCGCCGTCGCCGGGCTGGTGACCTGGTTCGTGCTGCCGTCGCTCACTCCGGCGCGCGCGCTCGACGGCAAGCTGATGCGCCTGCCGTTCGAGGGCCGCTCCCTCGTGCCCCGCCGCCAACGATGGCTGGCCGCTCTGCTCGTCGCCGCCGCGCTGCTGGTCATCGCCGCCAATTCGAGCCAGCTGTGGGACGACGACCTCGCCAATCTCAGCCCGTTGCCGGCGCCCGCCAAGGCGCTGGACACGGAAATGCGCGCCCAGCTTGGCGCGCCTGACTTGCGCCATCTCCTCGTCGTGACCGCGCCCGAGCGCGAGACTGCGCTGCAAAAAAGTGAACAGCTTCAGCCTCTGCTGGAGCGCGCGGTGGCTGCAGGCTGGATCGGCGGGTACGACATGGCGGCACGCTACCTGCCCAGCCGCCGCACGCAGGAAACGCGGCGCGCCGCGCTGCCCGACGGCGCTGCGCTGGCCGCACGCCTGGCGCAGGCGCAGCGCGGCCTGCCGTTCCGCGACGGCGTGTTCGCACCTTTCCTGGCTGACGTGGAGCGCGCACGGACCGCGTCCTCGCTTGAGCCGGACGCCTGGCGCGGGACTGCGCTCGCTTCGCGGCTGCAGGCGCTCCTTGCCCCGGGCGCACAGGATTGGGTGGCTTTCGTGCCTCTTTCCGCGCTGCGCGATGCACAGGCCCTGCGCGCCGCGCTGCAGGCGCACGGCGACGAGGGCGTGCTGTACATCGACCTGAAGCGGGAAGCCGACGCGCTGGTCGCCGGCTACCGCGCCGAGTCGTTGCGCCTGGTGCTGTTCGGCCTGGTGTGCATTGCGGCCCTTCTGGGCGCGGGCCTGCGCGACCTCGGCCTGACGCTGCGCGTGCTCGCGCCCGCGCTTGGCGCTGCACTGCTTTGCGTCGCCACGCTGCTCACGGCCGGCGCGCGGCTGAGCGTGGTGCACCTGGTGGCGCTGCTGCTGGTGATCGGCGTCGGCCTCAATTACGCGCTGTTCTTCAACCGGCGGCCGGCCACCGAGGCCGAGCGCGCGCTGACCCGGCTGTCGCTGGTGGTGGCAGGCGTCGCCAGCCTGTGTGCGGCGCTTGCCCTCGCCGTCGGCAGCACGCCGGTGCTGCGCGCGATCGGCGCCACCATCGCTCTCGGCACGGTGTACGCGTTCCTGCTTTCCGCGCTGCTGGCGCGGCGCCCGCAGCTGGCGGCTGTGTAACATACGCAGTCCACGGCATGACCCCACTTCCGATCACCGCGGTTGCCCTCGCCAGCGCCCTGGGACACGGCACCGGCGCCGCGGTCAAGGCCATGCGGCACGGCCAGAGCGGCCTGCGGCCCAATGATTTTCTCGATTGCGCGCTCGACACCTGGATCGGACGCGTAACCGGGCTCGAAGACGCGCCGCTCGGCGGCGAGTTTTCTCGTTTCGACTCCCGCAGCAACAGGCTGGCGCAGCTCGGCCTGCTGCAAGACGGGTTCGAGGCAGCCGTCGGTCGCGCGGCGGCGCGGCACGGAGCGCATCGCGTCGCCGTGTATGTCGGTACCAGCAGTTCCGGCATCCTCGAAGCGGAGCTCGCATTCAGGAACCGCGACCCGGTCTCCGGCGCGCTTCCCGCCACGCTGCGCTTCCGCGACACCTACAACCTGTATTCCGTCTCGAGTTTCGTCCAGCAACGGCTAGGACTGCGCGGGCCCTGCTGTACCGTCTCGTCAGCCTGCGCCTCCAGCGCCAAAGCCTTCGCTGCAGCGCAACGCTCAATCGCCACCGGCCTGTGCGACGCGGCGGTGGTCGGCGGGGTCGAAACGCTGTGCTTCACCACCCTGCGGGGATTCGCCTCGCTGGAACTGCTCTCCAGCCGAGCCTGCCGTCCGTTCGACCCGGAGCGCGACGGCATCTCGATCGGCGAAGCCGCCGCCTTTGCGCTGCTCGACAAGGACGGGCAGGGCGGCTTGGGGCTTACGCTGCTGGGCTGCGGCGAGAGTGCTGACGCCTTCCACATGTCGACGCCGCATCCCCAAGGCCTCGGCGCGGCGCGAGCAATGCGCGCCGCACTGCAGGCGGCGAGCCTTTCACCTGAGGGCGTCGACTACCTGAACCTGCACGGCACCGGCACGCGCAACAACGACGTGGCGGAGAACACCGCGGTCAGCGCCGTGTTCGGCGGGCATCTCACCTGCAGCGCGACCAAGGGCTGGACCGGGCACACTCTGGGGGCGGCGGGCGCGGTAGAAGCGGTACTCACCCTGCTCGCGCTGCGCGACGGGTTCGTCCCGGGCACCGCCAACACCCGGCGCGCCGACCCGCAATTTGGCATCCGGCTGGCGCTTGCGACTGCGCCGCAGGCGCTGCGCAACGCCATGTCGAATTCCTTTGGGTTCGGCGGCAGCAACTGCAGCCTGGTGTTCGGGCGCGCGTGATGCGGGTCCTGCTCGCCGCGCAGGGAGTACTTGGCCCGGGCCTGCCCGACTGGCCGGCCGCGCGCGCCGTGCTTGCCGGTGCCGCGCCCTACGTGCCCGCCCCGGCGCCGGAACCAGCGCCGGGGCTGCTGCCCGCCACCGAGCGACGCCGCACCTCGGCGTCGGTGCGCTGGGCCCTTGCGGTGGGCGAAGAGGCGCTGCGCGCCGGCGCGCGCGAAGGCGCGGGACTCGCCACCGTGTTCGTTTCCTGCGGCGGCGACGGCATCATCACCCACCAGATCTGCGAAGCGCTGGCAACGCCGCCGCACGCGGTATCGCCCACCCGTTTCCATAATTCGGTGCACAACGCGCCGGCTGGCTACTGGAGCATCGCGGTTCAATCGCACGCGCCTTCGACCAGCCTGAGCGGTTTCCACGGCGCCTTCGCCATCGGCCTGCTCGAAGCCGCGACGCAGGCGACGGTGGAGGAGCGCAGCGTGCTGCTCGTCGCCTACGACCTGCCCTACCCCGAGCCGATGCATGCGCTGTGGCCGATCACGCAGCCTTTCGCGGCCTCGCTGCTGCTTGATCCGCCGGCGGGCGCCGGGGTGGCGCTGGACATCGAGTTGCGCGAGGGCGCGGCGCGCGAGTCCTGGCCCGGCATGTTGCCGGACGAGTTGCGTGCCAACCCTGCCGCACGTGCGCTGGATCTGTTCACCGCGGCGCTGCGCGGCGGCGCATCGCGTGTCGAGCTGCCCTACACGGAGGCCAGCCACCTCGCGGTCGAGGTCCGCGCCTGATGCCGCCGGACATCGCGCAACTGGTGCCGCAGCGGGGCCCGATGTGCCTGCTGCATGCAGTCGCGCACAGCGACGAGCGCAGCATTGTGTGCAGCGCATTGAGCCACCGCTCGCCGGACAATCCACTGCGCCGCGCGGGGATGCTCCCCGCGCTCGCGGGCATCGAGTACGCCGCGCAGGCCCTGGCTGCCCACTGCGCGCTGCTGGCCGCCGGCGTCGACGGCGCGCCTGCACAAGGCGTGCTGGCGGGCGTGCGAGAGGTCGCGCTGCACGTGGCGCGCCTGGACGACATCGATGCGCCCCTTACCGTGCGCGCCGAACGCCTGGTGGCGAACGGCTCGCGCCTGCTTTACGGATTTTCTATAGAGGCGGGGCAACGGCAATTGCTGAACGGGCGCGTGGCGGTGGTGCTGCGTGCGGAGGCGACGGCGTGAAGCGCGCGCTGGTGAGCGGCGGCAGCGGCGAAATCGGCGCGGCGATCTGCCGCCGACTCGCGCACGCGGGCTGGCAGGTGACCGTGCATTCGCATGCCAATGCGGTGCGCGCCGCCGAGCTGGCGGCGCAGATCGGCGGGTGCAGCCTGAACTTCGACTTGCGCGACCAGGCGGCGGTGGCGGACGCGCTCGCCCGGCTGCTGGCGCAGGGCCCGATCCAGGGCGTGGTGCACAACGCCGGCACGCACGACGACGCGCCCCTCGCCGGCATGAACGCGCAGCAGTGGCACGGCGTCATCGACGTGTCGCTGCACGGCTTCTATCGCCTGGTGCAGCCGCTGCTGCTGCCCATGCTGCGCACCCGCTGGGGCCGCGTTGTCAGCCTGTCGTCGGTCGCGGCAATGCTGGGCAACCGCGGGCAGGCTAACTACGCAGCGGCCAAGGCCGGTCTGCACGGCGCAACGCGTTCGCTGGCGCTCGAGGTCGCCTCGCGCGGCGTGACGGTGAACGCAGTAGCTCCGGGCATCATCGCCACCACCATGAGCGCCAATGCCTTCGGGCCGGAGCGCATCGCGCAGCTGGTGCCGCTCAACCGGGCGGGCACGCCGGAGGAAGTAGCGGAGCTGGTCGGTTTCCTGATGTCGGACCAGGCCGGTTACATCACCGGCCAGGTGATCCCGATCAACGGCGGCATGACGTGAGCGAGTCTGCGCTCGCGGCGGTGGTAATCCCGGCCTACAACGAGGCGGCGACGATCCGCGACGTTGCCGAGCGCGCGCTGCAGCAGGCGGCGCAGGTGATCGTGGTCGACGACGGCTCCACCGACGGTACGGCGCAGCAGCTCGACGGACTCGGCGCCGTCGTCCTGCGCAACGAGGGCAACCAGGGCAAGGCGGCAAGCCTGCGCCGCGGCGCCGACGAGGCGATGCGGCTCGGGGCGGGCGCCATCGTCACCCTGGACGGCGATGGCCAGCACTGCCCCGAGGACATCCCGCTGCTGATGCGAGCCTGGCTTGCGGCACCTGGCAGCATCGTGATCGGCTCCCGGCTGCACGCGCGGGAGAGTATTCCGCCCGCGCGCTACTGGGCGAACCGCATCGCCAATTTCTGGATCGGCCTGGCCGCCGGCTACCCGATCGCCGACAGCCAGTCGGGCTTTCGCATCTACCCGGCGCGCATCTTCCGCGAAGCGCAGGTGAGCTGCGGCCGCAGCCGCTCATTCGTTTTCGAGAGCGAAGTGCTGATCGAGGCCGCGCGGCTCGGCATGCGGGCGCTGTGCGTGCCGGTGCAGGTGGACTACAGCGGGCGCGCGCGCGCCAGCCATTTCCGCCCGGTGGTCGACATTACGCGCATCGTGCGCATGGTCGCCTGGCGGCTGATCGCTCAGGGCTTCGCCGAGCGCGCCGCGGCTTTACGCCGCGTGTAGGCGGCCGCGGATCCCGTGCCCTTGTAGGGATTGCGCCCGGTGCGAAACTCGATGCTGAGCGGGGTGCCGTGCAGCTCGAACGCGTTGCGGAAATACCCTTCCAGGTAGCGCCGGTAGGTGTCGGGCACTTCGTCGAGCGAATTACCGTGGATGATGACGCGCGGCGGATTGTGCCCGCCCTGGTGGGCGTAGCGCATCTTTGGGCGCCGCAGGCCCTTGCGCGGCGGTGACTGGCGCTCGACGGCGGCGATCAGGGCGCGCGTCAGTTTCGGCGTGGACAGCTTGGCCATGGCGGCGGCGTAGGCGCCGTCCACCGAGCGCATCAGTTCGCCCATGCCCTTGCCGGTCTTCGCGGAGATGAAGTGCGTATCGGCGAAGCCGAGGAAACCCAGCTTCCAGGCGAGGTCGCGCTTGATGCGCTCGCGCGCCTCCTTCTGCGCGGCGTCCCACTTGTTCACCGCCAGCACCACCGCGCGCCCGCGCTCCAGAATGTAGCCTGCGACATGGGCGTCCTGCTCCGACACGCCGTCGGCCGCGTCGAGCACCAGCACCGCGACGTTGGACTGCTCGATCGCCTGCAGCGTCTTGACGATGGAGAACTTCTCCACCGCTTCGCCCTGCTTTCCGCGCTTGCGCAGCCCGGCGGTGTCGATCAGCGTGTAGTGCCGCCCGCCGCGCTCGAACGGCACCTCGATCGCATCACGCGTGGTGCCCGGCTCGCCGAAGACGATGACGCGCTCCTCGCCTACCAGCGCGTTGACCAGCGTCGACTTGCCGACGTTCGGCCGGCCGACGACCGAGATGCGCGGCTGTTTGTCGCGCTCCAGCGCTTCCTCCTCGGTGGAGAGCGGGAATTCCGCCAGCACGCCCTCGATCAGGTCGCCGACGCCTTCGCCGTGCGACGCCGAGATCGGGTTGGGCACGCCGAGGCCGAGCGCGTGGAATTCCGCCACCGCCGCATCACTCGCCATGCCCTCGCACTTGTTCACCACCAGCCAGACGCGCGCTGTCAGTTTCCTCAGGCGCCGCGCGATCTCGCGGTCGACGTCGTGCAAGCCCTGGCGGCCGTCGGTGAGGAATACCACCGCGTCGGCCTCGGCGATCGCCTGGTCGGCCTGGCGCGCCATCTCGAGGAAGATGCCATCGCGCGCACCCGGCTCCAGGCCGCCGGTGTCGATGACGGTGAACGGGCGCGCGCCGACACGCCCTTCGCCGTAATGCCGGTCGCGTGTGACGCCCGGCACGTCGACTACGATCGCGTCGCGTCGCCGCGTCAGCCGGTTGAACAGCGTGGACTTGCCGACGTTGGGTCGCCCGACCAGTGCGACGACCGGCTTCACGGCGCGCCTTGCACGCTACAGCGCCAGCGCGTACAGGCTGCCGCCCTGCGTCTGTACCAGGAATCCCTCGGGCAGTCGCAGCGGCGCCGCGCGCACCGGGCTGCCATCGGTGGCGACGCGTCCCGCGAAGGCGCCCGATTCCCGCGTCAGCACGTGCACGTAGCCCTCCAGGTCGCCCAGCACGATCTCGCTGCCCAGCGGCAGCGGCAGCGACAGCTGCCGGTGTGCCAGGCGGTCCTGCTTCCACAGGCTGCGGCCGGTTGATCGGTCGAGCGCGTGCACGGCGCCCCGGTCGTCGCTCACGTAAGCGAGGCGCGCATCGACGCTGGTCCCGGTGACCGTGGACATGTCGCGCGCCCAAAGCTGGTTGCCGCTCTGGGTGTCGAAGCACGCGACGCGGCCCTGGAAAGCCGCGGCGCACACTTCGCGGCCGACGAGCGCCGGGTCGCCGACGATGTCGGTGACGCGCTCCAGCTCGGTCGCGCCTTTGGGCAGCGCGACGGTCGCCTCCCAGCGCAGCGCGCCGTTGGCCAGGCCCAGCGCGACCAGCTTGCCGCCGGGGAAGCCCGCGTACACCGTGCCCTGCAGCGCGCTCAGGCCCGCCGGCGTGCGTATCATCAGCGCGGACGAGACGCGCTGGTACACCCAGCGGCGCTTGCCGTCCTCGGCATCGAAGGCGAAAATGCGGCTGTCGGCGCTGCGCACCAGCACCAGGCCGCCCGCGACCTGAGGTGCGGCCAGCACTTCGCTAGACACCCGCGCACGCCAGCGCGTCTGGCCCGATTCTGCGTCCAGCGCAATCACCTCACCTTCGTCAGTGGCCACCGCGATCGTGCGCAAGTCGGCCCCGGCGCCCGCGGACAGCGGCACGCCGAGCTCGGTGCGCCACACAGGCCTGCCGTCCGTTACGCCCAGCCGCAGCACCGTGCCGTCGCGCGCCGCCGCTACCACACTGTCGCCCACCAGTGCCGGGCTGAACACGAACTCCGCCGCCGAACCCACTCGCGCCGACCAGAGTACGCGCAGCTCCTGCGCTTTCTCCAGCGCGGGCAGAGCCGCCGGCTTCGGCCCGCCGGAACTCGAAGAGCAGGCGGCGAGGACGCAAGCGAGCGCGGCGAGTGCCGCGCGCGGCCCCACGTTCAGCCTCCCAACGCGTCGAGGCGCGTCTGCACGCTCTCGCGGAACGCGCCGCTGCCGGCGCTCGCCTTCTCCAGCGCCAGCTGGTAGGCCGCTTTCGCCTCCGCCGGCAGGTTCTTGGCCAGCAGCAGGTCGCCCTTCAGCGCCGCGAACTGCGCCGCGTAAGCCTGCCCCGGCTTCGCCTCGAGCAGCTTGAGCGCTTCGTCGTGGGCCTTCTCGTCGAGCAGCAGTGCACCGAGCCGCAGCCGCGCCAAATCGCGGAAATCATCCGACGGCGCGCGCTCCGCCACCCATTGCAGCTGCGCCTTCGCGCTCTTTGCCTCGCCCCGGTCGGCGTGGAAGCGCGCCGCCATCATGGCGCCCATCGAGGCGTACAGCGTGCGCGCATAGCCTTCGCTGAGCGCGCCACCTGCGTCGCGCAAAGCCTTGGCGTCGCCTGCGCGCACGGCTTTGGACAGCGTTTCGTACAGGGCGCTCGCCTGCGACGCCTGCTGCCGCTCGTGCCAGCGCCAGCCGCCCCAGCCGGCCACCGCCAACGAGGCGGCGATGATCGCCAGCAGCACCAGGTTGCCGTACTGCTGCCACCATGCCTTGAGCTCAGCGACTTGTTCCTGCTCTTCCAGATCGAGGTTTTGCATTGCCATGTCTAGGATCCTTTGAGAAACTCGCTTAACCGGCGCAGCAGTTCACCGCGGCCGACGCGCTGCTGCGGCCGCGCATCGCGCAGCGGCTTCACCGTCACCGCCGCTGCCTTGAGTTCGTTCTCGCCGACGATCAGCGCCAGCGCCGCGCCGCTGGCATCGGCTTTCTTCATCTGCGACTTGAAGCCGCCGCCGCCCGCGTGCAGCACTACCGCGTGGCCCGCTGCGCGCAATTCCTCGCCCAAGGCGAAGGCGTAGCCGAGCGTGCCCTCGCCCTGGTAGACGAGATAGGCGGCCGGCAGGCGGCGAGGCACAGCGCGTCCCGCATCGCGCAGCAGCGCGATGAGCCGCTCGACCCCCGCGGCGAAGCCCACACCCGGGGTCGGCTTGCCACCGAGCTGCGCGAACAGGCCGTCGTAGCGCCCGCCGCCGCACACCGTGCCCTGCGCGCCGAGGCGATCGGTGGTCCACTCGAACACGGTGAGATTGTAGTAATCGAGCCCGCGCACCAGCCGCGGGTTGACCGTGTAGGCGACGCCCGCCGCCGCCAGCAGTCGCCCGAGCCCGGCGAAATGCGCGAGCGACGCCGCGCCCAGGTACTGCATCAGCTCCGGGGCTTTCGCCACCACCTCCTGCACCGCCGGGTTCTTCGAATCGAGCAAGCGCATCGGGTTGCTGTGCAGCCGGCGTTTCGCCTCGGCATCGAGTTTCGCCTCGTGGGCCTCGAAGTGGCGCACCAGATCGGCGCGGTAGCGGACGCGCTCCTCGCTGGCGCCGATGGTATTCAACTCCAGCCGGATGCCTTCGAGTCCCAGCTCCCGCCATAGCGCGGCGCACATCACGATCAGCTCGGCGTCGACCTCGGGGCCTTCGAAGCCGAGCGCCTCGGCGCCGAACTGGTGGAACTGACGGTAGCGGCCCTTCTGCGGCCGCTCGTGGCGGTACATCGGCCCCTGGTACCAGAGGCGCTTGGGTCCGTCGTACACCAGGTGATGCTCGATCGCCGCGCGCACCGTGGAAGCGGTGGCCTCCGGGCGCAGCGTCAGGCTTTCGTCGTTCAGCGCGTCGGTGAAGGTGTACATCTCCTTCTCGACGATGTCGGTCATTTCGCCGATGGCGCGCCGAAACAGCCCGGTCTGCTCCAGCAGCGGCGTGCGCAGCTGCCGGTAGCCGTAGCGCGCGAACCATTGCGCCACCACGCCCTCGAACCAGAGCCACAGCTCCGCCTCGTCGGGCAACAGGTCGTTCATGCCGCGCACGGCCCGGAAGGCTTCGCTCACGCGTCAGGCCGCCTTGATCGGTATGTGCTTCGCCCGCGAGCGGGCAGGCCCGGGGCCGGGGCCGGGGGCGTAATTTTTTCTGACGTACTCCTCGACCAGCGCCTGGAACTCCTCGGCGATGCGCTCGCCCTTCAGCGTCACGGTCTTCGCGCCGTCCACGTACACCGGCGCCACCGGCAGCTCGTTGGTGCCCGGCAGGCTGATGCCGATGTCGGCATGCTTCGATTCGCCGGGGCCGTTGACCACGCAGCCCATCACGGCGACGCGCATTTCCTCGACGCCGGGAAAGCGCGCGCGCCAAACCGGCATCTGCGCCCGCAGATAGCTCTGGATGCGGGAGGCGAGTTGCTGGAACAGCGTGCTGGTGGTGCGCCCACAGCCCGGGCAGGCAGCCACCATCGGCGTGAACGAGCGTATGCCCATGGTCTGCAGGATCTCCTGCGCCACCACCACCTCGCGCGTACGGTCGCCGCCCGGCTCGGGGGTGAGCGACACGCGAATGGTGTCGCCGATGCCTTCCTGCAGCAGCACCGCCATCGCCGCGCTCGAGGCGACGATGCCCTTGGAGCCCATGCCGGCCTCGGTCAGCCCGAGGTGCAGCGCGTAGCCGCAGCGGCGCGCCAGCTCGCGGTACACGCCGATCAGGTCCTGCACCCCGCTCATCTTGCACGAGATGACGATGCGTTCCGCCGGCAGGCCCCACGCCTCGGCCTGCTGCGCCGAATCGAGGGCCGAGCGGATCACCGCCTCGCGCATTACGTCCGACGCATCGAGCGGCTCGGGGCGGCGCGCGTTGTCATCCATCAGGCGCGCCAGCAGCTCCTGGTCGAGGCTGCCCCAGTTGACGCCGATACGCACCGGCTTGCCGTAGCGCATGGCGGCTTCGACCATGGTGGCGAACTGCTCGTCGCGTTTGGCGCCCCTGCCGACGTTGCCGGGGTTGATGCGGTACTTGGCCAGCGCCTGCGCGCAATCCGGAAACTGGCTCAGCAGCTTGTGGCCGTTGAAGTGAAAGTCGCCGATCAGCGGCACGTCGCAGCCCATGGCGTCCAGCCGCGCCCGGATGCCGGCCACTGCGGCGGCCGCTGCCGGCGAATTCACCGTGATGCGCACCAGTTCGGAACCGGCACGCCACAACTCCGCCACCTGCCGCGCGGTGCCTTCGGCATCCGCGGTATCGGTGTTGGTCATCGATTGCACCACCACCGGCGCACCGCCGCCGATGGCGACGGTCCCGACCATCACGCGGCTGGAAATCCTGCGCCCGCCCACCGCTATTCCAGCGTGAAGCGCGCGACTTCGACCTTGACATGCGGCATCAGGTCCACGGGCTTGTCGTTGTAGGAAAGGCGCACGTGCTGCGCATTGCCGATCACCACCGCGAACGGCGGCACGCCGGTCACCACGCGCTCGGTTCCGCCCAGATGCAGCTGCGACACCAGCAGCTTGCCGTTGCCGCTGCGGATTTCGACCCAGGATTCGCTGTCGAACTGCAATTCGATGCGGCGCCAGTCCGCCGCCGTTGTGCGCTCCTCGGGCGGCGCCACGGCTCGCGCCTTCAGTGCAGGCGCCGGTGCCGCGCTCGCCACCGCCACCGCCGCGCGCGGCGGCTCGGTGGGTTGCTGCGCGGCTGAAACGAATACCAGCTGCGGCCTGCCGGCGCGTTCCTGGCGCCACTCCAGCGCCACCGCCACCACCACCAGCAGCAGCGTCAATGACAATGCGACATAGGCGAGGTTGGAGCGCCGCGCGCCATCGGAGAACGGCACCGGCTGACGAAAACGCTGCGCCAGGCGCTCGGCATCCGGCGGCGCCACCTGGGCCCCCAGCTGCCCCAGCAGCGGCTCCGCGTCGAGTCGCAGCAGGCGCGCATAGCTGCGCAGCATGCCGCGCACGAACGTGCCGCCGGGCAGGCGCTGCAACTCGCCAGCCTCCAGCGCTGCCAGCTGGCGCGGCGCGAACTTCAGCTGCCGCGCCGCTTCCTCCAGCGACATGCCAGCCGCCTCGCGCGCCCGCGCCAGGGCGGAGAACCCCTGCTCAGTCATACTCGCCGCGCTGCAGGGCCTGCGCCTCCTTCGACTGCGGGAAGCGGCGGCGCAACTGGTTGGCGTAGGACAGTGCGCTGTCGCGCTGCCCGAGACGGCGCTCGACGCGCAGCGCGAGCCAAAGCGATTCTGCAGTCGCATCCACGACCTTGGCGTGCCGCGCCAACAGCTTGCGCGCCTCGTCCAGGTTGCCCTGGCGATAGCGCACCTGGGCAAGCTGCAGCAGCGCGGCCGGCTGGCTCGGGTCGATGGCGAGTGCCCGCTGCAGGGAGTTGTCGGCCTCCCGCAGGTTGCCGCTGCGCAGCGCGCAGCTGCCGGCGGCGGACCAGGTTCGCGCCGGCGTCGCATACAGCGGGTTGCGCAGGGCGCGCATGTAATACTCGTTCGACTCGCCTTCCTTGCCGGTCTGGCACAGGAACCAGCCGTAGTTGTGGTTGATGTCCGGGTCATCCGGCGACAGGGCGAGCGCGCGCTCGAAGCTGGAGCGCGCAAGCGTGTTTTCGCGCAGCTCCATGTACACCAGCCCGAACATGCCGTGCGCGGTGGCGAAATTGGGGTCGGCGGCCACCGCCAGGCGCAACTCTTCGAGCGCGACATTCATGTTGCCGCGCGCATAGTACAGCGACGCCAACTCCGTACGCACGCGAGCACGGTTGCGCGGATCGGTCGACTCGCCAACGATGGCGCCCGAGCTCGTCTTCGGCCCTTCAGGCTGCGGCGCCGCTGCGCACCCGGCAAGCAGCGCGAGCGCCAGGCTAAGCTCACCTCTCATGCGCGCACCTCGACGATGCGCAGTGTCTTCTTGCGCCGCGTGCGGTCAGCGACGTCGCCGGCCAACTGGCCGCAGGCCGCGTCGATGGCGTCGCCGCGCGTCTTGCGCGTGGTCACCGTGACACCCTTGCGCTGCAGGATCTCGGCGAAGCGCCGGATGCGCTGCGGCGGGGAGCGGCGGAACTCGGTGTGCGGGAAAGGATTGAACGGAATCAGGTTGAACTTGCAGCTGACGCGCGCGGCGATGCTGGCGAGCGCCTGGGCCTGCGCGTCGGAGTCGTTCACGCCGTCGAGCATCACGTACTCGAAGGTGATGAAATCGCGCGGCGCCTTTTCCAGGTAGCGGTTGCAGGCTTTCAGCAGCTCGCGGATCGGGTACTTTCGGTTCACCGGCACCAGGCGCTCGCGCAGCGCGTCGTTGGGCGCGTGCAGCGAAACGGCCAGCGCCACCGGGCACTCGTCGCGCAGCCGGTCCATGCCGGGGACCACGCCCGAGGTGGATACCGTCACGCGCCGGCGCGACAGGCCGTAGGCGTTGTCGTCGAGCATCAGGCGCAGCGCCGGGATCACGTTGTCGAGGTTGAGCATCGGCTCGCCCATGCCCATCAGCACCACGTTGGTCACCGGCCGCTCGCCTCCCAGCAGCCGGTTCGCCAGCCAAAGCTGGCCCACGATCTCGGCGGTGCTCAGGTTGCGGTTGAAGCCCTGCTTGCCGGTGGAGCAAAACGCGCAGTCGAGCACGCATCCGGCCTGGCTGGAGACGCACAGCGTGCCGCGCGAGGTCTCCGGAATGAACACGGCGTCCACGGCGTTTGCGCCGTCCACCTTGAGCAGCCACTTGCGCGTGCCGTCCGCGGCCAGGTGGTCGCCGACGATCTGCGGCGCCTCGACCTTCGCTCCGGCGACGAGTTTGGCGCGCAGGCCTTTCGCCAGGTCGCTCATGCGCGCAAAATCGGACTCGCGGCGCTGGTGCACCCACTGCAGCACCTGGCGCGCGCGAAACGGCTTCTCGTCCAACGTCTGGAAAAACGCGGCAAGGCCGGCGGCGTCCAGGCCGAGAAGGTTGGTTTTCATGTCAGCGCGAAAACACCTCGCAGGCGGGGAAGAAGTACGCGATCTCGGTGTGCGCTGTTTCCGGGCCGTCCGAGCCGTGCACCGCGTTGGCGTCGATCGAGTCGGCGAAATCTGCGCGGATGCTGCCCTTGGCGGCTTTCTTCGGGTCGGTGGCGCCCATCAGCCCTCGGTTCTTGGCGATCGCGTCCTTGCCCTCCAGTACCTGCACCAGCACCGGTCCGGAAATCATGAAATCGACCAGGTCCTTGAAGAACGGCCGCTCGCGGTGCACCGTATAGAAGCCTTCGGCCTGCGCGCGCGACAGGTGCATCATGCGCGCGGCCACCACGCGCAACCCCGACTTCTCGAAGCGGGCGACGATCTGGCCGATCGCATTCTTCTTCACTGCGTCTGGCTTGATGATGGACAGGGTGCGCTCGACCGCCATTCCCGATGCTCCGTGGATCGCTGAAAATGTGAGCCCGGGATTCTAGCATGGGCGAGCTGCGACTTGCGTAAAAACAAAGGCTTACGCCGAGGCGGGATCCCGATGGCGGTAGCGTTGCCAGGCGTAAAGGGGAATGCCGATCGCGAACCCGATCAGGTCAGTCACCGTCCCGGGATGGATCAGAAAAAGCGCTCCAGCGAACAACAGTACGCGCAGCGGCATCGCCAGGCGTCCGCCGAACCAGCCCTCGGTGGAGCCCGCGAGCATCCAGACGCCGATCGATCCGGACACGGCGGCTTGCGCAATGTCCACCCAGGTTCCCTTCCACAAGAGGATCGGACTGAAATAGAACATGAACGGGACGATGAACGTCGCCAGACCCATCTTCAGCGCCATCCATGAGGTCTTCCACGGGTCGGCCTGCGCCATGCCGGCCGCCGCGAACGAGGCCAGCGCAACAGGCGGCGTGATCGCCGAGATCACCGCGAAATAAAAGATGAACATGTGCGCCACCAGCGTGGGCACGCCAATCTTGGTGAGGCCCGGCGCCAGGACCGCCGCGCCGATGGCATAGGCTGCTGTCGTCGGCATTCCCATGCCGAGGACCAGCGCCACCAGCGCGACGAACACCATCGCCAGCAGCTGGTTGGCGCCCGCCACGCCGAGGATCAGCTCCGAGAATCGGCCGCCAATTCCGGTCAGCGCGACGACACCCACGATGATCCCGGCCACCGCGCATACGGCGACCAACTGGATGGTGTCGCGTGCCGCGAGATTGAGGCCACTGAGCGTGCGGCGCCAGCCGAACAGCAGCGCCGGCACCAGGATCATCGAGATCGCCAGACCGAAGCCTGCCCAGTCGCCGAAGCGCCCGCTGACTGCCTTGAACCCGTAGACTGTCGCGCCGTACAGTGCGCCGGTGGCGATCACCAGCACGACCGCACGTAACAGTAGCGCGGCCAGCACGCCGAGCGCGGAATCCGCGACCTTCGGCGCCGTACCGGACTCGCTCATGTCCCGGAACACGCGGGACAGCCAGCCGGCGATCAGCGCCACCAGAATGCCCAGCCCTCCGGCGCGGAACGGCGAATAGCCCTCGAGCAGCGCCCATACCAGGACGAAGATGGGCGCGAACAGATACAGCATCACCAGCATGCGGTTGATCGGTGGCAGCTCGGCGCGCGACAGTCCGCGCAGGCCAAGGCGGACGGCGTGATAGTCGACATGGACCCAGCACGCCACGTAGAACAGCAGCGCCGGCAGCACCGCCGCCAGCGCGATCTCGCTGTAAGGGATGCCGGTGATTTCGGCCATCAGGAACGCGCCAGCGCCGAGAACCGGAGGCGTGATCTGGCCTCCAGTTGAGGAGGTGGCCTCGATGGCCGCTGCGGTAGGCCGGTCGTAGCCGACCTTGCGCATCATGGGAATGGTGACCATGCCGGAGGCCACCACGTTGGCCACCGCCGAGCCCGAGATCGTGCCGAACAGCGCGCCGGAGGCGACGCAGGCTTTCGCCGGCCCGCCGCGCGCCCAGCCGAACAGCGCGTTGCTCAGGTCGTTGATGTACTCGCCGACCTTCGACACCTGCAGGAAGGCCGCGAAGCAGACGAACAGGATGATGTAGGAAGACGAAACCTGGGTGGTGACGCCGAACATGCCGTACTCGCTGTACATGTAGGTGAACACCTGGCCGAAGGAATAGCCGCGGTGCTGCAACACCCCGGGCATCCACTGGCCGACAAAGCAATACAGCAGGAACACGCCCGCGATGATCACCATCGCCAAGCCGGAAGTGCGCCGTCCGAACTCGAGCACCAGCAGCGTGCCGACGAAGCCGACCACCACGTCCAGCGTGGTCCACTGCGCGCCGGCGCGGAACAGCAGCCCGTCGAGCTCGACGGTGATGTAGGCGCCGCAGGCCACCGAGGTTGCCACCAGGATCCAGTCGTACCAGGGCACGCCGGGCGCCGACTTGCGCTGTGTAAAGGCGTACAGAATGAAGCCGAGCGCGCCTCCCCAGGCCACGTGAATGGCGCGGAACAGCAGCGGCTCGAGCGAGTAGACGTTGAGGACGAACAGGTGGAACAGCGTGAAGCTGACGCACAAAACCCCGAGCAGCGCGGTTTCCCAGCCGCGCAAGTCCCGCTTGTTGCCCCCGAACTCGTCGTCGGGGACCAGAACTACTGCCGGTTCAGCTGTCGCGCTCATAAAAAAACCGCGCTGAACATCTACCCAGCGCGGCTTGTTGCCAGTCCCGCCTTACTTCCCGCCGACGAGGTTCGCCGGGACGTTGATACCCTTCTCCCTGTAATAGCGCACCGCGCCCGGGTGGAACGGCAGGAAGGTGTTGCGATTCCAGTTCTGCACCAAAGTTTCCTTGGCCGACGCGTGGCCCTTCACCATCTGCGGGTTGTTCTCCAGCACGGCCTTCACGATGCCGTACACCAGGTCCTCGGGCAGATCCTTGTGCGCGATGGCGAAGTTGTATACGCCCACAGTCTTGTGGTCCTCGGTCTGCTGCCGGTAGGTGCCCTTGGGAATCACCGAATCCGAGAGCTCCGGCAGCGCGGCCTTCAGCTTGCGGATCTCCTCGTCGGTGTAGGTGAAGAAGCGCACCTTGTTGGTGGTCTCGAGCTCCGAGAAGGCGGCGATCGGCACTCCGGCGCAGAACGGGAATGCGTCGAGCAGCCCGTCCTGCAGGCCGGCGGCCATGTCCGAGCCCTGACCATTGCGGATGGTGGTGTCGACGCCGAGTACCTTGAACATCATCGGGAAGTAGGTGCCGCAGGTGCCGGCGCGCGGCCCGATGCCCGACTTCTTGCCCGCCAGGTCCTTCACCGACTTGATGCCCGACTTGTCCAGCGCGATGAAGTGGAACGGCGTGTCGTACATCGGGAAGGTGGCGCGGATGTTCTGGAACTTCTTTCCCTTGGTCCATTCGCCGGTGCCGTTCCAGGCCATCAGCGCG
>JANNTQ010000274.1:0-14141 GCA_031394435.1 Betaproteobacteria bacterium
TGGCGCGGCCGCGCGCGGGTGCCTGTGGATCCTCGCGCCGCATTGGCGGACTTGGCCGCTGTGTGGCGAGTGCCCGCGGGCGAGCGAGCCGAAGTCGACCTTCCGTCGGTGTGGTGCGCAGCGATCGCAAGCATTTTCTACTTACTCGCGTTCCGTGAGCTCGATCTCTGGATGCCGCGCCTGCTGCACGAACTGACGCCAGAGTGGTCTGGGCGCGGTGCAGCCGTCCCGGCACGTGTCGCCGCGACCGCCTATCGGCCGCTGGCGCTGTTGTGGGGCGGTTTGCGGGAGATCGAGCCATGGGAAATCGCTGCGGTGTCGGCGATAGATGGCAACGAGATAACGGTCGACGAAAAGCTCGTCGTCGGCGTGACGTTCCTCCTTCGCGCCACGACAAATGGAGGCCTGCGCGGCGGCAGCGACGAGGTGATCGCCAAGCTGCGAAAGATCGTTGACTCGCCGCAGGCATCAGCGCTGGCGCGAGTGCGCTGGTACTGGGCTGAGGTCGGGTACGCGATCTGGTACGACGATGATCCAGCGATGCAGTGGGCTCGGGATACGCTCGCCGCAGCTTGCCGCGTTGCGGCGGAATACGGGCTTGGCGAACAGGCGTTCGTCGTCGTGGCCACGCTATCGATGGCTTTGCACGACGGCGATCGTGCGGTTGCGGATGACGTGGCACGCCAACTGGCAGGCTCGTCAGGGACGATGTCCGACTACGAAGCCTTTGTTCGCGCGCGCGTGCTGGCTCTGCATGCGCTGTCTGGCCGGCAGATCGCCACTGCTGCGAGCCACGCGGCGACCTGCATGAGCATTGCCGGGAGAAACCGGGCCCCGTTCTGGTTTGCGACGGCACACTTGGTGAAGGCGCGTGTACAGGCGGCGAGCGGCCGAACAAGGGAGGCGCGGCGCACCATGGCGCACGCGATGCGAGTCGCGCGCCGCCATCGCTTGCATGGAATAGTGTGCGAATGCAGACTGGTTGCCGCGCTTGTCGAACTCAGCCACGAGAACGGCGGGCGCTGTGCAGCGCTACTTCGCAAGGCGTTCGCGACGATGGCCGTACAGCAGTACGTGCGTTTGCCGATCTTGCTGCACGCCGACATGGCGGTGCTATGCGCGGCGGCCTATCAGCGAGAAATTGAACCGGAGTACGTTCGCGCGCTGGTGCGAATCCACCAACTGAAGGTTCCGGCCGAGGCGAGCAGCGGCGCATGGCCATGGCCCGTGGAGATTCGTTGTTTGGGGGGCTTTGGCATTTCGCGCGATGGCGTTGTCCTCCGTTTCTCGCGCAAGGGACCGCGCAAACCGCTTGAGTTGCTCAAACTGCTCTTGGCTGGCGACGGCAAGCCGGTGCCCGTGAGTCACGCCGCCGACGCGCTTTGGCCGAACCGGGAAGCGGACGCTGCGTATCGTGCGCTGTTGACTACGCTCGGGCGCCTGCGCCACCTGGTCGGAGGGGACGCGGTTCTGCTTGAGTCGGGCAAGCTGCGCCTCAATCGCGACGTGGTCTGGGCCGACTGCTTCGAGTTCGCGGAATTGGCGTCCGTCGATGCGCCGGATCGAGCAATTGCGCTCTATCGAGGCGAATTTCTGCAGGGCGAGGACTTCGTCTGGGCACTCGGCCGCAGGGACGCATTGCGGCGACGTTACGCCGCTGCGACGTCTGCTCTCGGCGCAAGGCCGCCTGCGGCCGTGGGTTGAAACCGGCCGAACCTTTAACTTCGTAAGATGGGGAAGGGCCCACCGTACATTTATTCCCAGTGTAAGCTAGCGCCCCATGGCCGCCGTCTTCAAGTACATCCTCCCCGTCGAAGAAACCCACTGGAAGTTCCAGGGCGCAGGCGAAACCACGTTCACCTGGAACTACGACACGCAGAGCGAAGACCTGCTGCGCCTGTATTCCAAGGGCAAGCAGCAGCAATGGGACGCCGAGAAGCGCATCGACTGGTCGATCGACGTCGATCCCGACGACCCGATGCAGGTGGACGAAACCGTCCTGCCGCTCTACGGCACGCCGCTGTGGAAGAAGATGTCGGAGCGCCAGAAGTCCGACCTGCGTTATCACGCCCAGGTGCACAACCTGTCGCAGTTCCTGCATGGCGAGCAGGGGGCCCTGATTTGCGCCGCGCGCATCGTGCAGGACGTGCCCACCATCGAATCGAAGTTCTACGCCGCGACCCAGGTGATGGACGAGGCGCGCCACGTCGAGGCCTACCGGCGGCTTCTCACCGAGAAGTTCCGCTTCGTCTACCCGATCTCCAAGCCCCTGCAGGTGCTGCTGGAGAAGGCGCTGACCGACAAGCGCTGGGACTTCACCTATCTCGGCATGCAGGTGCTGATCGAGGGCCTCGCCCTGGTCGCCTTCCAGCGGATCCGCGACTACGCCAAGAACCCGTTATGCCAGGCGGTGAACGCCTACGTCATGCAGGACGAGGCGCGCCACGTCGCCTTCGGGCGCCTCGCGCTGCGCGACTATTACCCGCAGCTCACCGAAGCCGAGCGGCGCGAGCGCGAGGAGTTCGTCATCGAGGGTTCCTACCACTTGCGCGACCGGCTCAATTCCGAGGAGATGTGGGAGCGCGTCGGCCTGGAGCCGAAGGAAGCGATGCGCCAGCACGACCAGTCCGAAGGGCACACGCGCTACAAGAAACGGCTGTTCAGCCGCATCGTGCCTACGGTGAAGGACATCGGGCTGTGGAGCCCGCGGATGCAGAAGGCCTACGCCGACCTCGGGGTGCTGCACTACGCCGACAAGGACCCGCAGGCAATGCTCGACAACGACGCGCGCGTTGCCGAGGAATTCGACAAGCTGATGCAGCGGCGCTAGCTGCGCCCCTGCCCACGGCCGGCGTGCTCGCGCCAGCCGCCGCCCCGCGATTCCATTCTCGGCTGCGGGCGATTTGCCTGCCTGGCTTCAACCCTGGGCTGTAATTGCCGCGCAGGTTCCGCGCGCGCTTGCGGACGCTGCTCTCCGCGCACTTCGACCCTCTGCTGCGGCCGGGGCGTTTCCATCCGCGGCTGCGGACGCTGCTCCGGCCGTGCCTCGACCCTACGCTCCTCGCGCCGCTCGATCCGCGGTTGCGGCTGCGGGCTGGCCGCGCGGAATGCCGGCGGCATCGGCTGCGCGCGGTGCTCCGCGCGCCTTTCCTCGTAGCGCTGGCCGACGCCGCGGCGGTGCCATTGGTTGTGCTGCCAACGGCCGGGCTCGATCGGCCTGTGAAGGTAGACCTGATGCCCGATAAAGGCCGGCCGCACATAGTGGTTTTGCACGTGCACGACCCTCACGTGGCGATGATGCCAGTCCACCCCGCCGAAGAAAAAGCCCGACGTGATGCCGACGCCCACGCCCCACCAGAAGCCCGGCCGCGCCACGGCGTAGCCCGGCCACGGCGCCCAAATCACCGGCGGGTAGGCGGACCACCACCACGGCCCGTAGACCACATAGGGGTCGTAGTAGGGCACGTACACCACACGCGGATCGGCGGGTTCGATGGCGATCGCGCGCCCGTCGGCGACCACGCGCTGGCGCTCGTCGGGCGCGAGATGGCCTGCGGCCTGCGCGCGCTGGCGCAACTGCTGAACCGTATCCATCACCTGGGCTTCCTGCGCGAGGAAAGCCTCGCCGAGGCGCCGCGTCCAGTCGAGGCTCTCATCCATGCGCGTGAGCAGGCTGGGGAAAGCGAGCAGCGACCTGACGCTCGGATCCCAGTCCTTGTCCATTGCGGCGCGCACCGCCTCGTCGCCCTGGATGCCGGGGTGGGCGCGCGACCAGCGAGCGGCCTCCACGACTTCCAACGGGTAGGTCGAAGCCATCAGCACCTGCGACAGCAGGGCGTCAGGATAGAGCGCGACCGGAGCCAGCATCTGGTCGAGCTCCGGCTGGCCATAGATCTTGCGCTCCTGGGCGTAAGCCGCCGGCAGGGCGATCAGCAGGGCGAGCAGGGCAACGAGCAGTCTTCTCATGGCAGACCTCCTGCCACGTTATAACGCCCGAGCCCGCTTACAGTCGCCCGCTAACTGCCCTGAATTGCAACAGGATGTTGCAGAAAAAGGGGTTTGAGCCCTTTTCTTAGTCGGTCGACTTCTCCAGCGCGGGCAGGGAAATGCCCGAAGTCAGGTCGTCGTGCGACATGCCGTTCCCGCGGTCGGCTGCGCTGGGCGGCTGGGCGCCCTTCTTCGGACGGCCGGGCCGGTAAAACACCTGGAAGGGCTTGACCGGGGGCACCGGCGGCGGGCATTCCAGGAACTTGCAGTCGGATTCGGTGGGTACGCTGGCCATGGCGCCGATGCGCACCCCTTTGACGAACACTGTGTAGCGCAGCATGTGGGCCGATCCAGGAATCGGCTGGGCAATCACTTCGTACTTGCCTACGGTGTAGCGGCTGCGGGGCTGCCGGCCCGGGTGTTCCCGGGGTGCTTCAGTCTGCTTTTTCATCAATCCTTTATACACTAATTTGAGCGCTCTCGGCCGTGCTAACGGGCAATCGGCGGCAGCTGCAGGCCGCGCCGCGCCATGCGGACCCGTACGCGATCCGGGTAGTCGCTGATCAGGCCGTCGACGGCCATTTCGAGCACGCGCTCGATGGCCGCCGGCTCGTTGACCGTCCAGGGCACCACTTTCAATCCGAGCGCGCGCGCTTCCATCAGCGCCGCCGAGTCCATCGCCTCGTGGTTGGGGGACCAGATGCGCCCGCCAGCGGCATTCACGGCCTTGGGCTGCGACTCCGCGCTGCGCTGCCCGGTAAGGTACACGGTGGCAATCCGCGGGGCTTCGCGCTCGACCACCTGCAGCGTGCGCCAGTCGAAGGACTGGATGCTCGCGCGCGTCTCCATCCCGGCCTTGCGGATCTCGGCGATCAGCGCGCGCGCGAACTCCAGGGGCGGCAGCGTCTCCTCCGGCGCCTGCGGCGAGAGCTTGGTCTCGATATTGAAGCGCACCGCGTGTTGGCCGGATTTGCTCACCAGATCGAACAGCTCGGCGAGGCGCGGGATGCGCGCCCCGTCGGCGGCCTGCTGCTCTGGAAACTGCTGCGCGGTCTTGCTTCCCGGCCGCAGGCGCCCGACGTCGTAGCGCTGCAGCTGCTCGAAACGCAACTCGTGAATCAGGGGCGCCGGCGCGGCGACCCACAGCCCGTCTGGACCGCGCGCGATGTCCGGATTCAGCCGCCGGTCGTGGTGGATCACCACCACGCCGTCCTTTGTGACCCCGGTGTCCAGTTCCAGCGTGGTGACGCCTATCGCCAATGCCATGGTGAAGGCCGGCAGGGTGTTTTCCGGGGCGTGGCCGCGGGCTCCGCGGTGGCCTTGCAGGTCGAACCCGGAGGCGAGCATGGGAGAGAAGAGTGCGGCGATTGCCCAGAGCCGTCGCATGGCCCGATACTAGCGCGAGCCATGGCGGATGACCCCCACCCGTTTCGCCTTCTAGTTCCGGACGCGGCGCTCTCCGAGTTGAAAGAACGGCTTGCGCGCACGCGCTGGCCCGACGAGCCGCCGCTGGAACCCTGGTCCACCGGCACCAGCCTCGTCTACGCCAAGGAATTGTGCGAGTACTGGCGTACGCGCTTCGACTGGCGCGCCTGGGAGGCGAAGCTCAACGCCTTTCCCCAGTTCACCGCGCCGGTCTCGGGCATCGAGTTGCATTTCATCCATGCGCCCTCGAAGAATCCTCGAGCCCGGCCGCTCCTGCTGTCGCACGGCTGGCCGGGCTCGGTGTTCGAGTTCCACAAGCTGATCCCGCTCCTCACGCCGCATTTCCACGTGGTCGCGCCCTCGCTGCCGGGCTACGGACCGTCGTTCAAGCCGGGACAGCGGCGTTTCGGGGTGGAAGACATCGCGCAGTGCTTTGCGCAACTGATGAACCAACTGGGCTACCCGCGCTACGGCGTGCAGGGCGGCGACTGGGGCGCTGCCATCGCCACGCGCATGGGCTTCGCGCACGCCGCGCAAGTCGCCGGCATTCACCTGAACCTCCTCGCAGTGCGGCGCGACACAACGCTCGAGGCGCCTACGCCCGAAGAGCAGGCTTATCTCAAGCAGCTCTCGCATTTCCTCAACGAGGAATCCGGCTACCAGTGGATCCAGGGCACCAAGCCGCAGACGCTCGCCTTCGGCCTCACCGATTCCCCTGCCGGGCTCGCCGCGTGGATCGCGGAGAAGTTCCGCGCTTGGTCCGACTGCGGCGGCGTGATCGAGAACGCCATCTCGCGCGACGAAATGCTGGCCAACATCTCGCTCTACTGGTTCACCGGCGCGATCGGCTCGTCGTTCTGGCCGTACTACGCGCGCCGGCATGGCCCCTGGCCGGTGCCGGAGGGACGCACGGTGGATGTGCCGGCGGCCTACGCCGAGTTCCCGAAGGAGATCATCCGCCCGCCGCGTTCGCTGGCGCAGAAGATGTACACCGACATCCGGCGCTGGAGCGTGATGCCCAGAGGCGGCCACTTCGCGGCGCTCGAGCAGCCCGAGCTGCTGGCGCAGGACGTCATCGCCTTTTTCGCGACTTTGTAGAAGGGGAGGGTCATGCTGCTGAGCAATCTGGAACTGGTGCCGGGACGGCGGGTGCTCAAGCACCTCGGCCTGGTGCAGGGGAGCACGGTGCGCGCCAAGCACGTCGGCAAGGACCTGTTCGCAGGACTGAAGAACATCGTCGGCGGCGAACTGAAGGCCTACACCGAGCTATTGCAGGAATCGCGCGAAGAGGCGACGCAGCGCATGATCAGCCAGGCGAAAAGCGCCGGCGCCAATGCCATCCTCAACATCCGTTACGCCACCTCGTCGATCACCGCGGGAGCGGCGGAGATCTTCGCTTACGGCACCGCGGTGGTGCTGGAGTAGGGCGTGGACGCGATTCTCGACTACTTCGACGTCATCGTCTTCGTCGGTCTGTTCCTCATCGGCTACTTCGCCGGCCGCTGGAACGAGCGCCGCCATTACGCCTCGATCCGCAGGCGCGAGAAGGAGCTGGCGCGGGTGCTGGTGTTCAGCAACCGCTTTCCACCGCACGGCACCGGGCGCGTGGAGACGCGCCTCGTCTCCGGCAGCGTGGTGATCTCGGACGACTACTTCAAGAACGTGCTCGCCGGCCTGTACAGCTTCTTCGGCGGGCGCCTGCGCTCTTACGAATCGCTGATCGACCGCGCGCGGCGCGAGGCGGTGCTTCGCATGAAGGCCGACGCACAGAAGCTCGGCTCGGGCATGATCATCAACGTCAAGTTCCAGACCTTTGCCATCGGCGGGCGCAGTCAGAACAACATCAAGGGCGTCGAGGTGCTCGCCTACGGCACGGCGCTCGGCGCGACGGCGCGCGCCTAGGCTTGGCCCAGTACACCAACCCGCAACTGCCGGAAGAGGTCAACAACAGCGACGCGCGCCCGCTGCGCAGCTTCTTCGCCATGGCCGCGGCAGTGGTGGTGCTTGGCGCGGGCGCGGCGCTGGTGTTGGCCTTTCTCGGCGGGACGCTGGCGCGCTATTTGCCCTACGGGACCGAGGTCAGCCTGATCGGACCCTACGCGGAGAAGTACCCGCCAGGAGTGGGGCCGGTCGACAAATACCTGCAGGACGTCGTCGACCGGCTCACCGCGCGTATGCGACTGCCCGAAGGCATGAAGATCCAGGTGCACTACGTGGACGAGGAGGTGGTAAACGCCTTCGCCACTCTCGGCGGCCATGTCGCCATGTACCGCGGGCTGCTGGAGAAACTGCCGGACGAAAACGCGCTCGCCATGGTGCTGGCCCACGAGGTGGGCCACGCCCAGCACCGCCATCCGATCGCGAGCTTGGGGCGCGGCATCGCCTTTGCCGCCGTGCTTTCCCTGGTATCGGCAGGGGCGGGCAGCGGCGCGGCGGAATCCATCCTCGGCCAGTCGGGCATGCTGACCCTGCTCACGTTCAGTCGCGCGCAGGAGGAGGAAGCGGACTCGGCAGCGCTCGCCGCGCTGGTCGCGGTCTACGGCCACGCGGGCGGCGCGACCGAAACCTTCCGCGTGATGAGCAGTGCAGCGCAGGAAAAGGGCCGCGCCGAGCCAGCCAAATTCCTCAGTACCCATCCGGTGACGCAGGAACGCATCGAGCGCCTGGAGCGAAGGATCGCGCAAAATGGCTGGACGACCGATGGCGAGCGCACGCCCATCCCGCAGGCGGTGCGCGACGCGCTTAAGGCAGCGAAGGCAAAGGCTCCAGTAGCTCAAGCCCCTCGTTGCGCGCATTGTTGACGCGCTTGCTGAACGGGTAGTGGGTGAATTCGCGCGACAGTGCATGCGCGCGCGCGTAGTCGGCGGCGTCTTTCAGCGCGGGCTCGAGCCAGCCAGCGTGCGCCTCGTCGGGCAGCACCACCGGCATGCGGTCGTGGATCTCCGCGACCGGGCCTGCGGCGGCCTTGGTCAGGATGGCGCAGCTCAACCGGTCCTGCCAGAGGGACATAAGTCCGGCAAAGCAGAAAGGTTTGCCGTCCGCCCTGCGCAGGTGATGCGGCTGCTTGCCGCCGGCGATCTCCTTCCATTCGTACCAGCCCTCTGCCGGCAACAGGCACCTCGAGCGGCGCATCGGCTCGCGCCACATCGGCTTGCCCGCCGCTTCCTCCAGCCGCGCATTGATGGTGAAGGTCGGCGGCTTGTCCTGCTTCCACCAATGCGGGATCAGTCCCCAGCGCGCGGCCACCAATGTGAGTTCACCGGCGTCGAGCAATAGCAGCGGGACGTCGGTGGTGGGTTGCACGTTGAAGCGCCGCGGGAAATCCAGGCCGCTCGAGCGGCGGATCTGCCAGGCGCGTTCGATCGAGGCCTGCTCGGGGCTGACGTAGCGCCCGCACATCGCCGCTAGCCTGGCGTGCCGGCCTTGGCGAGGCCCTGCACCAGCGGGCGCGAGCCCTGCAGTGCCACGCGCTGCAGGTAGAAGCCGAGGGCGCGCTTGCCGCCCAGCTCCTCGCCGCCGCCCGCGCGCCCCGGCCCGCCGTGCACGAGTTGCGGCAGCACGGTGCCGGGCCCCGGCGAGAGTTCGATTTTCGGGTGGCCGATGTAGATACGGCCGTGGAACGGCGCGATGCCCGCGACGGTTTGTTCGAGCCAGGCGGCATCCTCGGAATAAAGTGAGCAGACTAGCGCGCCGCCGCCTTTCGCGACAATGCCGGCCGGGTTTTCCGCATACGGAAGGATCGAGACCACCGGGCCGAAGACTTCGCGCGCATGCAGCGCATCCGCCTTTGCGCCAGGCGCGAACTCGAAGACCGTCGGCGCGAGGAAGTAGCCTTTCGGGAACAGCGCCTTCGCACCGCCGGCCACCAGCTTTCCCTCTGTGCCGAGGCGCTCCACGCCTTCGCGCACGTCGGCGAGTTGCGCCGCGTTGGTGAGTGGCCCCATGCGCACCTCTTCCTCCGCAGGATTGCCCACCTTGGTGGTGGCAAACAGGCCGACGAGGTCTTCGCGCACGGCGGCGGCATGCTCGGTCGGCACCAGCACACGGCGGATGGCGGTGCACTTCTGGCCCGCTTTCTGCGTGACGTCGCGCACCACTTCCTTCAGGAACAACTCGTACAGGTCGCCGCTGGCGCCCGCATCCGGGCCGAGCACGGCGGCATTCAGGCTGTCGGCCTCTACATTCATGCGCACCGAGTGGCGGATCACGTTGGGCAGGGCGCGCAATCGCTCGCCCGTTTCGCCCGAGCCGGTGAAGGCGAGCACGTCCTGCGCGCCGAGCAAAGCCGGCAGATCGCGCGGCGCACCCACCAGCAGGGACAGCGCTCCTTCCGGCAGGACTTTTCTTTCGACCATCACCTGCATCGCGCGCTGCGCGAGCATCGCGGTGGCGGTCGCGGGCTTGCAGAGCACCGGCATGCCGGCGAGCAGCGCGGCGGCAGCCTTCTCGGCGAGTCCCCAGGCGGGGAAGTTGAATGCGTTGATATGCACTGCGACGCCATGACGCGGCACGCAAACATGCTGGCCGTGGAAGCGCGGCGAGCGCCCGAGCTGCAGGCCTTCGCCGTCGGAGAGGAATTTCCCTGCGCCCAGTTGCGCGCCGAGCTCGGCATAGGCGAGCAACGTGGCGATGGCGCCGTCCACGTCGAACTTGGCGTCCGACCTGGTGTTGCCGCAGTTGCGCATGCCCAGCCCGAGCAGATCGTCGCGCGCGCCCTGCAGCGCGTCGGCCATGCCTTTCAGGATCGCGCCGCGCTCGGCAAACGACAGTGCGCGCAGTGCCGGGCCGCCGGTGTTGCGCGCGTAGTCGAGCGCGGCGGCGAGGTCTAGCCCTTCGCTGGAGGCCGTCGCGAGCGGCTCCTCGGTGGCGGGATTAAATAGGGTCTGTCCCTTTTCTTTTCCCTCGACCCATTTGCCGCCGATGAAACTTGCAACAGTTTGCATGCCGTCCTCCCGCAGCAGGTCGGGCGGCAGTGTAGCGCGGCTAGGCGACTACCTCGGCCTTCGCCTTGGCTTTGGCGCGCTTGGGCTTCGCCGCGGGCTTGACCTTGCCCGGCGCAGTCACCCCGGTGCGCGGCCGCGAGCCGAGTACTTCGATGCACAACGCGGCGATTTCGGTCTCCAGCAGCCGCTCTGCGTTGGCATGCAGGTTGCGCACTTCGAGCGTCGAGAGCGAGTCGATCTTTTCCTTGGTCCATTGCGCGGCGTGGCCGCGTCCCAGGATGCGCATGTTCAGTATCTCTTTCCGGAAGTGAATTCGACCTTCAGGCGCGCCACTTGCCGCCTTACGGCCTCCATATCGGCGCGGGCGCGCACAACCTTTTGCTGTAGCTCTTCGCTTGCCGCGCCGGCAGCCGCCTCGCGCGCGAGTTCCGAATGTGCTTCGCGATAACGCGCTTCGGCCGCGTTCCAGCGTTCCACCACCTGCTGCTCCTGGTCACGCCAGAGCTTTCGCTTGTCCATGCCCGCTCCTCGAGGAAATGAAGAAGCCCGGCATCACCGGGCTTGGGGTGCGGCAGCTGCGATTACGCAGGACGGACGTTGGTGGCCTGGTCTCCCTTGGCACCTTGCGTGACGTCGAACTGCACTTTGTCGTTCTCCTTCAGCGTCTTGAAGCCGCCGCCCTGGATCGCGGAGAAATGCACGAACAGATCCTTGCCGCCGCCTTCCGGGGTGATGAAACCGAAACCTTTTGCATCGTTGAACCACTTCACTGTGCCTACGCTCATGTCTGCTTCCTTGGGAATTGATAAAAAGGGCGGTTGCCCTGCGGAATGGTCAAGGAGGGAAAAAACTACCTGATGAGCGCGGCAACCTCGCCGCGAGCGGAGGAGCTATTTCGGCACTTGAGAATCCTGCACCGGCGACTATACGCCGCTGCATGGAATCCGTCAATGAAAACAGGTGCTTGCTGCCGGACTGGGCGTGATCAGAACTTTACCTGCCCGCTGAATGACAGTGCTCCGTAGTCATAGTCCGCCTCCAATCCGCCCACCGAGTGCGTGACGCCGCCGAAATATTCGAAGTCGGCGCGCAGGCTGAAGTTGGGCGCGATGCGCCAGGCGACGCCGGCGCCAAGCACGCCCGCGATGCCCGACTTGCTGGTGTTAATGAAGATGCCGCTGCAGCCGGTCACGCAGGTGTAGTCCACGTTGGTGAAGGCGAGGCCCAGCTTGGCATTTACGCCGAAATTCCTGGCGAAGGGCGCGGCGAACACGCCGGAGATCGCGAACGCGTTTACCGCGAACTCGTCCGACTTGGCGGTGCCGGTGCGTACATCGTAGGTGCCGAGGTCGTAGTAGCCAACTTCGATGCCGAAGCGGCTAGGCCACAGGTAGCCGCCGTAGGCCTTGAACCCGCTGGCGGAGCCGTCGCCGCTGGTGGCGAAGGTCGCGGCAAAGTCGCGCGCATTGTCGGTCGAAACGGTCATCACGCCGACGCCGGCGTAGGCACCCGAGTTCCGCATCGGCGGAGTCTGGGCGTGGACCGGGCTCATGAGACAGGCGGCAACCGACGCCGCAAGCAGCAGCGAAAACATTTGCATGGGCATCTCCCGTGCCTGGTTTGGCGTAGGCAAGTATGCCCCCATAATTGGGCCCATGGCTAGCTCTCCTCCCGCCGCCGTGCGCGCCGAGCTCGCGCCGAGCGGCACGCTGCGCGTCGGCATCAACCACAGCAATTTCCTGCTGGTGAATCCGGGTTCGCCGCATGGCGCGCCGAGCGGCGTCGCGCCGGACCTGGCAGCGGAGCTGGCGCGGCGGCTTGGCGTGCCGGTCGCGTACGTGAGCTTTGCCGGGGTGGGTGAGATGGCCGATGCGGTCGCGCACGACGCTTGGGATGTCGCGTTCCTCGGCGCGGAGCCGCAACGCGCCAACGAGATTGCATTCAGCGCCGCCTATCTCGAGATTCCTGTCACTTACCTGGTGCCCGCCGGGTCGCCGATCCGCAGCCTCGCCGACGTCGACCGCACGGGAGTGCGCGTCGCGGTTTCGGCAAACAGCGCCTACGACCTGTTCCTGTCGCGCAGCTTGCGGCACGCCACGCTGGTGCGCGCCGTAGGCTTGCCTGCGGCATTCGAACTTTTCAAGTCGCAGCGGCTCGAGGCGCTGGCGGGGCTGAGGCCGGGCCTGCTCGCGGACTCCGGCAAGGTGCCCGGGTCGCGCCTCCTGGATGGTCAGGTCACCGCGGTGCAGCAGGCGATCGGCACGCCGAAGGCGCGCATGGTGGCTGCGCGGTACCTACGCGAGTTCGCGGAAGAGGTGAAGGCTTCCGGGCTGGTCGCGCAGTTGATCGCGAAGCATGGCGTGCGCGGCGTGAATGTAGCGCCTCTGGCGTAGTTCCAAGCACTTAGAATCCCTTGCATGGCCACAGCCAAATCGGCAATGAAACGGGCCCCGGCCAAGCGCCGAGCGAAAAAGGCGAAGGCGGATACGCGGGGGCTGGCGCCGGCCGAGTGCCGGCTGGACATGCTCTCGGGTGTCGCGCAGGAAGTGCGCGAACGGGTGGTGAAGGAGGGCGGGGAGATCATCGGGACTTACAAGGATCCCCTGGGCGGGAGCGCGCTGCTCGCCTGCATCCTTCCCATCTCCAAAGTGGAACCCACGCCTTTCCAGCGCGACCTGTCGGATACCCACCACCGCAGGCTGGCGGACGTCATCGACAAGACCGGGATCTTTCTCGATCCCATCATCTGCGTCACCGCGCCTGCTGCCGGCTTCTGGACGCCGAACGGCATGCACCGACTGATGGCGATGCGGCGGCTCGGGGCGAAATCGATTGTTGCCTTGGTGGTTCCCAGGCGCGAGATCGCGTGGCAGATCCTGGCGTTGAATACCGAGAAGGCGCACAACCTGCGCGAGAAATCTTTGGAGGTGATCCGGATCTATCGCGGCTTGATCGAGGAGGATCCGAAGCGGGCGGAGTCCGGATCTTCCTTCTACCTGGAGGAATCTTCGTTCGTCACCTTGGGGATCTGCTACGAGAACAACGGCAAGTTCGCCGGCGGCGCCTACAACTCGATCGTTCGTCGCCTTGAAAAGTTTTCAGAGGAGCCGCTGTCGAAGGCGCTGAAGGAGCATGAGAAGCATGCCGGGATGCTGATGGAACTGGATGCGAGGGTGGCCGAGGTGGTAAAGAAACTGAAGGACAAGGGATTCGTGAGTCCTTACCTGCGCGCCTTCGTCGTTTCTCGCATCAATCCGTTGCGCTGGATCCAGGGCGAGCCGCCGCCACTCGACGAAGTGCTGAAGACCATGACCGGGCGGGCGGCAAAGTTCAACACCGAAAAGATCAAGCAGGAAGACCTGGCTTCGACCGGCGGGGCGGCCGACGACGCGGACTGACGTACAGCGAGGTAGCGCTCAGGCTGGTTTGCCGGAAGCCCGGGAGTCCCTAAGACTGACGGTTCGATTGAACTGCGACGCGTTGAATCGATCGACGGCAAAGTACCCGTGTCGCTCGAACTGGACTGATTGCGCTGCGTCCGCGTCCTTGAGCGCCGGCTCGAGCCAGGCATTGAGCACCTTCTTGGAACTCGGGTTCAGGTGTTCAACGCCTTCCGGGTGCGGGATGCCGAAAAGCCGGTCGTAGATGCACACTTGGCTCGGGAAAGCGTGCGTCGCGCTCACCCAATGAATATTCCCCTTCACCTTGTACTTATCCGCCCCCGCCGTCCCTGACTTCGAATCCGCGAAGTAAGTACACCTCACCGTATCCGACGCCTCGTCATAG
>JANNTQ010000279.1:0-2054 GCA_031394435.1 Betaproteobacteria bacterium
GCCTTGCTTGAAGCTTGTGCGGTCCGCGACCTGCGCCTTTGCCGCCGCCGCCCTCGCCAGATCGACAAGGTGTCCTTCGCGCTCCACGCCCAGGCCGCGGGCGCCGTAGCGCCGCGCGGCCTCGATCACCAGGCGCCCGTCTCCGGATCCGAGGTCGACCACGATGTCGTCACGGCGCACTCCCGCGAGTTCCAGCATCCGCTCGACGACGACATGCGGGGTCGGCACGTAAGGACCGCCGTCGATGATTTCCGCAGGGGGCTCGCCCTGCGCGTGCCCAAGGCCTGGCAGGAAAAGCGGTGCGGCGAGAATCGCGCCGATCAGGCTCCGGCGACGCATCGTGGAGCCTTATTCGGAGCCCGGCCGCTCGCCCAGGATCAGCCGCCTTAGCGTCCGCAGGTCGTTCAGTAGTCGGTGGCTGGCGTCGAGGTGTCGGCTAAGCCGATCGAGTTTGTAGGTAACGAGTTGCAGCGCGTCTACCCGGCGCTCCGCGCTCTCCGAGCGCGCGCGCGCGATGTCCTGATGCACGGACTCGATGGTCTTCTGCGCCGCCTCCCGCAGCAGACCGACGTACTCGCGTGCCCCTTCTATGCTATCGAACGGTGTCCGCTCACTAGCCATACCGCTACGCCCGCTTCTTGTCTTGCTCCTTCGTCGCGTCGACCGCCGCTTCGGGACGGTCCAGCAGGCTCATAAGCGCCATCGGCGCGTTGTCGCCCTTGCGAAAGCCGTTCTTGAGGATGCGCAGGTAGCCGCCGTTTCTCTTGGCATAGCGCGGCCCGAGCTCGCCGAAGAGCTTGGATACCGTGTCGCGGTCGCGCAGCCGGTTGTAGGCAAGGCGGCGATTGGCGAGCGTCGCGGTCTTGCCCAGCGTGATCATCGGCTCGACAACGCGCCGCAATTCCTTCGCCTTGGGCAGCGTGGTGGTGATCTGCTCGTGTGTCAGCAACGCGTTTGCCATGTTGCGGAACATGGCGAGCCGGTGGCTCGTGGTGCGGTTTAGCTTCCTCAGTCCGTGGCCGTGGCGCATGGTGTCTTTGTGTTCCTGTGCCGGTATTTATGCGCGGTGATGCTCGAGTCCGGCCGGTGGCCAGTTCTCGAGTTTCATGCCCAGCGTCAGACCCCTGGAGGCGAGCACTTCCTTGATTTCGTTCAGCGACTTGCGCCCCAGGTTTGGAGTCTTCAGCAATTCGGTTTCGGTGCGCTGGATCAGGTCGCCGATGTAATAGATGTTCTCCGCCTTCAAGCAGTTCGCCGAACGCACCGTGAGTTCCAGGTCGTCCACCGGACGCAACAGGATCGGATCGACCGCAACCGTCTTCTTCTCCTCGGTCGGCAGGGCCGTGCCCTCGAGCTGCGCGAACACCGACAGCTGGTCGACGAGGATCCGCGCCGCGTAGCGCACCGCTTCTTCGGGCTCGATGGCGCCGTTGGTCTCGATGTCCAGAATCAGCTTGTCCAGGTCGGTGCGCTGCTCGACGCGCGCCGAATCGACCAGATAGGACACGCGGCGCACCGGGCTGAAGGAAGCGTCGAGCACGATGCGGCCGATGCCCTTGGTCTCCTCCGGCAGGTAGCGCATGTTGCCCGGCACGTAGCCGCGACCGCCTTCGACCTTGAGCTGCAGCTCGATCTTGCCGCCCGCCGAGAGATTGGCGATCACGTGGCCGGGGTTGACCACCTCGACGTCGTGCGACGGCTCGATGTCGCCGGCGGTGACCGGGCCCTCGCCCTTCTTCTTCAGCGTCAGGATGGCTTCGTTGCGGTTATGCAGGCGGAACACCACGCCCTTGAGGTTCAGCAGGATGTCGACGATGTCCTCGCGCACGCCGTCGAGCGTCGAGTACTCGTGCACCACGCCCGCGATCTGCACCTCGGTCGGCGCGTAGCCGGGCATCGAGGACAGCAGCACACGGCGCAGGGCGTTGCCCAGCGTGTGGCCGTAGCCGCGCTCGAAGGGCTCCATCGTCACCTTGGCGTGCGACGGGGACAGGTTTTGCACATCGACGATGCGCGGTTTCAGGAATCCGGTCTGGGGCATGTGGGGTTACCTT
>JANNTQ010000280.1:0-8125 GCA_031394435.1 Betaproteobacteria bacterium
AGGCGATCACGCGCGAGATCGCCGAGTACCTGGCGAGCCTGCTGCGCTCGCAGAAGCGCATGGAAATGCACGGCATCGTGCTGGAGGGCTATCAGCCCTGCGTGCGGGTGCTCCGGCCCGCCGAAGAACGCGGCTTGCACCGCATCGGCTAGCCCTTTACCATGCCGGGAACGGCGGCGGGTGCCGCCGTTTTTCATTGGAGGTGCGCCATGAGCCACGTGATGAACACCTACGCCCGGCAGCCCGTGGCGTTCGTGCGCGGCCAGGGCGTGTGGCTGTGGGACGAAGCGGGCAAGCAGTACCTGGACGCCCTGGCCGGCATCGCCGTCAACACGCTTGGCCACAACCATCCGCGGCTGGTGCGTGCGTTGACCGAACAGATCGGGCGCATCATCCACAGTTCCAACCTGTTCCAGATCCCGCTGCAGGAGCAGGCGGCCGATCGCATCGCCGCGATCACCGGCCTGGACGAAGTGTTCTTCTGCAACTCGGGGCTCGAGGCCAACGAGGCCGCGATCAAGGTGGCGCGCAAGTACGGCCACGACCGCGGCGTGGCCGAGCCGGCGATCATCGTCATGGAGAAGGCTTTCCATGGCCGCTCGCTCGCCACGCTGTCGGCCACCGGCAGCCGCAAGGTGCAGGCAGGCTTCGAGCCGCTGGTGCAGGGCTTCGTGCGCGTGCCGCTGAACGACCTGCAGGCGGTGCGCCAGGTCGCCGAGCGCAACAAAAACGTGGTGGCGGTGTTCATCGAGCCGATCCAGGGCGAAGGCGGCATCAACGTGTCGCTCCTGGAATACCTGCGCGGCCTGAAGGAGATCTGCGACCGCAACGACTGGCTGTTCATGTCCGACGAGGTGCAGTGCGGCCTGGGGCGCACCGGCAAATGGTTCGTCTACCAGCATGCAGGCTTCCAGCCGGATGTGGTGCCGCTCGCCAAGGGCCTCGCTTCGGGCGTGCCGGTGGGCGCCTGCGTGGTCGGCAACCGGGCCAAGGACGTGTTCAAGCCCGGCAACCACGGCTCCACCTTCGGCGGCAACCCGCTCGCCATGTGCGGCGTGGTGACGACGCTCGACACCATGCAGGACGAAGGGCTGCTGGAAAACGCGGTGCGCGTGGGCGACGCGATCCGCGGCGGCCTCGAGGCGGCGCTGCGCGGGGTCGCCGGCGTGGTGGAAGTGCGCGGCATGGGCCTGATGATCGGCGTCGAGCTCGACCGGCCCTGCGGCGACATCGTGAAAATGGCGCTCGCGCGCGGCCTGGTGGTGAACGTCACTGCCGACAACGTGGTGCGCCTGCTGCCGGCGCTGGTGATGAACGAGGTCGAGGGCCGCCAGGTGGTCGAGCGCCTGGCGCCGATCGTCAGGGAATTCCTCGAGCAATCCGCCGCAGCCCCGCGCGCCGCCGCGGCGCGCTGAAGGCCGGCGCGTCCCCGCATGGCGAAGCTGCGCCATTTCCTGAAATTCAACGATTTCTCGCGCGCCGAGTTCGCGCATCTGTTCGCGCGCACGCGCTGGATCAAGCAGCAGTTCAAGCGCTACCGGCGCTACTGGCCGCTGGAAGACCGCACCCTGGTGATGATCTTCGAGAAACAGTCCACGCGCACACGGCTTTCGTTCGAGGCCGGCATGCACCAGCTGGGCGGCGCGGCCATCTTCCTCAGCACGCGCGATTCGCAGCTCGGGCGCGGGGAGCCGGTGGAGGACGCCGCGCAGGTGATTTCGCGCATGTGCGACGTGGTGATGATCCGCACCTTCGAACAGGAGATCATCGAGCGCTTCGCCGCCCACTCGCGCGTGCCGGTGATCAACGGCCTGACCAACGAATACCATCCCTGCCAGGTGCTGGCCGACATCTATACCTACGTCGAGCAGCGCGGCTCTATCAAGGGCAGGACCGTGGCCTGGATCGGCGATTCGAACAACGTGTGCAATACCTGGCTGCAGGCGGCGGAGGTGCTCGACTTCAACGTGCACGTCTCCACGCCGCCCGGCTACGAGGTCGAGCCCGAGCGCGCCGGCCTCTACGGTACCGACCATTACGAGGAGTTCCGCGACCCGATGCAGGCGGCCAAGGACGCGCACCTGGTGAGCACCGACGTGTGGACCAGCATGGGGTTCGAGGCGGAGAACGATGAGCGCAGGCGCGACTTCGAGGACTGGCAGGTGGACGCCGAGATGATGAAGGCCGCCAGGAAGGACGCCCTGTTCATGCACTGCCTGCCGGCACACCGCGGCGAGGAAGTGGCCGCCGCGGTGATCGACGGCAAGCAGAGCGTGGTGTGGGAAGAGGCGGAAAACCGCCTGCACACGCAGAAGGCGCTGTTGGAATTCCTGGTGCTCGGGAAGGTGAAAGAGAAGAAGTAGCGGGAAATCGCGCCGCTAGCCCTTGCGGGGCTTGCCTGCGCCCCGCGGGCCGAGCAGCGGCACGCCGGCACCCGTCGAGTCTCCGAGCAGTCCTGCCTCGCCGTAGACGCGCAGTTTGTCCCGCGTGTCCGCGATATCGAGGTTGCGCATCGTCAGCTGGCCGATGCGATCCCCGGGCGTAAAGGACGTCTCGCCCTTCTCCATCGTCAGGCGCTCGGGCTTGTAGGTGAGGTTCGGGCTGCTGGTGTCGAGGATCGACCAGTCATTGCCGCGGCGCAGCTCGAGGGTCACTTCGCCGGTCACCACCTTCGCCACCCAGCGCTGCGCGGTCTCGCGCAGCATCATGGTTTGCGGGTCGAACCAGCGTCCCTGGTACAGCAGCCGCCCGAGCCGCCGGCCATTGGCCCGATACTGCTCGATCGTATCCTCGTTGTGGATGCCGGTGACCAGGCGCTCGTACGCGATGTGCAGCAGCGCCATCCCCGGCGCCTCGTAGATGCCGCGGCTCTTCGCCTCGATGATGCGGTTCTCGATCTGGTCGCACATGCCCAAGCCGTGCCGGCCACCGATCGCGTTGGCTTCGGCGAACAGAGCGACCGCGTCCGTAAATCGCTGGCCGTTCAGCGCGACGGGGACGCCTCCCTCGAAGCGCACCGAGACCTTCTCGGTCTTTACCGCTACGTCCTCGCGCCAGAAGGCGACGCCCATGATCGGCTTGACGATTGCCAGCCCCCGGTCGAGGAACTCGAGGTCCTTCGCCTCGTGCGTGGCGCCGAGAATGTTCGAGTCCGTCGAGTAGGCCTTCTCGGCGCTCATCCTGTAGTCGAAACCCGCCTTCGTCATGTAGGCGGACATCTCCTTGCGTCCACCCATCTCGTCGATGAAACGCTGGTCGAGCCAGGGCTTGTAGATCCGCAGCGACGGGTTCGCGAGCAGGCCGTAGCGGTAGAAGCGCTCGATGTCGTTGCCCTTGAAGGTGCTGCCGTCGCTCCAGATGCCGACCTCGTCCTCGCGCATCGCGACGACGAGCATGGTCCCGGTGACCGCGCGGCCCAGCGGCGTGGTATTGAAGTAGGTCGCCCCGCCGGTGGAGATATGAAACGCGCCGCACTGGATCGCCGAGATCCCCTCGGCGACGAGTTGCGGCCGACATTCGACCAGGCGCGCCTTCTGCGCGCCGTAGGCGAGCGCCTTCCGCGGGATCTCGGCGTAATCCGACTCGTCCGGCTGGCCGAGGTTGGCCGTGTACGCATAGGGGATTGCGCCCTTCGCGCGCATCCAGTGCACTGCGGCGCTCGTGTCGAGGCCGCCCGAGAACGCGATGCCGACCTTTTCCCCTTTGGGAAGCGTACCTAGTATCGTCGCCAAGTTGCTGCTCTCCGCAAACTTCGGATGATACGTAGAATGGCGGTCGTGCGCATTCTTGCCTCCCTGCTCGCCGCCTTCGCGCTGGATTGCGCCGCCGCGCCCTTCGCCGTGCGCCTGGGCGCCGAGCGCATCGCGCTCGACACGCCGCCGGGATTTGCCGACACGCTCGAGCTCGCCTCGCCGCGCCTGCAGGAGGCGGCAGAAGCGCTGACCTCGGCCTCCAACCGCATCCTGCTGTTCGCGCTCACCGATGCGGACCTGCGCCGCTTCACCCTCGGCGACGCGCCGGAGATGCGCCGCTACCTCCTGGTGGCGACGGCGCGCGCCATGCAGCGCGATCGCCTGAGCGCCGAGCAGTTCAGGGCCTTCGTCGCCGAGTCACTGCGCGGCCTGGGAAATCCTGTGGCGCCCGCCGACCTGCGCAAGCACCTCGACGACCTGCCGCAGGGCCAGCCGAGCCTGCTATGGGAGCTGCGCCGCACGCCGGAGGCCGTATCGGTGCTGCAGGGCACGCGCGTGCCGACGCGGCCGAACGCGAAGCCACAGTACCTGCTCACCAGCTCCAGCTATCTGCTGGTGCGCGGCAAGGCGCTCAGCGTCTCCGCCTTCTCCGGCTACAACGAAGATGCCGACGCGGATTGGCTGCGCGCAGCAACGCTGCGCTGGATCGACGACCTGCTGCGCCTGAATCCGCGCTAGGACTTGCATGCCATCCTTCGACATCGTCTCGCAGGTCAACGCGCAGGAAGTGAAGAACGCGCTCGAGCAGGCCAACAAGGAAATCCAGAATCGCTACGACTTCAAGGGCTCCGATGCGCGCATCGAGCAGGACGACCTGTCGCTCACCGTGTTTGCCGACGACGAGTTCAAACTCGGCCAGGTGACCGACGTGCTGCGCCAGAGGATGGCCAAGCGCAACATCGACGTGCGCTGCCTGGAGCTGGGCACGGTGGAGAAAATCTCCGGCGACAAGGCGAAGCGCGTGGTCACGGTGAAGACCGGCATCGCGCAGGAAAAGGCTAAGCAGATCCAGAAGCTGGTGAAGGACGCGAAGCTGAAAGTGCAGGGCTCTATCCAGGGCGACCTGGTGCGCATCTCGGGCGCCAAGAAGGACGACCTGCAGGCGGCGATACAGCTGGTGCGGGCATCGGTCACCGACATCCCGCTCCAGTTCATCAACTTCCGCGACTAAGCCCTTCGCTCCAGCGGTCGTAGATCCGGTCTGCGACCGCGTGCAGCGCCGCGAGGCGCCGCTCGAGGTCCTGCCGGATCAGTTCCGCTTGCTGCACGCCGGGACTCGCGCGCGACTCTTCGATCTCGTGCGCCCCGCCCTGCAGCCAGTCGCCGATCAGCTGCTCGGTCATCTCGACGTGGCACTGCATGCCGAAGTGCTTGCCGATGGCGAAGGCCTGGTTGGCGCAATGCGCGTTTTCCAGCACCCGCGTGCCGCCGGGAGGGATGGAGAAGGTTTCGCCGTGCCAGTGGAAGGACTCGAAAGACTGCAGCGGCCCCAGCCATTCGCGCGCCACGCCGTTCGCCGCGACGCGCACCTCGCCCCAGCCGATCTCCTTCACCGGGCTGGCGCGCACGGTACCGCCGAGCGCCTTCGCCATCAACTGGCCACCCAGGCAGTGGCCCAGCACCGGCACCTCCTTGCGCGCCGCGTCGCGTACCAGCTCGAGCGCCGAACTAACCCATGGCAGCTCGTCGTTGACGCTCATCGGCCCGCCCATGAACGCGATCCCGCAGAAGCGCCGCGCGTCCTTCGGCACCGCGCGGCCCTCGTCGAGCGCGACCAGCTTCCAGGGAATAGCCTTGCGCTCGAGGTAGGTGGCAAAATAGCCCGGACCTTCGCTCGGAGAATGCCTGAAGATGGCCACCGGTTTCATGGCCTGCAATTGTAGTGCGCTCGCGCTTTGCGTGGCGGCCCTGCCGGCCTGGGCGGCCGACGTGAGTTTCGTCGGCGCGATCGGCGACAAAGCGGCGATCATCGTGATCGACGGTGGCCCGCCGCGCACGGTGAAAGTAGGTCAGACGCTCGGTCCGGTGACCGTGCTCTCTGTCGAGCGCGAGCGCGCAGTGGTCGAGATCGAGGGCGAGCGCCGCACCCTGCTGCGCGGCCAGCACTTCCAATCCGGCGCAAGCGACCGCCAGACCACGGTGCTCGCCGCGGACGGGCGCGGCCACTTCATCGCCGAGGGCGCCATCAACGGCAAGCCGGTGCGCTTCGTCGTGGATACCGGCGCCACCGTGGTCGCGCTGCCGGCGAGCGAGGCCGTGCGCCTGGGCATCGACTACCGCAAGGGCCGCCCCGGCTCCACCAGGACCGCAGGCGGCGTGGTGCCGGTGTACCGCCTCACCTTTGACACGGTAAAGGTCGGCGGCATCGAGCTGCAGACGGTGGAGGGGCTGGTCATCGAACAGGGCCTGGACATCGCGCTGCTCGGCATGAGCTTTCTCAGCCGCGTCGAAATGAAGAACGAGGGCCAGACCATGACCCTCGTTCGCCGTTTCTGATGCGTACGCTGCTTGTGCTTGCCGCCGCTGCGGCGTTCGCGGCCGGCGCCGCGCCGCTCGATGATCTGGCGCGCAAGGCGGCGAGCGGCTCGGCCGAGGCGAGGGAGCAGATCGAGCGCCAGGCTGCGGCCGGCGACACCCTGGCCGAGCACCTGATGGGCATGATGCACATCTCGGGCAGGGGGGCGGAGCAAAGCGATGCGCAGGCACTGGACTGGTTCCTGCGCGCCGCGCGCAAGGGCCACGCCGATTCGCAGCACAATGCCGCGGTGATCTACGAACGCGCCGCCGGCGCGCTGCAGGACCCCGCCGAGGCGCGCCGCTGGTACCGCGCCGCCGCCGAGCAGGGACTGGCGCGCTCGCAGGCCAAGCTCGGCGCGCTGACCCTCGATGGCATCGGGGGCGCCGCGAACCTGGACGAGGGCAAGCAATGGCTGGAGAAGGCCGCGGCACAAGGCTATGCCTACGGCAGGTACCGCCTGGGCATGCTGTACCTTGAAGGGCGCGGCTACGAGCGCAACGCCGACACAGCGGCGAAACTGATTGCTCAGGCCGCCGAAGGCGGCGACCGGGAAGCGCGCTACCGCCTGGCGCTGCTGCACGGGACCGGCAGCGGCGTCGAGAAGAGCGACGACAAGGCGCTGGAGTGGCTGCGCAAGTCCGCCGCGCAGGGTCTGCCCGAGGCCGAATTCCTGCTGTCTGCGATTTACAGCACCGGCCAATACGGCGTGCGGCGCGACGACAAGGTCGCGGTGCGCTGGATGCGCCGCGCCGCGGTGCAGGGCCATGCCGACGCCGAATTCTCGCTGGGACTCGCCTACGCCGAGGGGCGCGGGGTGAAGAAGGATCCGCAGGACGCCTACGGCTGGATGCTGCGCGCTTCGCGCCGCGGCCATGCCCCGGCGATCGCTTACGTGAAGGAGGTCGATTCGTACCGGGAGAAGAAGCGCCAGCCGCGCGACTAGCCTAGCGGGTCCGGCCGGCCTTCACGAACTCGAGCGAGGCCCGAAACAGTTCGAGATCCCTCTCGTATTCGGCTACCTCGGCGCAATCGATCTGTATCCATTCCCTCGAACTTGCCATGCCGCCGGGCTGAAACGGGACCACGTTGTGCCTTGAGAACTGCAATTCGGTCGCGGTGGCAGCGGGCAGGCGCAGTCCGACGCCGTCGCCGCTAATGCAGGCGAACATCCTATCGCTGACAAAGTAGGCGTCAAGGCCGTTGATTTTTCTTGCGCTGACGCCCGGAAGTTTGAGAAGCAGAGCGTCGATCTGCGCCTTGCGGCTGGACTTACTTGGTTCGGTATTCAAAGGGGATTCGCCGGGGTTGCCAAGAAATCTCATCTCTTTCCTGGAACGAGAGGCACGAACCTCACCGCCAGCACGCTCTTGCGCTCCACCGTCCCGTCGGGCCGCTTCACGATCAGCAACAACTGCTGCGCCTCGTGGCTCGCGCCAACAGGGATCACCATCCGGCCGCCGGGCTTGAGCTGCTCGACGAGCGCCTCGGGCACCCGCGGCGCGGCCGCGGTAACCAAGATGGAATCGAACGGCGCCTGCTCCGGCCAGCCGGCATAGCCGTCGCCGATCCTGACTTCGATGTTGGTGTAGCCGAGCGTCCTCAGCCTCTGCGCGGCTTCCTTGCCCAGAGAGGGAATGAGCTCTATCGAATACACCGTCGCCACGACCTCCGCCAGTATCGCCGCCTGGTAACCGGAGCCGGTGCCGATCTCCAACACACGCTGCCCGGGCTGCGGCGCGACAAGATCCGTCGACAAGGCAACGATGTAAGGCTGCGAGATGGTCTGGCCGCTGCCGATGGGCAGCGGGTGGTTGCGGTACGCAAGGGACTGCTGATCGGCGGGAACGAAGCGGTG
>JANNTQ010000213.1:0-10359 GCA_031394435.1 Betaproteobacteria bacterium
CGGCGCGCGCAGCGTCATGGTGCAGCGCTACATTCCCGAGGTCGCCAAGGGCGACAAGCGCGTGCTGCTGATCGACGGCAAGCCGGTGCCGCATTGCCTCGCGCGATTGGCCAAGCCCGGCGAGACGCGCGCCAACCTCGCCGCGGGCGGCAAGGGGGTAGCGCAGCCGCTGTCGGCGCGCGACCGGCAGATCGCCGAGACGCTGGGACCGAAACTCGCCGCGCGCGGCCTGCTGCTGGTGGGCCTGGACGTGATCGGGGAGTACCTGACGGAAGTCAACGTCACCAGCCCGACGTGCTTTCGCGAGATCCAGGACCAGACCGGCTTCGATGTCGCCGGCATGTTCATCGAGGCGCTGGAAGCGAAGGTCAAAGCGTGATCGGCGTGCTGCTGATTTCGCACGGCGCCATCGGCGAGACGCTGCTCGCCAGCGCCGAGCAGATCCTGGGCGCAAAGCAGTCGCAGGTGGCGGCGCTCGGCGTTTCGCGCAACGACGATCCGGGGGCGGTGCTGGCGCGCGCGCGCCAGCTCGCAGCGCAGCTCGACGACGGCGCGGGCCTGCTGGTGCTGACCGACATGTTCGGCGCCACTCCTTGCAACGTCGCCTCGCGCCTGCTCGCCGACGGGCGCGTCGAAGGCGTTGCCGGCATCTCGCTGCCGATGCTGGTGCGCGTGCTCTCCGGGCGCAACGGCGCGCTGCCCGCGGCGGTGCAGCGCGCCCTCTCCGGCGGTGCCGAGGGCGTGGTGCATATGAACACGGACAGCTGCGGTGCCTAGCGCGGAGGTCACGATCGTCAACCGGCTGGGCCTGCATGCGCGCGCCTCGGCCAAGCTGACGCAGCTGGCAAACGGCTTCAGAAGCGAAGTGTGGCTGTCGCGCAACGGCCGGCGCGTGAACGCGAAAAGCATCATGGGGGTGATGATGCTGGCAGCCGGCCAGGGCGCTTCGATCGGCCTGGAGGCCGAAGGCGCAGACGCGGAGGCCGCGCTCGCGGCAATCCGCGAGCTGATCGCCGGCCGGTTCGGCGAGGGAGAGTAGGACGGTGAACTTCGTCCTGCACGGCTCGAGCATCGCCTCGGGCATCACCATCGGCCAGGCGCACCTGGTCTCCAGCGCGCGCCTCGACGTGGCGCACTACGGCATCCCCGATGCGTCGGTGCCGGCCGAGATTTTCCGCTTCGACGCCGGCATCGCGCGCGCCAAGCAGGAGTTGGCGCTGCTCGAGAGCCAGATGCCGGCCGAGGCGCCGGCCGAGTTCGGCGCCTTCCTCAATCTGCACCGCATGATCCTGGAGGATTCGTCGCTGTCGCACGCGCCGCGCGACTTGATACGCGAACGCAAGTGCAATGCCGAGTGGGCGCTGGTGCAGCAGATGGAAACCCTGGTCGAGCAGTTCGAGGCGATGGAAGACGCCTACCTGCGCGAGCGCAAGGCCGACATCCAGCAGGTGGTGGAGCGCGTGCTGAAGGCGCTGATGGGCGGCAAGGCGCCGACCGAGCCGCAGCTGTCCGAGGAACACAAGCTGATCGTCGTGGCTCATGACTTGTCGCCCGCCGACATGATCCTGTTCAAGCGCCACGAGTTCGGCGGTTTCGTCACCGACATCGGCGGCGTCACCTCGCATACCGCCATCGTCGCGCGCAGCCTCAACATCCCGGCGCTGGTGGGCCTGCATCATGCTCGCCACATGATCCGCGAGGGCGAGCTGCTGATCGTGGACGGCACGCAGGGCGTGCTGATCGTGGACCCGGACCCGATCGTGCTCGCCGAGTACCAGCTGCGCCAGTCGCAGCACGAACTCGAAAGAAAGAAGCTGCGGCGCCTGAAGAGCACCCCTGCCGCGACGCTCGACGGGGCGGCGGTGGAGCTCTACGCCAACATCGAACTGCCGCAGGACCTGGACCAGGTGCACGAAGCGGGCGCGCAGGGCGTAGGCCTGTTCCGCACAGAGTTCCTGTTCATGAACCGCAAGGACCTTCCCGGCGAGGATGAGCAATACGAGGCCTATCGCGAAGTGGCCAAGGCGATGGGCGGCAAGCCGGTGGTGATCCGCACCCTGGACATCGGCGCCGACAAGGCGCTCCCTGGTAGCGGCCAGCCGATGCCCAACCCCGCCCTCGGCCTGCGCGCAATCCGCTTCTGCCTCGCCGAGCCGCAGATGTTCCTCGTCCAGCTGCGCGCGATCCTGCGCGCCTCGCGGCACGGCAAGGTGAGGATCCTGCTGCCGATGGTGGCGCACGCTCACGAGGTGGAACAGGCGCTCGCTTTCATCCGGCAGGCCAAGCTGCAGCTTGACGACAGGGGCGCGCCCTACGACCAGGGCATCGAGGTCGGCGGCATGATCGAAATCCCGGCGGCGGCCCTGGCGCTGACGATGTTCATGAAGCGGCTGGACTTCCTGTCGCTCGGCACCAACGACCTGATCCAGTACACGCTCGCCATCGACCGCACCGACGACGCGGTGGCGCACCTGTACGATCCCCTGCACCCCGCGGTGCTGCACCTGGTGGCGCACGTCATCCACATCGCCACGCGCGGCAAGGTGCCGGTGGCGGTATGCGGCGAGATGGCGGGCGACCTCGCGCTCACACGCCTACTGCTCGGCTTCGGCTTGCGCAACTTTTCCATGCACCCGGCGCAGCTGCCGGCGATCAAGGAGCGCGTGCTGCGCTCGAGCCTGGCCGAGGTGCGGCCGCTGGCGCAGAAGGTACTGCGCTCGAGCGATCCGGTGAAGACGCGCGAGCTGCTGGCGAAACTGAATTCCTGAGGAGCGCGATGCCAGGACCCCTCGACGGCGTGCGCGTACTGGATCTCACCACGGTGGTGATGGGGCCCTACGCCACGCAGATCCTCGCCGACTTCGGCGCCGATGTGGTGAAGGTCGAACCGCCCGAGGGGGACATCATGCGCTACGCTTGGCCCTTCCGCTCCAAGGGCATGGGGCACATCTTCCTCAACGCCAACCGCAACAAGCGCGGCATCGTGCTCGACCTGAAAAAACCGCCAGCGCGCGAGGCCTGCCTGGTCCTGGCGAAAAGCGCCGATGTGCTCGTGTACAACATCCGCCCGCAGGCGATGGCGCGCCTGAAGCTCGGCTACGACGAAGTGCGCGCGGTGAACCCGAGGATCATCTACGTCGGCGCCTTCGGCTACAGCCAGTCCGGGCCCTACGCGGCAAAGGCCGCGTACGATGACCTGATCCAGGGGGCGAGCGGGCTGCCGTGGCTGCTGCGCGAGTCGGGCGCCGAATCGCCGCGCTTCGTGCCGGCGACCATGGCCGACCGCTCGGTGGGCCTGCACGTGGTAAACGCGGTGTGCGCGGCGCTCTACGCGCGCGAGAAGACCGGCAAGGGCCAGCGCGTGGACGTGCCGATGTTCGAGAGCCTGCTGCAGACCGTGCTCGGCGAACACATGGGCGGCTTCACCTTCGAGCCGCAGCTGGGCGAAGGCGGCTACACGCGCATGCTGTCGAAGCACCGGCGGCCCTACGAGACGCAGGACGGCTACGTCTGCGTGCTGATCTACAACGACAAGCACTGGAAGGCGTTCTTCGAGATGATCGGGCGGCAGGACATGCTGGCGGATGCGCGCTTCGCCTCGCCCGAAGGGCGCAGCCAGAACTACGACGCGGTGTACGGCTTCGTCGCCGGCGAAGTGACCAAGCGGACGACCGCGCAATGGCTCGAGGCTTTCGAGCGCGCCGACATCCCGGTGCAGCGCATGAACAGCCTGCAGGACATCCTGCGCGACCCGCACCTGAATGCCATCGGTTATTTCCGCGACATCGAGCACCCGACCGAGGGCAAGCTGCGCTCGATGAAAGTGCCCTCGGAATGGTCGGAGACGCCGCCCGAGGTGCGGCGCCACGCGCCGCGTCTTGGCGAGCACACGCGCGAGGTGCTGCGCGAGGCGGGCTACACCGACGCGCAGATCGAGGACTTGGCGAAGAGCGGAGCGGCTCGGCTATAATCCGCTCCAGCGCCGATTTGATGTTCAGCTTGCGGGCGCTCTACAAATACCGCTAAAGAGGCCGGACCTCGGAGCCCGTTCTCGCGCAAGCTGAACGGGCTTTTTCATTGGCAGGGACGCCGTGATCGCAGAAGCAAAGAAAGCCAGGTTCACCGAGCCTCTCAAATTGAGAAGCGGTGCCCTGCTGCCCGAGTTCGAGATCGCTTACGAAACCTACGGCAGCCTGAACGCCGCGCGCTCCAACGCAGTGCTGGTGTGCCATGCGCTCAACGCTTCGCACCATGTCGCCGGCGCGTACGCCGATGACCCGCAGAATCTCGGCTGGTGGGACAACCTGGTCGGGCGCGGGAAGCCGCTCGACACAGACCGCTTCTTCGTCGTCGGCAACAACTACATCGGCTCCTGCTTCGGCTCCACCGGGCCGGCCTCACTCAACCCGGCCAGCGGCAAGCCCTGGGGCGCCGACTTCCCTGTCGTGACGGTAGAGGACTGGGTGGCCGCGCAGGCGCGCCTGGCGGATCACCTGGGCATCGAGCGTTTCGCCGCGGTGATCGGCGGCTCGCTGGGCGCAATGCAGGCGCTGCAGTGGACACTGTCTTACCCGGAGCGCATACGCCATGCGCTGGTGATCGCCGCGACGCCGCGCCTGTCCACGCAGAACATCGCGTTCAACGAGGTCGCGCGGCAGGCGATCATGACCGACCCGGACTTCCATGGCGGGCACTACTACGAAAAAGGGGTGGTGCCGAAGCGGGGCCTGCGCATCGCGCGCATGATCGGCCACATCACCTACCTGTCCGACGACGCGATGATGGAGAAATTCGGCCGCGTGCTGCGCGGCAAGAACGGCCCGGGCTTCGACTTCGACGTCGATTTCGAGATCGAGAGCTACCTGCGCCACCAGGGCGACAAGTTCGCCAGCTACTTCGACGCCAACACCTACCTGCGCATCACCAAGGCGCTCGACTACTACGATCCAGCGGCGGACTACGGCGGCGACCTGTCGGCGGCGCTGGCGCGCGCCCGGGCCAGCTTCCTGGTGGTGTCGTTCACCTCCGACTGGCGCTTCACCTCGCAGCGCTCGCGCCAAATAGTGCGCGCGCTGCTGGATAACAGGCGCGTGGTGTCCTACCTGGAGATCGACGCACCGCAGGGCCATGACGCCTTCCTCATGGACGATGCGCGCTACCACGGGGCGCTGCGCGCCTATTTTGGCAACGTCGAGCTATGACCGAGATCGAGGTCATCTCGGGCTGGATCGCGCCGCGCTCGCGCGTGCTCGACCTGGGCTGCGGCAACGGCACCATGCTCAAGCACCTGTGGCAGGCGCAGCAGGCGCCGGGCTACGGCGTCGAGATAGACGACGCGCACGTGCTCGAGTGCATCAGGAACGACGTCAACGTGCTGCAGATGGATCTGGAGGACGGCCTGTCGGCATTCCGCGACGGCTCCTTCGACAGCGTGATCCTGTCCGAGACCCTGCAGGCGATCCACCGCCAGGAACCACTGCTGAAGGACATGCTGCGCGTCGCGCGCGAGGCGATCGTGTCGTTCCCGAACTTCGGCTACTGGAAGGCGCGCATCCAGATCGCGCTTGCCGGACACATGCCGGTGTCGAAGGAGCTGCCCTACCAGTGGTACGACACGCCCAACGTGCACCACTGCACGCTGGTGGATTTCGAGACGCTGTGCGCGAAGCTTCGCATCCGCATCCTCGAGCGGGTGGTGCTGCGCGATGGCAGCCCGGTCAGCCTGTTGCCGAATCTTCTCGGCAGCCTCGCCCTTTACCGCGTCACCGCGTAGCGCCAGCGCAGGCGGCTGCCACGCGCTGGCATTCCTGCTGGCAGCTTTGTGCTGCGGCCGCCTCGGTCGTCGTGCGCCGGCAATTGCGCAAGCAAGCGTTCTGCGCGGTCGCGCAATTGGGCGCCTCGCCGCTTCCCGACATTCCCTGGTAGGCGTAGTAGCCTCCGCCCGCCGCGATTCCCAGCACGATCAGGATTCCGAGCCAGCCCATGCCCTTTTGCCGCATGTACATCAGACATCTCCACGGTCGAGCGATTCGATGCGCTCGCGCGTCCATACCAGCAACGCGATGCCAGGCAGGGCGACGAAGAAAGTGAACAGGAAGAACACCGGCCACGCCGTCGCCTCGACCATCGCGCCCGCCGCAGGACCGACGTAGACGCGCCCGAGCGCGGCGAGCGCCGACAGCAGCGCGTACTGGGTCGCCGAGTAGCGCCGGTCGCACAGCGACATCAGGAGCGCGACAAAGGCCGCCGTGCCCATGCCACCGCACAGGTTCTCCGCCGCTACCACCGCGATCATCAGGGGATAGCTCTTGCCGGCGAGCGCGAGCGCCATGAAGCCGAGATTGGTCAGCGCCTGCAGGATGCCGAACAGCAGCAGCGACTTGTAAAGCCGCAGCTTGGCCATCAGCGCACCGCCTGCAAGCAGCCCGAGGATCGTCGCGCCCACGCCCAGCCACTTGTTCGCCCAGCCGACATCGGTGAGGGAGAAGCCCGCGCCGCGCAGCAGGAACGCGGTGGTGAGCACGCCAGCAAAGGCGTCGCCGAGCTTGTAGAGCACGATCACCACCAGCAGCGCCACCGCGCCGCCACGCGAGAAGAACTCCGCCAGCGGTTCGCGCACCGCCTCGGCCAGCGTGGCCGGCGCTCTGCCCTGCACTTGCGGCTCGAGCGCAGTCCGGGCCGCCGCCGCGCCCACCAGCATCAGCGCCGCCATCAGCCAGTAGGTCTGTGCCCAGCCGAGCCAACCGTCCACCAGGATCAGCGCCAGCCCGCCGGAGACCAGCATCGCGATGCGGTAGCCGAGCACCGATACCGCTGCGCCCGCGCCGCGCTCCGGCGCTTCGAGCACGTCCGCGCGATAAGCATCGAACACGATGTCCTGCGATGCCGAAAGAAACGCCACCGCCAGCGCCAGCGCAGCGAGCAGCCAGGGCGATTCCTTCGGCGGCACCGTTCCCATGCAGGCGATGGCAACCAGCAGCGCGAGTTGCGTCGCGACCAGCCAGCCACGCCGCCGGCCGAGGAACGGCAGCGGATAGCGGTCCATCAGCGGCGCCCAGAGGAACTTGTAGACGTAGGGCTGGCCGACCAGAGCAAACCAGCCTATGTCCTGCAGGCGAACGCCTTCGACGGTCAGCCAAGCCTGCAGCGTGGCGCCGGTCAGGGCGAGCGGCAGGCCGGAGGAAAAGCCCAGCAGCAGCAGCAGGAACATCTTCCTGCTGCGGAACACGCTCAGCAGCTCAGCGGCCGAGGCTCCACTCATAGTCGATGACGAGCGGCGCATGATCGGAAAAGCGCTTCTTCGTGTAAATCGCCTCGCGCCTGGCGCGCACCGCCAGGCCCGGCGTGGCGATGTGGTAGTCGATGCGCCAACCCACGTTCTTCGCCCAGGCCTGGCCGCGGTTGGACCACCAGGTGTACTGCTCGGGCTTCGCGTTCAGGCGGCGGAACACGTCCACCCAGCCGAGTTCCCCGAGCACGCGCGTGAGCCACGCGCGCTCCTCGGGCAGGAAGCCGGAGTTCTTCTGGTTGGCGCGCCAGTTCTTCAGGTCGATTTGCCGGTGCGCGATATTCCAGTCGCCGCACAGCACGGCCTGGCGCCCGGAGCGGGAGAGCTTCTTCAGTTGCGGGATGAAGGCATCGAGAAACCGGAACTTCGATTCCTGCCGGTGTTCACCCGAGGAACCCGAAGGCAGGTAGAGGGAAACCACCTTGAGCTTGCCAAAACTGGCCTCGAGGTAGCGGCCCTCGGCGTCGAACTCGCGCACGCCGAAGCCCTTTACCACCTTGTCCGGCGCGATGCGGCTGTAGAGCGCGACGCCGGCATAACCCTTCTTCTGCGCCGGGTAGAACTGGCCGAAGAACCCCTTGGGCGCAAGCAGTGCAGCGTCGAGGTCGGCCTCCTGCGCCTTGATCTCCTGCAGGCACACCACGTCGGCCTTCTGCGCAGCGAGCCAGGGGAAGAGGCCTTTTTTCGCCGCGGAGCGAATGCCGTTGACGTTGAGGGTGATAATCCTCAAGAGGAAGGAAAGCTCGAAACGCCGCCGTGCGCAGCGGACCAGGGCGCTGGCGCATTGAGGAATTTCTCCAACTCGTCGATCTGCGCGGGCGCGAGGTACTTGCCCTGCTTGACCACGCGCAGCACATCCCACCAGGTGGCGAGGTGGTGCAGGCGCACGCCGAGCTCGCTCATCACTTTCTTCGACTCGGGAAAAATGTCGTAGTAAAAATTCACGAACACGTGCTCGACCACCGCGCCCGCGTCGCGCAGCGCCTTGCAGAAATTGATCTTCGAGCGGCCGTCGGTGGTGAGGTCCTCCACCAGCAGCGTGCGCGCACCCTCGCGGATGTCGCCTTCGATCTGCGCGTTGCGGCCGAAGCCCTTGGGCTTCTTGCGCACGTATTGCATCGGCAGTCCCATGCGATCGGCGATCCAGGCGGCGTAGGGGATGCCGGCGGTCTCGCCACCCGCCACCACGTCGAACTGCTCGAAGCCGGCGTCGCGCGCCAGCGTCGCGGTGGCGAAATCCACCAGCTGGGAGCGGATGCGCGGGTAGAAAATGAGCTTGCGGCAGTCGATGTACACCGGGCTCGCCCAGCCCGAGGTGAAGGTGAACGGCTGGTCCTCGGAGAACAGCACCGCCTTCACTTCCAGCAGCATCTTCGCGGTAGTCTCGGCGATGAAGGCGCGATCCGCAGAATGCATGGCGGGCGGATTTTAGCAGGTCAACGCGCACCGGGCCGGCGCGTTAAAATGCGCTGTAGCCTGCGACAAGAGGAACCAGCGATGCCCCGTACTGTTTTCGCCAGCGCGCTTGTGCTCGCGTTCGCCGCCGTGCCGCTGGGTGCGTTCGCGCAGACAGCCGCGGACAAGGAAAAGGCCAGAGCAAGGGACGCGGCCCTTGACGCGCAGATCCGCTCCTACCGCTGCGTGGGCACCGACGGCAAGAAGTACTACGGCTCGTCGCGGCCGGAGCAGTGCGCCGGCGTGGCGGTCGAAGGCCTGTCCGCCCAGGGCACCGTGGTGCGGCGCTTCGACGCGCCGCTAACCCCCGAGCAGCGCGCCGCCAGGGACGCCGAGGCGCAGAGGAACGCCGAGAAGAACGCCGAGGCGGCGAGCGCCAAGCGCGACGCGGAGAATGCGGCGAAGGTGCAGCAGCGGCGCGACCAGGCGCTGTTGCAGACCTACGCCAGCGAAAAAGACATCGAGTCGGTGCGCCAGCGCGCCCTCGCCGACAACATGAAGGCGCAACAGGACGTCGAGCGGCGCATCGCCACGCTGAAAAAGCGCCAGGACGATCTGGCCAAGCAAGCAGCTGCCATCAAGTCCGGCAAGCCGCCCAGCGACACTTTCGAGCAGGACGTGAAGGCGGTGGCCTACGACTTGCAACTGCAGGAGGGGTTGCTCGAGTCGCGCCGCAAGGACGCCGAATCCATCAACATCAAGTACAACGAGGAAAAGCGCAAGTACCTAGAGCTCACCAAGGGCCCGGCGAAGTAGTCAGCGCGACAGCTTCGCCTTCAGGATCTCGTTCACCTGCGCCGGGTTGGCCTTGCCCTGCGTCGCCTTCATCACCTGGCCGACCAGCGAGTTGAAGGCCTTTTCTTTTCCGGCGCGGTAGTCCTCGACCTGCCTGGCGTTCTGCGCCAGCACGTCGTCAACGATTTTCTCGATCACGTCACCATCCGTGATCTGCTTCAGGTCCCGTTTGGCGATGATTTCGTCAACAGAGCCTTCGCCTGCCCATAGAATCGGCACGATGATTGTCCCAGCCGACGCCGATATCGTTCTGTCGGAGACTCGCTCAACAAGTGTTCTGAGTTGCAACGGCGAGACCTTACTTTTCGAGATGTCGAGATTCTTCTCATTCAGCAACGCAGCCAGCGGTCCTGCTACCAGATTAGCGAACCGCGTGAATTCGCTCTGCGTCATACCTTTGCGCCCTTCGTCAACGAAGTTCGCCACCTGGCGATTTGAGGTGAGAAGTGCTGCCTGATAGGGCGTAAGACCAAGCCGCACATACTCTTGGCGCTTCGCGTCTGGCAGTTCGGGCATCGCAGCGCGGATGCGTTCGATCTGCTGCTCCGAAACCATCAGCGGCAGAAGATCCGGATCCGGGAAATACCGGTAGTCCTGCGCATCCTCCTTCGAACGCATGGAGCGCGTGATGTTCTTCTCTGCGTTGTAGAGACGGGTCTCTTGGTCGATCTTTCCGCCGTCCTCGAGGATTTCGATCTGGCGGCGCGCCTCATATTCGGCGGCCATCTGGATGAATTTGAACGAGTTGACGTTCTTGATCTCGCAGCGCGTGCCGAGGACCTTGAAGTCGCCCGTCGCCTTGAACTTCTCATATGTGCCCG
>JANNTQ010000020.1:0-18068 GCA_031394435.1 Betaproteobacteria bacterium
GAAGGAAAGATTGAAGCGCAGGCGCAGCATCGGCAGGTGCGTGAATTATAATCGCGCCTCTTCACGCACCGAGGTGCATATGCTTATCAAGAACAGCATCTTCCTGATTACCGGCGGTGCTTCGGGCCTGGGCGAAGCCACCGCGCGCATGGCTGCCGAGAACGGTGGCAAGGTGATGATCGCCGACATGCAGGCCGAACTCGGCGAGAAGCTCGCCAAGGAGATTGGCGGTCGCTTCGCCAAGTGCGACGTCACCTCGGAAGCCGACGGCAAGGCGGCGGTGGCGCAGACGCTGAAGGAGTTCGGCGGCGTGCAGGTGCTGGTGAACTGTGCCGGCATCGCGCTTGCCGAGCGCACCCTGGGCAAGGAAGCGCCGCACGACCTCGCGCGCTTCGCGCGCGTGATTCAGGTGAATCTGGTCGGCACCTTCAACATGATCCGCCTTGCGGCCGAAGCGATGGCCAAGGCGGGGCCGAACGCCGCCGGCGAGCGCGGCGTGATCATCAACACCGCTTCGGTCGCCGCATTCGACGGGCAGATCGGACAGGCCGCCTACTCGGCCTCCAAGGGTGGCGTGGTCGGCATGACTCTGACGATCGCTCGGGACCTCTCGCGCAACGGCATCCGCGTGTGCACCATCGCGCCCGGGTTGTTCGAGACGCCGATGATGCAAGGGCTGCCGAAGGAAGCGCAGGATTCGCTCGGCAAGCAGGTGCCGTTTCCGTCGCGCCTTGGCCGTCCGGCCGAGTACGCGCAGCTGGCGCGCGCCATCATCGAGAACGAGATGCTGAACGGCGAGACCATCCGCCTCGACGGCGCCATCCGCATGGCGCCGAAGTAAGCGCCGCTAGCGCGCGGAAGGCGGCAACGGCTGCTCGCGGAATTCGGCCTTGTAGCGCTTCGAGCGTTCGACGTAGCCGGCGGCGGTCTGCAGCAGCTTGTCGCGTTCTCCCGCTGTCAAGTCGCGCACGATCTTTCCGGGCGAGCCGAGCACCAGCACGCCGTCCGGGATTTCCTTGCCCTCGGGGATCAACGTATGCGCGCCGATGAGCGAGCCCGCGCCGATGCGGGCGCCGTTCATCACCACGCTGTTGATCCCGACCAGGCTGCCATCTCCCACCGTGCAGCCGTGCAGCATCACCTTGTGGCCGATGGTGACGCGCCTGCCCAGCGTGAGCGGGAAACCCGGGTCCACGTGCAGCACCGAGCCGTCCTGCACGTTGCTCGCCTCGCCGATGAGCACCACGTCGTTCTCGGCGCGGATCACCACCTTGAACCAGATATTGGCGTCGGCCTCCAGCGTGATGGCGCCGATCAGGGTCGCGTCGTGCGCGATGTAGTGGTGCGCGCCGCGCAATTCCACGCGCTTGTCGCCGATGGAGTAGAGGGGCATGACTCGCCGCTATGATACCGGCTGAGATGCCTAATTGAGAGTCGCAGTCCTCGGCGCAGGTGTCATCGGCGTGAGCAGCGCGTGGTACCTCGCGCGCGCGGGCCACGAAGTGACGCTGGTGGACCGTCAGCCGCAGGCGGGCATGGAGACCTCGTTCGCCAACGGCGGGCAGATTGCCGCTGGTCACGCAGAGCCCTGGGCCAGACCCTCCGTGCTGCCAAAGGTGCTCAAATGGCTCGGACGCGAAGACGCGCCACTCCTGTTCCGGCCGCGTGCCGATGCCGCGCAGTGGCTTTGGGGCCTGCGCTTTGCTTTCGAGTGCCTGCCCGGGCGCTTCGAGCGCAACACGCGGCAGCTCACCGGGCTCGCGGCCTACAGCCACGCGAGCCTGCTCGAGCTGCGTGCCGAAACCGGCATCCAATACCATCAGCTAAGCAGGGGCATCCTGCGCTTCTGCACCGAGCAGTCCGATTTCGATGCGCTGGCCGCGCATGGCGAAAGCAAGACAGCAGCGCAGTGCTTGGCGATCGAACCGGCCCTGCGCGATTCCACGGTGCCGGTGGTCGGCGGCGTCTATGCGCCGCAGGACGAGTCCGGCGACGCGCACGAGTTCACGCTGCAGCTCGCGCAGCTGGCCATGGCGCGCGGCGTTCGATTCCTGCGCGACACCACCGTCGAGGGACTTGAAATCGCGGGCGGCCGCGTCGTTGCGGCGCAGGCGGGAGGCCGGCGGCTCGAGGCGGACGCATTCGTCGTCTCGCTGGGAAGTTACAGCCCGCGGTTGCTCGTGCCCCTCGGAATCTCGATTCCGGTGTATCCGCTCAAGGGGTACTCGATCACCATCCCGCTGTCGCCGGAGGCTGCCGCGGGGGCGCCCACGGTGAGCCTGACGGACGAGGCGCACAAGCTCGTGCTGTCGCGGCTCGGCGACCGTTTGCGCTGCGCGGGCACCGCGGAACTGACCGGTTACGATACGTCCGTCAACAAGGTGCGCTGCGCGGCGATCCTGAAGCGCGTCGAACGGCTGTTTCCGGCGCTGGCTGGAGCGGGCGAGGTGAAATACTGGGCGGGCTTGCGCCCGGCGACGCCGAACAACTTGCCGCTGATCGGACGTACGCGTTACGAGAATCTCTTCCTCAACACCGGCCACGGCACGCTCGGCTGGACGCTTGCCGCGGGCTCCGGCCGCGCGCTGGCCGAACTGGTTTCCGGCCGCCGGCCGGAGGTCGATTTCAAATTTCATTGAGATGATGATGAAGCAAAGCGAATCGCTGTACTTCGATGTGCGCGGCCTGCGTTACCACGTGCGCCATTGGCAGGGCGACGCCGCGCGCCGCATGGTCCTGTTGCACGGCTGGATGGACGTGTCCGCGTCATTCCAGTTCCTGGTGGACGCGCTGCGCTCGGACTGGGACGTGCACGCGCCTGACTGGCGCGGCTACGGACTCACCGACTGGGGAAAGTCCGACTGCTACTGGTTTCCGGATTACGTCGCGGATCTGGACGTGCTGCTCGAACGCCTGCAGCCGGAGGCGCCGGTGAACCTGGTCGGGCACAGCCTGGGCGGCAATGTCGCCGCGCAGTACGCCGGCGTGCGCACAGCGCGCGTCAAGCGACTGGTGAACCTGTAAGGATTCGGCATGGCGCCCACCCAGCCGGACCAGGCGCCGCAGCGCTACGGTCGCTGGCTCGACGAGCTGCATGAGAACAGCGGTTTCCGGCCCTATGCCGATTTCAGTGCGCTCGCCGACCGGCTGCAGAAGAACAACCCGCGCCTGGCGCGCGAGCGCGCCGAGTTCCTGGCCCTGCACTGGGGCCGCAAGACGCCGGACGGGCGGGTGCTGTTGCGCGGCGACCCCGCGCACAAGATCGTCAACCCGGTGCTGTACCGCTACGAAGAGACGCGCGCCTGCTGGGCGCAGGTCACGGCGCCGGTCCTATGGGTGGACGCTGCCGAGTCGGAAACGCTGAAGCACATCCGGCTGAGCGCCGAGCAGTACGCCGAGCGCAGAACTGCGTTTGCCAGCCTGCGCTACGTAACGGTGCAAAATGCCGGCCATATGCTGCACCATGACCAGCCCGAGCAGGTGGCGAGCCTGATCGAAGAGTTCCTGCTGGCATGAACATCGACCTGCATTGCCATTCGAACGTGTCGGACGGGGCTCTGCCGCCGGCAGAAGTCGCGCGCCGCGCGGCGCGCAATGGCGTGGAGGTCTGGGCGCTAACCGACCATGACCAGCTCGCCGGGCTCGCCGAAGCGCGTGCGGCGGCGCTGGCGGTGGGCATGCAATTCGTCAATGGTGTCGAGGTGTCAGTGACTTGGCGCGGCAGCACGATCCACGTCGTCGGGCTGCGCATCGATCCTGCGAACGAGGCGCTTTCGCGCGGTCTGGCACGCGTGCGAGGCGGGAGGATTGAGCGCGCGAAGCAGATGGCACGGGAACTGAAGGACGCCGGGATCGACGGCGCCTTCGAAGGCGCGATGCGCCACGCCGAGAATCCGGCAATGGTGAGCCGCACGCACTTCGCCCGTTACCTGGCGCAGATCGGCGCAGTCGCGGACACCAAAGACGCATTCGGCAGATTCCTGGTGCCGGGCAAGCCCGGCTACGTCCCGCATCAGTGGGCGGCATTGGCCGACGCGGTGGGCTGGATTCGCGCCGCCGGAGGCGCGGCGGTACTCGCGCATCCGGGGCGCTACGGCCTCTCGGCGGGCGCGATGGATGCCTTGCTGCGCGAGTTCCGCGATGCGTGCGGCGAAGCCATCGAGGTGGTCACCGGAAGCCACTCGCCGGACCAGTACCAGCACTTCGGTACCGTCGCCGCGCACTACGACTTCGCGGCATCGCGCGGCTCGGATTTCCACGGCCCGCAGGAGGGCGCGGAATTCGGCACCTTGCCGCCGCTTGATCCGTCACTGCGGCCGGTGTGGCACGACTGGGCGCTCTGATAACATTCTCCGCTCCACGATGGACTTCACCCAGCTTGTCCAGACGGTCGCGATTTACGCGCTCCCGGTACTGCTCGCGATCACGCTGCACGAGGCCGCGCACGGTTACGTCGCGCGCCATTTCGGCGACATGACCGCGTACGCGCAGGGGCGCGTCAGCCTCAACCCCGTGCGCCATATCGATCTGGTCGGCACCATCATCGTCCCGGTGCTGATCCTGGCGCTGAGCAAGTTCGCGGGCGGTGCCGGCATGCTGTTCGGCTGGGCCAAGCCGGTGCCAGTCAACTATTCCGCGCTGCGCCACCCGCGGCGACACATGATCTGGGTGGCGGCCGCCGGCCCGGGCGCCAACCTGGCGATGGCGCTCGCCTGGGCCGCCGTGTTCAAGGCGAGCGACGTCCTGCCAACCAATTACTTCACGCAACCGATGCTGCTGATGGCCAAGGCCGGCATCCAGGTGAACGTGGTCCTCATGCTGCTGAACCTGCTGCCGATCCTGCCGCTCGATGGCGGCAGGATCGTGGCGAGCATGCTGCCCAGCCGGCTCGCCTGGCGCTATGCCAAGCTCGAGCCCTGGGGCTTCCCCTTACTGCTGTTGCTGCTGTTCACCAGCGCGCTCGGCGTGATCCTCGCGCCGCTGATCAGCTTCTCGTACCGCGTCATCGGCACGCTATTCCAGATCTAGCGCGATGTTCGAGACCCGCGTCCTCTCCGGCATGCGCCCCACGGGTGCGCTGCACCTCGGTCACTACCACGGCGTGCTGAAGAACTGGGTCAAGCTGCAGAACGAGTACCCCTGCCTGTTCTTTGTCGCCGATTGGCACGCCTTGACCACTGACTACGATAGCCCCGGGCAAATCGAGCAGCAAACCTGGGAGATGGTGGTGGACTGGCTGGCAGCGGGCGTCGACCCGAATCAGGCCATCCTGTTCGTGCAGTCGCACATCCAGGAGCACGCGGAACTGCACCTGCTGCTGTCGATGATTACTCCGCTGGGCTGGCTGGAGCGCGTGCCAACCTACAAGGACCAGATTGAAAAGCTCAAGGACCGTGACCTCGCGACCTACGGCTTCCTCGGCTATCCCCTGCTGCAGTCGGCCGACATCCTGATTTACCGCGCGCGCTACGTGCCGGTGGGCGAGGACCAGGTGCCGCACGTGGAGATGACGCGCGAGATCGCGCGGCGCTTCAATCACCTGTACGGCCGCGAGAAAGGCTTCGAGGACAAGGCCAAGGCCGCGGCGAAGAAGATGGGCAGCAAGAAGGCGCGCCTGCTGAACGAATTGCGTACCGGGTTCCTCGAGGGCGGCGATGCCGAATCGCTCAAGCGCGCACAGGCGCTGCTCGAGGAGCAGCAGAACCTGCCGCGCGGCGACCGCGAGCGGCTCTATGGCTGGCTGGAAGGCGGCGGGCGCCGCATCCTGGTGGAGCCCGGCGCACTGCTCACCGAAGCGGCGCGTCTGCCAGGCCTGGACGGACAGAAGATGTCCAAGTCCTACGGCAATGCCATCGGCTTGCGCGAAGCCCCCGACTCGGTAGCGAAGAAGATCCGCACCATGCCGACCGACCCGGCGCGCGTGAAGCGCAGCGACCCGGGCACGCCGGAGAAATGCCCGGTATGGTCACTGCACCAGATTTATTCGGACCAAGCAAAGCGCGCATGGGTGCAGAAGGGTTGCACCTCCGCGGGCATCGGCTGCCTGGAGTGCAAGCAGCCCGTGATCGACGCGGTGCTGGCGGAGCTCGCGCCGATGCGCGAGCGCGCGCAGACCTACCTCGACGACCCGACGCTGGTGAAGAGCATCATCGCCGACGGCTGCGACAAGGCGCGCAAGCTGGCGGTGGAGACCATGCGCGACGTGCGCGAAGCCATGGGCCTCGGCCGCCCCTGATGAGCGAGCCCGTGCACCTGCCGCCCGCCGCGCGCGTCGCCCGGCTATACGGCGCGCCGTACATCGACATTCCGCAGGACCTGTACATCCCGCCGGATGCGCTCGAAGTAATCCTCGATGCCTTCGAGGGGCCGTTGGACTTGCTGCTGTACCTGATCCGCAAGGAAAATCTCGACATCCTCGATATCCCGATGGCGCCGCTGACGCGCCAATACCTGGAGTACGTCGAAGCGCTGCGCGCCACCAACCTGGAACTCGCCGCCGAGTACCTGGTGATGGCCGCCATGCTGATGGAGATCAAGTCGCGCCTGCTGCTGCCGCGACCGCCGGTCGCCGAATCGATCGAGCATGATCCGCGTGCCGAATTGGTGCGCCGCCTGCTGCAGTACGAACAGATCAAGCAAGCCGCGCAGCAGCTCGACCAGTTGCCGCAGCTCGGCCGCGACGTGTTGGCGGTCTCGGTGTGGGTCGAGCGGTCGGTGGCTGACCGCCTGCCCGAGGTCAACCCGCAGGATCTGGCGCAGGCCTGGCGCACACTGCTGTACCGCGCGCGCATGACGGCGCATCACCGCGTCTCGCGCGAAGAACTGTCGGTACGCGAGCACATGAGCGGCGTGCTGCGCCGCCTGCAGGAGCGCCGCGTACTCGAGTTCGGCGAGTTGTTCGACCCGGCGCGCGGCGTGGCAGTCCTGGTGGTGACCTTGCTCGCGGTGCTGGAACTCGCGCGCGAAATGCTGATCGAGATCACGCAGTCCGGGAACTTCGCGCCGATCTACGTAAAACTGGCCCATGCCGAATCCCACTGAGGCGAAGAGGATCCTCGAGGCGGCGTTGCTCGCCTCGCCGGAGCCGGTGTCGCTCGCCGACCTGAGGCGGCTGTTCGACGACCAGGTCGGCCCCGACACGCTGAACAAGCTGCTCGCCGAGCTGCGCGAGGACTGGAACGGCCGCGCGGTGGAGCTGGTGAGCCTGGCGAGCGGCTGGCGCTTCCAGACCCTGCCGGAATTCCGCCCCTTCGTCGAAAAGCTGCAGCCGGAGAGGCCGCCGCGCTACTCGCGCGCGGTGATGGAGACGCTGGCGATCATCGCCTACCGCCAGCCGGTGACGCGCGGGGACATCGAGGACATCCGCGGCGTGGTGGTCTCGACGCAGATCATCCAGACCCTCGAGAACCGCGGCTGGATCGACGTGGTCGGTCACCGCGAGACCCCGGGCCGGCCGGCCCTCTACGCCACCAAACGGACTTTCCTTGACGACCTTGGGCTGCGCTCGATGCAGGAGCTGCCGCCGCTCGAGGAGATCGCCAAGACGCTGCAGCTTGAGCCAGAACCAGCCCCCGCCGTCCCCGCCGCCGCCAACGAACCCGCCGCAGGCTGATCGCCTGCAGAAGTTGCTGGCGGCAGCAGGTTACGGCTCGCGCCGCGAGATCGAGACCTGGATCGCGGCTGGACGGCTCAAGGTCAACGGGTCCGTGGCCATGCTCGGCGATCGCGCCGCGAGGGGCGACCTGATTGAACTGGATGGCAAAGCCCTCGAACTGAAAGCCCCCGCTGCTCAGCCCCGCGTGCTGCTGTACCACAAGCCCGACGGCGAGATGGTGACCCGGTCGGATCCCCAGGGCCGGCCGACAGTGTTCCAGCGCCTGCCCGCAATCCCGCACGGCAAATGGGTCGCCGTGGGCCGCCTGGATATCAATACGGCCGGTCTGCTGCTGCTGACGGACTCAGGCGATCTCGCCAACCGCCTTATGCACCCGCGCTACGAAGTCGAGCGGGAGTACGCGGTGCGGGTGCTTGGCGAGTTGCGCCCTGATGAGAGCGCAAAGTTGCTTGCCGGCGTCGACCTGGAGGACGGCACTGCGCGCTTCGACACGCTCGAACCTTCCGGCTCCGCCGAAGGCGCCAACCGCTGGTACCGCGTGGTCTTGCGCGAAGGCCGCAATCGGGAGGTGCGCAGGCTGTTCGAGGCGCTCGGCCGCAAGGTCAGTCGCCTGTTGCGAGTGCGCTACGGTCCGGTCGAACTGCCGCGCGACCTGCGGCCGGGGAGGTGGATCGAACTCGACGGGAAAACCGTCGCGGAGATTGTGAAAACGGCAAAAAGCGGTTAAACTTCAAGCCGTTTCATGTGGATGGGCTTCGGCCCATTTTTTGTTTGTGGCCGCACCTGTGTCGCATACGCTGGAAGGCATCTTGGGACTCACCCTTACCGGGATGGGGTTCGAGCTGGTGGACGCGCAAGTGTCCAACCGGGGTCGATTCGTGCGCATTTTCATGGACAAGCCCGGCGGCATCACGTTGGAGGACTGCGCGGCGGTCAGTCGCCACCTGTCCCGGGTGCTGGAGGTCGAGGGCATCGACTACGACCGGCTGGAAGTGTCTTCGCCGGGCCTCGACCGCCCGCTGCGCAAGGCTGCGGACTTCGCGCGCTTCGCCGGCCGCAAGGTCGACGTCCGCATGCGCCTGGCCGACGCAAGCGGCCGGCGGCGTTACATCGGCCTGCTGAAGGGAATTGAAGGCACTGCGGCGACTGTCGAGGTGGACGGGGCGGCGGTGGCACTGCAACTGGATGGCATGGACCGGGCGCGGCTCGTTCCAGACCTTTGAGCTTGGAGCAACGATGAGCCGGGAAATTCTGCTGTTGGTGGACGCGCTGGCGCGCGAGAAGAACGTCAACCGCGACGTGGTGTTCGCCGCCCTCGAGATGGCGCTCGCCTCCGCCACCAAGAAGCGTTTCACCGAGGACGTCGACGTGCGCGTCGCCATCGACACCAACACCGGCAACTACGAGGCGTTCCGCCGCTGGAAGGTGGTGCCGGACGACACACCCGAATACAACGTCGCGCAGATGACCTCGCTCGAGGAGGCGCTGGAGAAGAAGCCCGAGGCCAAGATGGACGACTACCTCGAGGAGCCGATCGAGAACGTGCCGTTCGGCCGCATCGGCGCGCAGACCGCCAAGCAGGTGATCCTGCAGCGCATTCGGGATGCCGAGCGCGAGCAGATCCTCAACGACTTCCTCGCCCGCGGCGACGAGCTGGTGACCGGCTCGGTGAAGCGCATGGAACGGGGCAGCGCGATCGTCGAATCCGGACGCCTGGAAGCCCTGCTGCCGCGCGAAAACATGATTCCGAAGGAAAACCTGCGCGTCGGTGATCGCGTGCGCGCCTGGGTGGCGAAAATCGATCGCGGCGCGCGCGGCCCGCAGCTGGTACTGTCGCGCACCGCGCCGCAGTTCATCATGAAGCTGTTCGAGATGGAAGTGCCGGAGATCGAAGAAAAGCTGCTGGAAATCAAGTCGGCGGCGCGCGACCCGGGTGTGCGCGCCAAGATCGCGGTGCACACCAACGACCGGCGCATCGACCCGATCGGCACCTGCGTGGGCATGCGCGGCTCGCGCGTGCAGGCGGTAACGCAGGAACTGGCGGGCGAGCGCGTCGACATCGTGCTGTGGTCGGCGGATCCGGCGCAGTTCGTCATCGGCGCGCTGGCGCCGGCCGAGGTCAGCTCGATCCTGGTGGACGAGGAAAAGCACTCGATGGACGTGGTGGTGGACGAGGAAAATCTCGCCATCGCCATCGGCCGCAGCGGGCAGAACGTGCGCCTCGCCTCCGAACTCACCGGCTGGACCATCAACCTGATGGGCGAGGAAGAGTCCACCAAGAAGCAGGCAGAGGAGTCCACGCGGGTGCGCGAATTGTTCATCCAGCGGCTCGACGTGGACGAGGAGGTCGCCGGCATCCTGATCCAGGAAGGCTTCTCCACGCTGGAGGAGATCGCCTATGTGCCGATCAATGAAATGATGGAGATCGAGGCCTTCGACGAGAACACGGTGAACGAACTGCGCAGCCGCGCGCGCAACGCCCTGCTGGTGCAGGCGATCGCGAGCGAGGAGCAGATGGAAGGCGTGGACCAGAGCCTGCTCAAGCTGGAGGGCATGGACACGCAGCTGGCGGCCAAGCTGGCCGAGGGCGGCGTGAGGACCCGCGACGAACTCGCGGACCTGGCCGTGGACGAGCTGTCGGAACTGACCGGCATCGAAGGCGAGCGCGCCAAGGGGCTGATCATGGCCGCGCGCGCGCACTGGTTCGAGGCGGAAGCCCAAGCACAGTCCAAGGAGGCGCAGTAACGTGGCCATGACCAGCGTCGCCCAGTTCGCCAGCGAGCTGAAAGTGCCGCCATCGGTGCTGCTGCAGCAGCTGCGCGCGGCCGGCGTGGAAAAGCGCGCGCCCGACGACTCGCTCACCGAAGTGGACAAGTCCCGGCTGCTGGAATACCTGCGCAAGGCGCACGGCTCGGCCGAGCCCAAGAACAAGATCACGCTCACGCGCAAGCAGTCGAGCGAGATCATCAAGAAGTCCGACACCTCGGGCAAGGCGCGCACCATCCAGGTCGAAGTGCGCAAGAAGCGCGTGTTCGTGAAGCGCGATCCCTCCGAGCTGGCGGCGGCCGCGAGCGCTGCGGAAATGCCGGCAGTAGCCCCGCCGCCACCGCCGCCCTCCACGCCACCGCCGCCCGCCGCACCGGCGATCGGCGCGAAGGAACTCGAGGCGCGCCAGCAGGAAGCGCGCCGGCACGAGCAGCTCTCCGAATTGCAGGCGGCCGAGGTGCGCGGAAAGCAGGAGCGCGAACGCCGCGAATCGGAGCAGAAAGTGGCCGCGCGCGAGGCCCAGTCCGTGATCGAAAAGGCGCAAGCCCAGGCGCCCGCCGGGGCCGCCGTGGAAGGAACGCTGCACGCGCCGAAGACCGGCGAGGCCAAGGTCGACAAGAAGGCGAAGAAGGCCAAGCCGACCACCACCATGCGCGACGACTCCGTGCGCCGGCGCACCATCAAGACGCGCGGCGACATGGGCGGCGGCGTTGCAGGCTGGCGTGCGCGGGGCGGTTCTCGCCACCGGGCCGCGGCGACGGCGGAGCAGCAGACTTTCAGCCAGCCGACCGAGCCCGTGACGCGCGAGATCGCGGTGCCGGAAACGATCACCGTGGGCGATCTGGCGCACCGCATGTCGGTCAAGGCGGTGGAGGTGATCAAGGCGCTGATGAAGCTGGGCAGCATGGCGACGATCAACCAGGTGCTGGACCAGGAGACGGCCATGATCCTGGTGGAGGAAATGGGCCACAAGGCGAAAGCGGCCAGGCTGGAAGACCCCGAGTCCTACCTCGCGGAAGGCTCGCCGGATACGCAAGTGGGCGAGCCGCGCCCCCCGGTGGTAACGGTGATGGGCCACGTCGACCACGGCAAGACCTCGCTGCTCGATTACATCCGGCGCACCAAGGTGGCGGCGGGCGAGGCGGGCGGCATCACGCAGCACATTGGCGCCTACCATGTGCGCACGCCGCGCGGGATGATCACGTTTCTGGATACACCGGGCCACGAGGCGTTCACGGCGATGCGCGCGCGCGGCGCGAAAGTGACCGACCTGGTGATCCTGGTGGTGGCCGCGGATGACGGCGTGATGCCGCAAACCGTGGAAGCCATCAATCATGCCAAGGCGGCCGAAGTGCCGCTGGTGGTGGCGATCAACAAAATCGACAAGGGCGAAGCGAACCCGGAGAAGGTCAAGCAGGAACTGCTGCAGCATGGCGTGGTGCCGGAGGAATTCGGCGGCGATGCGCCGTTCGTGCCGGTATCGGCGAAGACCGGGCAAGGCGTTGACGCATTGCTGGAGCACGTGCTGTTGCAAGCGGAGGTGCTCGAACTCAGGGCCCCGATCGATGCGCCCGCCACGGGCGTGGTGATCGAGGCGCGGCTGGACAAGGGGCGCGGCCCGGTGGCCACCGTGCTGGTGCAATCGGGCACGCTGAAGCGCGGCGACGTGGTGCTGATCGGCCCGGTCCACGGCAGGGTGCGCGCCATGCTCGACGAAAACGGCCGCCCGGTGGATTCGGCCGGGCCGTCGATCCCGGTCGAGATCCAGGGCCTGTCGGAAGTGCCGAACGCGGGCGAGGAGCTGACCACGCTCACCGACGAGCGCAAGGCGCGCGAGATCGCGCTGTTCCGCCAGGGCAAGTTCCGCGACGTGAAACTCGCCAAGCAGCAGGCATCCAGGCTCGAGAATTTGTTCCAGACGATGGGCGAGGGCGAGAAGAAGGTGCTGTCGCTGGTGCTCAAGGCCGACGTGCAGGGCTCGCAGGAAGCCCTGGTGCATGCGCTGACGCGCCTGTCTACGGACGAAGTGAAGATCGGTGTGGTGCACGCCGGCGTGGGCGGCATCACCGAGTCGGACGTCAATCTGGCGCTGGCCGCCCGCGCAGTGATCATCGGCTTCAACACCCGCGCCGACGCCACCGCGCGCAAGCTGATCGAGAGCGCGGGCATCGACGTGCGCTACTACAACATCATTTACGAGGCGGTGGACGAGATCAAGGCCGCGCTGTCCGGCATGTTGACGCCGGAGAGGAAGGAGCAGGTGCTCGGCGTGGTCGAGGTACGGCAGGTATTCCGCATCTCCAAGGTCGGCGCCGTGGCCGGCTGCTACGTGGTCGATGGCCTGGTGAAGCGCAGCGCCCAGCTGCGCGTGCTGCGCGACAACGTGGTGATCCACACTGGTGAGATCGATTCGCTCAAGCGCTTCAAGGACGACGCGCGCGAGGTGAAGGCAGGCTTCGAGTGCGGCATGTCGCTGAAGAACTTCTCGGACCTGAAGGAAGGCGACCAGTTCGAGGTGTTCGAAGTCCTCGAGGTGGCCAGGACGCTGTGACCCGGGGCCGGCCGCGGAAGGTCGCGGACCAGATCCAGCGCGAGCTTGCCGAGCTCATCCGGCGCGACCTGCAGGATCCGCGCCTCGCCCTGGTCACGCTCACCGCGGTCGACGCGGCGCCCGATCTGTCGCACGCCGTGGTCTATTTCACCTGCCTGGACCGGGCACAGGCGGAGGCGGCAGGTCACGCCTTGGTCAAAGCCGCAGGTTTTCTGCGCAGCCAGCTGGCGCGCCGCATCAAGCTGTATACCATCCCGGAACTGCGGTTCAAATACGACGAATCGGTGGAGCGGGGCGCGCGCCTGTCGCAACTGATCGACAGCGTCTTGCCCAAGCGCTGATGCGCCGCAGGCTGGACGGCGTGCTGCTGCTCGACAAGCCGGTCGGCCTGGGTTCCAACGCTGCGTTGCAGGCAGTCAAGCGGCTTTACCAGGCGGAAAAGGCTGGCCACGCCGGCACGCTGGATCCCCTCGCCTCGGGCCTGCTGCCGGTCCTGTTCGGCGAAGCCACCAAGTTTTCCCAGCTCGCGCTCGATGCCGACAAGGAGTACCTGGCGAGCGCGCGCCTTGGCATCACCACCACGACGGCGGACGCCGAGGGCGAGATCCTGGAACGGCGGCCCGTCGACGTTGCCGAGGACGCCATCGAGCCAGTGCTGGCGAAGTTTCGCGGTGACATCGAGCAGGTGCCGCCGATGTATTCCGCGTTAAAACACGAAGGCCGGCCGCTCTATGCGCTTGCGCGGCAGGGCCGTAGCGTGACGCGCGTCGCGCGTCCCGTGCAGATCCACGAATTGCATCTGCTGCGCTTTGACGGCGAGCATCTGGACCTGCGGGTCCGCTGCAGCAAGGGCACCTACATACGTACTCTGATCGAGGACATCGGCCACGGCCTGGGATGCGGCGCGCACCTTTCCGCCTTGCGCCGCACCGCCGCCGGCGCCTTCCACGTGCAGGACGCGGCCACGCTGGAGGAGCTTCAAGCTGCCAGCGCAGCGCAGTGCGAACGCAGGTTGCTGCCCATGGAACGGCTGCTGGCCGGCCTGCCGCGCGTGGACCTCTCCGGCCCGCAGGCGGATCGGTTCTGCCAGGGACAGGCCGTCGCACTGGAGCGCTCGCCCGGCGGGCGCTGCTCGGTGTACAGCGCACACGGCGGCCTGCTCCTGGGCGTAGGGGAGGCCGGACCGCAAGGCGAGTTGCGCCCCCGCAGGCTTGTCGCGCGCCTTGCGCAAGCGGCTGAAAAACATCAAAAAAACTTGTGAAGCTTCGCGACGGTCGGTTAAAATGCCGGCCCACACGAGAGAAAAGCAGGAGTGAGCATGCCTTTGCAGGTTGCGCAGAAAGCGCAAGTGGTGAAGCAGTACCAGCGGTCCGGCAACGACACCGGATCGACCGAAGTGCAGATCGCTCTGCTCACCGAGCGAATCAACAGCCTTTCCGGCCACTTCAAGTCGCACGTCAAGGACTTCCATTCCCGGCGCGGGCTGCTCAAGATGGTATCGCAGCGCCGCAAGCTGCTCGATTACCTGCGGCGCACGGATGCGAACAAGTACCGCTCGATCATCGAGCGGCTCAGTCTGCGTAAGTAACTGCCACTGATGCCGCGGCAATGGACGCTCATCGCTCGATGAGCGTTTTTTGTTTGCGGGCCACCACCGAGGACACCCTTTGAATCCGATCAAGAAGACTTTCACCCTGGGCGACCACCAGGTCACGCTCGAAACCGGCGAAATCGCGCGCCAGGCGCATGGTGCAGTGATCTGCACCATCGACGACACCATGGTGCTCGCAACCGTGGTGGGCGCCAGGGAACCCAAGGCGGGGCAGGACTGGTTCCCGCTGACCGTGGATTACTCGGAGCGCACCTACGCCGCGGGCAAGATTCCCGGCGGCTTCTTCAAGCGCGAGGGGCGCCCGTCGGAGAAGGAGATTTTGACTTCCCGCCTGATCGATCGCCCGATCCGGCCGCTGTTCCCAGACGGCTTTTTCAATGAAATTCAAGTCGTGGCGCAAGTGCTGTCGCTGAACCCGGAAGTGGATTCCGACATCCCTGCCATGCTCGCGGTGTCTGCGGCGCTGAGCATCTCGGGCATCCCGTTCAACGGCCCGATCGGCGCCTGCCGTGTCGGCTACGTCGAGGGCCAGTACCTGCTCAATCCGACCGCCACGCAACTCAAGGAATCAAAGCTCAACCTGGTGGTGGCCGGTACGGAGCAGGGCGTGCTGATGGTGGAGTCCGAGGCGCAGGAACTGCCCGAGGACGTGATGCTCGGCGGCGTGGTGTTCGGGCACGAGAAGATGCAGGCCGCGATCCAGGCGATCCACGAACTGGCCGAGGCGGCCGGCAAGCCCGCCTGGGACTGGCAGCCGCCGGCGAAGAACGAGGCGCTGATCCAGCGCGTCGCGGAACTGGCGGAAAGCGACCTGCGCGCGGCCTTCGGCATGCGGCAGAAGCAGGCGCGCAATACGCGCCTGAATGAAATCCGCAAGGCGACGCTGGCCAAGGTCGAGGAAGAGGCGAAGTCCGCAGGGGCTGCCCTCGAGGCAAACGCCGCCAAGGACGTGTTCTTCAATCTTGAATCGAAGATCGTCCGTACCCAGATCCTCGATGGCGAGCCGCGCATTGACGGCCGCGACACCCGCACGGTGCGGCCGATCAGCGTGCGCGTCGGCGTGCTGCCGCGTACCCACGGCTCGGCGCTGTTCACGCGCGGTGAGACGCAGGCGCTGGTCACCGTGACCCTCGGCACCGGCCGCGACGAGCAGATCATCGATGCGCTCGCCGGCGAGTACCGCGAGCGCTTCATGTTCCACTACAACATGCCGCCCTACGCCACCGGCGAAACCGGGCGCTTCGGCTTCACCAAGCGCCGCGAGGTCGGCCACGGCCGGCTGGCCAAGCGCGCGCTGGTCGGGCTGCTGCCGAAGGCCGAGGATTTCGGCTATTCGCTGCGCGTCGTATCCGAGATTACCGAGTCGAACGGTTCCTCGTCGATGGCCTCGGTGTGCGGCGGCAGCATGGCGCTGATGGATGCCGGCGTGCCGATCAAGGCGCACGTCGCCGGCATCGCCATGGGCCTGATCAAGGAAGGCAAGCGGTTCGCCGTGCTGTCCGACATCCTCGGCGACGAGGATCATCTGGGCGACATGGATTTCAAGGTGGCCGGGACGGAGCAGGGCGTCACCGCGTTGCAGATGGACCTGAAGATCGAGTCCATCAACCAGGGCATCATGAAGATCGCCCTCGACCAGGCGCGCGAAGCGCGCCTCGGCATCCTCAAGATCATGAAGGAGGGCATCGAGGGTTCGCGCACGGAGCTGTCGAGCTTCGCGCCACGCATCATCAAGATCAAGATCAATCCGGACAAGATCCGCGACGTCATCGGCAAGGGCGGCGTGGTGATCCGCGGCATCCAGGAGGAGACCGGCACCACCATCGAGATCGAGGACGACGGCACCATCTCGATCGCGTGTGTCTTGGCCGAGGGCGGCGAGGCGGCGCGCAAGCGCATCCAGGAACTCACCGCCGACGTCGAAGTCGGCAAAATCTACGAGGGCCCGGTGCTGCGCCTGCTCGATTTTGGCGCCATCGTGCAGTTGATGCCGGGTCGCGATGGCCTGCTGCACATCTCGCAGATCAGCCACGAGCGCGTGAATGCCGTGTCCGATCACCTCAAGGAAGGGCAGATCGTGAAGGTGAAGGTGCTGGAGGCCGACGACAAGGGCCGCGTGCGCCTGTCGATGAAAGCGATCGGCGCGCCGGAGGCGGTCAAGCAAGCGTAGCCGGCCGGGACTACTTCGCGACCTGCTTTTCGCGCAGCTCGTCCAGCGTCTTGCAGTCGATGCACAGCGTCGCGGTCGGCCGCGCTTCCAGGCGCTTCAGGCCGATCTCGACGCCGCAGCTGTCGCAGTAGCCGTACTCGTTGGCGTCGATGCGCGCGATGGTCTCGTCGATCTTCTTGATGAGCTTGCGCTCGCGGTCGCGGTTGCGCAGCTCCAGCGCCATGTCCGATTCCTGGGTGGCGCGGTCGTTGGGGTCGGCGAACACCGTGGCTTCGTTCTGCATGGTGTGCACCGTGCGGTCGATCTCCTCCGACAGCTCGGATTTCACCTGTTCGAGCATCTTGCGGAAATGCGAGCGCATTTTCGCGTTCATGTATTCCTCGCCCTTCTTCGGCGCGTAGGGCGTGAAGTTCTTGCGGCTGAGTTCGAGTGCCATCTCCCGCTTCGACCGGAAAAATGAAAGGCGCTCTTTTTAGCAGAAAACCCCTCCAGCAGCAAGCCGAAAAAAGAGTATCATTGGCGCCCTTTTCGGGGTGTAGCGCAGCCTGGTAGCGCGCTTGCTTTGGGAGCAAGATGTCGGGAGTTCAAATCTCTCCACCCCGACCAGAAGGACGCCCGGCGGCTGCCCGTAGCTCAACCGGATAGAGCACCAGCCTTCTAAGCTGGGGGTTGTGGGTTCGAGTCCCGCCGGGCAGGCCAATTAGTAGAATTAGCGTCGCAATGGTGGCCGTAGCTCAATGGTAGAGTCCCGGATTGTGATTCCGGTTGTTGTGGGTTCGAGTCCCATCGGTCACCCCACCCATGCCAAGCCCCCTGTGGCTCGTTGATCCGCCGCGCGAGGTTCCGCTCGGCCTGAGGCTCCTGATACTCGGCAGCCGCGATGTCTCGGGCAGTCTCATGTACCTCCTGCCTTCCGGGGTTGCCTTGATCTACGCCGCTCAAAGCGACGAGAAGATCGCGAAAATCGGACTGGCGCTGGTCGGCACGGTCCTGCTCGCGCTCGCGCTGTACACGTCGCTGCCCAGCCTCGCGCGCTCGGCGCGAGCAATCTACCGCATGCATCACGGGTTCCTTGCGCCGGGCCGGATCATCTCTTGCTGTCTGGCCTGGGACCGGAAGAGCAAGCAGATACCCTACGACGTTTTCCTGCCGAACTGGGTGCAGAAGGTCGCGGAATCGCAGATGGGGAAGGCCTACGGCTGCTTCACCGGTTGCGCCGTCGTGATTTTTCTCGTGCCGTTCGTGCTTGGCGCGCTGGCGATGCTGATCCTCCTGGTGCTGGGAGCCCTCGGCGAAGCGCGGCTTGACGAGGAAGCCTCCGGGATCATGGTGATGTGGATCTCAGGCGCGCTGG